>AP017424.1:6095082-6418012 GCA_002355495.1 Streptomyces laurentii
GTCGACCGCCTGGGCGCGCGCCGGGTCATCGCCTCCGGGTTCGGGATCGCGACGGTCGCGTTCGCCGTGTTCGCCTTCGTCGACGCGTCCTGGGGGGTACGCCGCGTTCGTCGGGCCGCTGATCGTGCTGGCCTTCGGGCTCGGGCTGGCGAACGGGCCCTCGTCGTCCGTGGCCACCGCCTGCGTCACCACCGACCAGGTCGGGGCGGCGTCCGGTATCTCGAACATGGGCCGCTACGTGGGGTCGGCGGTCCTCACCGCCGTCACCGCGGCCCTGTTCAGCGCGGTCTATACCCGCCGGCACGTGGGCAGCACGGCGGTGGCGGACGCGCTCGCGGCCGGATTCTCCCGCTCCTCCATCGGTCTCGCCCTCTTCTGCGCGTTCGGCGTCGTCCTGTCCCTTCTGGTCGGCCGAATCCGCCCCACCGGGCCGCCCACCGCCGCCCACTACGCGACGGCAGCGGCCGCCGGCTCCCACACGGTCCCCACCCGGCCCACCACCGGAGGGAGCGCGGTCGGCGAGCGAGGCGCCGGGACCTGACGATGCGGCGGATTCAGCTGTGAGGACAACTGCCGTCCCTTGGAGGCCACTTCACGGGGTGACAGGCTGGCGGACATGAAGATCCTGGTGATGGGTGGAACGGTCTTTCTGGGGCGGGCGTTCGTCGACGAGGCGTTGCGGCGCGGGCATGAGCTGACGTTGTTCAACCGGGGGCAGTCGGGAGTGACACCCGCCGGGGTGGAGGCGGTACGAGGGGACCGCGAGGACGAGGAGACGCTGGCCGCGCTCGTGGAGGGGCGGCACTGGGACTGGGTGGTCGACACCTGCGGGTTCGAGCCCCGGATCGTGCGGCGTTCGGTGCGGGCGCTGGCCGGGCACGTGGAGACGTACGCCTTCGTGTCGTCGTTCCACGCGTACGCCGACTGGCCGGCCAAGAGCGTCGACGAATCCTTCCCCCGGCACGCCTGTGCCGTCGACGCGGCGCCGGAGGACGTGCCGTACAACGCGCTCAAGGCGGGCTGCGAGCGGGTCGTCGAGGAGGGCTTCCCGGGGCACGCGCTGATCGTCAACCCGGGCATCATCGTCGGACCCGGCGAGCCTGTCGGGCGGCTGCCGTGGTGGCTGGAGACCGTCGCGCGCGGCGGGCGGGTGCTGGCCCCGGGCTCCCCGGACCGGGTGATGCAGCTGGTCGACGCCCGGGACATCGCGGCCTTCCTGCTCGACCGGCTCGCCGAGGGCGACAGCGGGCGCTATCTGACCACCGGCGTAGCAGGGAACACCACCATGGGCGAGCTGCTGGCCGCGTGCGCCGAGGCCACCGGGTCGGACGCCGCGTTCGTCTGGGCCGACGAGCGGTTCTGGCAGGAGCATGACGTCGCGCCATGGACCGAGCTGCCGCTGTGGGCGCCGGACCTGCCGGAGTTCGCCGGCACCTGGACCCCGTCCTCGGCCAAGGCCCTGGCCGCCGGGATGCGCTGCCGCCCGGTCGCCGAGACTGTCGCGGACACCTGGCGGGCGCTCCGGGACGGCGGGTACCCGCCGCCGAAGTACCTCCAGGGGCAGCTCCCGGTCGGCCTGGCCCAGGACAAGCGCGACGCGGTCCTCGCGGCCTGGGACGCGCGGGGCCCGCAGGGCTGAAGCGTCGCTGCGCGCCTGCCCGTAGGGCCTCCGGCCTTGAGCGGGCGGCGCGTCAGTCCCGCGTCGTGGGGGAGGGCGTGGGAGCGGGGGACGGGGTGGGCGGTGGGGTGACGCGGGCGCGCAGGGTGGCTTCGAAGTCCTCCGCGCGGGAGAGCTGGACGCGAAGCTTTCCGACCTGTTCGGCGGCGGACTGCTGGTAGGCGCGGATACGTTCCACCAGGGCCTCGCGCTCGTCGGCGCCCAGCGTGCCCCGGTCGGCGTCGAGGCGGTCGGTGGCGTCGAGCAGGTCGCGCATCTGGTCCAGGGTGAACCCGAGCGGCTTCATCCGCCGGATCACCATGAGGCGGGCGACGTCGTGCTCGGTGTAGAGGCGGAAGCCGCCCTGGGAGCGGGCCGACGGGATGACCAGGCCGGTCTCCTCGTAATGCCGGATCGTGCGCAGGGACAGCTCGGTTCGCGCGGCGACCTCGCCGATCTGCATGTGCTTGCCGTCCACGCCCTGACCCTCTGGTACGTCGTCGTATCCCCGCTGATCTCTACCCTAACGTTAGGGTAGAGTTGCCGTCGGTGAGGCCGGTGTTCCGCTGCCCCGCGCCGAGCCCCGATTCTCGCAGGAGAGCTGCGTGCGCGAAGCCGCGACGCCCGCCGCGCTCGGCTGCCCGCCCCTGAGGATCCGCTCCCGGGCCTGACCCCTGCCGCGCCGGTCGCGCCTTCCGTCCGTGCCGCCGGAGCACCGCGTCTGCCCTCCTTTCCGACGTACGGCTCCGCATCTCCGGGGCCGCCCGCGGGGCCCCGCCCGGGCCCCGTCTCCTTCCGTGCGCCCCGGCCCCGGCCCGCCGAACGGGGTGCGCCCGAGTACGACAGGTTCCCGCTTCCTTGTCTTCCGCCGTTCCCGCCGCCGCGCCCGCCGCGTCCCCGTCCCCGCGTCCACGCGGCCGGATACCCGACTGGCTGTCCGATCCGAAGGTGTGGCGCACCGAGATCCTGGCCGGTCTGGTCGTCGGCCTGGCGCTGATCCCCGAGGCGATCTCGTTCTCGATCATCGCGGGCGTCGCGCCGGCGGTCGGCCTGTTCGCCTCGTTCACCATGGCCGTGACGATCTCGATCGTCGGCGGCCGGCGGGCGATGATCTCCGCGGCGACCGGCGCCGTGGCGCTGGTGATCGCGCCGCTGAACCGGGAACACGGCTTCGGCTGCCTCGTCGCCGCCGTCATCCTGGCCGGCGTCTTCCAGATCATGCTGGGCGCCCTGGGCGTGGCGCGGCTGATGCGGTTCATCCCGCGCGGCGTCATGGTCGGCTTCGTCAACTCCCTCGCCATCCTGGTCTTCATGGCGCAGGTGCCGGAGATGCGGGACGTGCCCTGGCCGGTCTACCCGCTCATCGCCGCCGGCCTCGTGATGCTGGTGCTGTTCCCGAGGATCACCACCGTGGTCCCGGCCCCGCTCGTCTCGATCACGGTCCTGACCGTGATCACGATCGCCGCCGGCATCGCGGTGCCGACCGTGGGCGACAAGGGCGAGCTGCCGTCGTCCCTGCCGGTTCCGGGCGTGCCGGACGTACCGTTCACGCTCGACACGCTCACGACGATCGCCCCCTACGCGTTCGCCATGGCGCTGGTCGGTCTGATGGAGTCCCTGATGACCGCGAAGCTGGTCGACGGCATCACGGATACGCACTCGAACAAGACCCGCGAGTCCATCGGGCAGGGCATCGCCAACATCGTCACCGGCCTCTTCGGCGGCATGGGCGGCTGCGCCATGATCGGTCAGACGATGATCAACGTGAGGGTCTCGGGCGCCCGCACCAGGCTGTCGACCTTTCTCGCCGGCGTGTTCCTGATGGTGCTCTGCATCGTGTTCGGGTCGGTCGTCACCGACATCCCCATGGCGGCGCTGGTGGCCGTGATGGTCATGGTGTCGTTCGCCACCTTCGACTGGCACTCCATAGCGCCGAGGACCCTGCGCCGGATGCCCGCGGGCGAGATCGCCGTCATGCTGATCACGGTGGCCTGTGTGGTGGCCACACACAATCTCGCGATCGGTGTCGTCGTGGGGTCCGTCACCGCCATGGTGATCTTCGCCAAGCGCGTCGCCCACCTCGCCGAGGTCACCGCCGTCGTCGATCCCGACGGCACCACGGTCGTCTACCGGGTCACCGGCGAACTGTTCTTCGCCTCCTCCAACGACCTGGTCGGTCAGTTCCGGTACGCGACCGACCCGGACCGGGTCGTCGTCGACCTGAGCGAGGCCCACGTCTGGGACGCCTCCTCCGTCGCCGCCCTCGACGCCATCGAGGCCAAGTACGCGCAGCGCGGCAAGACGGTGGAGATCACCGGTCTCAACGATCCGAGCGCCCGCCTGCACGGCAGCCTCAGCGGCGAACTGGCCGCGGGCGGCTGAGCCCCTCACGGCTCCGTACGGGGGTGTGGGGCCGGGCCGGGCAGGGAGACGCGGTCGGCCACGGCACGCTGGAAGTGCGGGCACCGGGCGATGTCCTCGTGGTCGCACGCGAGCGCGCGTTCGAGCAGGTCGAGGGAGGCCCGGGCGGCGACGATACGGGCGCGCAGCGCCGCCGCCTCGTCGCGGATGGCCTCCCGGCGCCGGGCCGGATCGGCGGTGGCGGTCAGGAGGCGGATCGTGTCCAGCGGCAGCCCGGCCTCCTTGGCGCGCAGGACGACCGCGATACGGACGAGGTCGGCCGCCCCGTAACGGCGACGGCCGGCCGGGTCCCGGGCGGGGGCGAGCAGGCCCACCGCCTCCCAGTGGCGCAGGACGTGCGGGGCCAGCCCGAAGCGCGCGGCGGCGGCGCCGACGCTCAGGGGCCCCTGGTGCCGCTCGCTTGACTTCATGCCGACATTAAGTCGCAGCCTGGCACGCATGACCACGGAAACAGCCGGTTCCGGCCGCTCCACGGACGCCCTCGTCGCCCTTCTCGACGCCGCCGACCACATGCCGGGAGCCGCCGAACCGCGTTCCTTCTCGTACGACGTACTCGGCGCCGCTCCGGGGCGGTCCGTCGTGGACATGGGCTGCGGCGCGGGCCGGGCCGTGGCGGAACTCGACGAACGAGGGGCAGCGGCCGTCGGCGTGGATCCCGACGCGCATATGATCGCCCTCGCCCGCTCGCGGTGGCCCGAGGCCGACTTCCGGATCGCGGGGGCGTACGAACTGCCCCTGGCGGACTCTTCCGTACACGGCTACCGCGCCGACAAGGTGTTCCACGAACTGGCCGACCCAGAGCGGGCGTTGGCCGAGGCGCTGCGGGTCCTCGCCCCCGGCGGGCGGATCGTGCTCATCGGCCAGGACTGGGACACCTTCGTCATCGACTCCGACCATCCGGCCCTCACCCGCGCCCTGGTCCACGCCCGCGCCGACCTCACCGCCGGCCCGCGGACCGCGCGCCGTTACCGCAACCTGCTCCTCGACGCCGGCTTCGGGGACGTGACCGTCGAGGTACGCACCGGCGTCCTCACCGGCCCGGCCGCTGCTGACCGGACTGGCCGAAGGCGCTTGTTCCGCCGGTGCGTTGACGCGCGAGGAGACGGACCGCTGGATCGCCGACCAGCGCTCCCGGGCCACGCGGGACCGTCTCTTCCTCGCGCTGCCCCTCTTCATCGCGGCGGGGACGGCACCCCGCTGACGCGCGCTCCCGCGTGCGGGGTCCGAGGTGCGGGGAGGCGGAGGGTGCGGGGACGCGAAGGGTGCGGTGCGGTCAGCCGATGCGTACCGCCGTACCCGTCACCTCGATGCCGCTCGACGGATCCGCCGGAATCCCCACGGTGAGCAGACTCGGGCGGCCCATGTCCGCGCCCTGGTGAATCGTCAGGACGGCGGGAAGCTCGACATGTCGCAGTTCGCGCAGATACCCGCCGAACGCCGCGGCCGCCGCGCCCGTGGCCGGGTCCTCGACGACCCCGCCGGGCGGGAAGGGGTTGCGTGCGTGGAAGACGGTGTCGGACGCGCGGTGGACCAGGGCGATGGTGGTCCAGCCCCGGCGCGCCATCAGGTCGCCGAGCGCTGTCATGTCGTAGTCGAGGTTCGCCAGACGGCTCCGCTCGGCGGCCGCGATCACCGGGTGCCAGGCCCCGCCGTAGGCCACGCGCGGCGGCAGGGCGGGGTCGAGGTCGGCGGCGTCCCAGCGGAGCGCGGCCAGCAACTCGGCCAGGTCGGCCTCGTCGATCTCCACCGTGCGCGGTGTGACGCTCACCAGGGTGGCGACGACGGCGCCGTCCGGCCGCTTCGAGGCGGTCACCGGGACCGGCCCGGCCTGGGTGTGCAGGAGCAGGTCGCCGACACCGTGCCGCTGCGCGTGGGCGACGGCCGTGGCGATGGTGGCGTGGCCGCAGAAGGGCACCTCGGCGAGCGGGCTGAAGTAGCGGACGTCGAGCGTCCCGTCGGGCCGGGGCACGACGAACGCCGTCTCCGAGTAGCCGACCTCCGCCGCGGTCGCGGCCATCGTCGCCTCGTCGAGGCCCGCGGCGTCCAGGACCACGCCCGCCGGGTTCCCGCCGTGCGGATCGGTGCTGAAGGCCACGTAGCGCAGGATGTCCATCGTCCGAACGTAGCCGCCGCTCCTTGGCCCGTCAAAGACCTTGGAGCGGTGGTCGTTCAGGGGTTCGGCGGGGATGCCGGGGGCTGGATCGAAGGTCCCTGGCCGGGGGCGGCCGGGGATCGTTCGGGTGTCGCGGGCCGGGGCGTGCGAGGCGTGCGGGGCCGTACGGGCGCACGGGTGCATGTGTCGTACGTCAGGAAGCCGGCGAGGACGGGCGCTTCGGCAGTAGCAGGCCGATTGCCGCGAGTGCGAGCGCCAGCCCGGCGGCGATCAGGAACACCCGGTCGTATCCGGCGGCCAGGGCTGCCGCCGCCGGGCGGCCGGTCTCCGCCGCGGTCGCGGCGCCGGCGGCCGTCGCGAGGATCGCGAGGCCGATCGATCCGCCCACCTGGTTCGCCGTGGAGGCGACACCGCCCACGATCCCCGCGTCCTCGGCGGGGGCGTCCGCGGTCGAGGCGGCCATCAGCGTGGGAAACACCAGCCCGATGCCGATCGCGATCAGCAGCGTGGGGCCGAGGACATGGGTGGCGTAACCGCTGTCGACGCCGGCCTGGGAGAGCCAGCCGAACCCGGCCAGGAACGCGGCACCGCCGATCAGGATCAGGGCCCGCGCCCCGAGGCGGGGCAGCAGCCCGGCCGCCCAGCGTGCGACGAGCATGAAGGTCACCGCGGCCGGGGTCTGGCCGAGTCCGGCCCACAGGGCGCTGTAGCCGAGCACGTCCTGCAGGAAGAGTGAGGTGAAGTACCACATGGCGATGCCGATCGCACCGAACACCGCGAGCAGGACGCTGCCGACGGCGACACCCCGGAGGCGGAACAGCCGCAGTGGCATGAGGGGTTGAGCGGTGGTGCGCGCCTCGACCACGGCGAAGACGGCGAGCAGTGCCACACCGGCGGCCAGCGGTCCGGCGGTCATGGCGGAGGTCCAGCCATGGTCGCCGCTCTGCATGACCCCGTAGATCAGCGCGGCCAGTCCGGCCGTGCCCGTGAGCGCGCCGGCGAGGTCGAGCGATTCCCGCCGCTCCGTGGTCGGACGGCCGAGTAACACGAGGGTGGCGGCGATGAGCGCGGCGCCGATCGGCACGTTGATGAGGAAGACCCAGCGCCACGACAGGCCGGTGGTGATGGCACCGCCGGCGACCGCGCCGGCCATGCCGCCCACTCCGCCCGCGGCGGACCAGGCGCCGAACGCGCGGGCCCGTGCCGCCGCTTCGGTGAAGTGGGTGTGGACGACGACCAGGGCCGTCGGGGCCATCAGGGCGGCCCCCGCTCCCTGGAGGACACGCGCCGCGACCAATACCTCGGGGGAGCCGGCCAGCCCGCCGGCGAGACTCGACGCCGCGAACAGCGTCAGTCCGGCGGTCAGCATGCGCCGCGGTCCGAAGAGGTCGGCGGTGCGGCCGCCGAGGAGCATGAAGCCGGCGAAGGTGAGCAGGTAGCCGTTGACCACCCAGGCGAGCCCGGTGGAGGTGAAGCCGAGGTCCCGGTCCACGGAGGGCAGGGCGACGTTCACGATGGACGCGTCGAGGATCACCATGAACTGGACGGCGCAGGCCAGGGCCAGGATCTTCCAGCCGGGGCCGCCGCCGGCGGCGCTTGTCGAGCTGCGCGGGGGCAGCGAGGTCGTGGTCGTCCTGGATGACACGAGAGTCTCCTCGGAGGGTGGGGTGGGCGATCGGCGCGCGGGGTGGGGCACGGGAAGGGCAGCCCCGCTTGCGCGGAGTTGCTTAGGCGCATAACGTTATCTGGATAATAATTATCCGGATAAGAGAACTGTCAAGGAGGATTCATGGACTTCGCCCAGGCCGACGCCGTGAACCAGGCCATCCGCCTGCTGAGCCTGCGTCACCGCGCCCGCGTGGCAACGCTGTTGACTCCGCTCGGCCTGCATCCCGGCCAGGAGGCGCTGCTGCTCGAACTCGCCCGTACGGGCCCGATGATCCAGGCCCAACTCAGCGGCGCGCTCGGGGTGGAGCCGCCCAGCGTCACGCTCATGACCCGCAAGCTCGAAGCGCAGGGACACCTCCGCCGCACCCCCGCCCCGAACGACAGGCGGGCCACCATCGTCGAGTTGACCGAGAGCGGCGAGAAGCTGGCGGGGCAGGTCAAGGAGGTGTGGTGTGTGCTGGCCGAGGAGACCGTGGCCGGGATCGCGGACCGCGCAGTGGCCGAACTGCCCGCTCTGCTCACGACGTTGGCCCGCAACGTCGACGCGAAGCAGTCCTGAGGGCCCGGGTGCGCGGCAGCGCTGGAGCGGTCTTCGCGACGGCGGTGCCGCCGTACGAGTGGCGATCCCGTTCCCGCGGAGGTCGGGGCGGGAGCTGATTCCCGGCGCGGGGTGCGGGGTGCGGGTGTCAGCAGTCCTTGGCCGCCCGCGCGGGCTCGTCGTGCGGCGTCGCGTGGACCCGCTCGTACACCGTCACCCTGCGCCCTCGTATCTGGCGGTCCGCCGTCGGGGTGAAGTGCTCGCGCAGGACACACGTCTTCACGCGGTCCCGCTCGGTCGACAGGGGTGGCGCGACCTCTCCCGCGTCCGTGACCAACAGGATGCGGTCCTGTGTCAGCATCGCCGCCCCTATCCGCTGGGGGCTCTTCTCCACTCCCTTCAATGTCCCTGATTCCACCGGGCCTTGGGCGAGGGCGATGTCGCGCAGTCCGGTGAACGCTCCAGGGGAGACCAGGCGGGTGTCGCGGCGCGCCGCCGGTATGTAGAGCACCGCGTCACCGTCCCGCGCCAGCTCCCGTATGTCGTCCGCGACCGCCAGGACGTCGTCCACGCGGCTGTCCGGGGACCGCTTGGCCAGGAACTGCGGTGTCAGAGCCGCCGTCGCCACGGCCATCACCACGGGGAGGATCATCCGTGAGGCCCTCGGAAAGCGCGGCCGGGCCGCCCGGACCGCCGCGCCGATCGCGGCCCCGATCAGCAGCGCCAGGCCGACCAGGCTGAACAGCACGTACCGGTCCAGGAACAACGGCTGGATCAAGGAGAGCCCCACCAGGCCGAGTTGGGGAAGCGCGAGGAGCGGGAGCCCGACCGAGGCCGCCGACAGCCGGCCCGCCCGCGGCCGGTCGAGCAGGGCGCCGAGCGCGCCGATCGCCAGCAGGATCGCCGGGCCGATCAGCATGTGCCAGGTCAGCGGCGGTATCCATGACACCTGATCGGACTGGGTCCGGGTGAACAGGATGAGCGGCAGGACCCCCGCCACGGCGCCCGTCGCGGCCATCGCCCAGCGCACCCGGACCGGGCGCGCGGCCCGCGCCCGGATGAGGGTGGCGAGGTGAGCGGGCAGGATCATCAGCGAGAGCCAGTTGAGCAGTCCGCAGACGAGGATCGTGCCGCCGTAGGCGACCCAGAGGGCCGACCGCCGTCCCCGGCCCAGTGCGGCCTGGTCCCGCCCGGCCCGGTCCCGTTCAGCCCGGTCCTGGAGGGCGGTCACGAGCAGCAGGGTCGAGATTCCCGCGCCGGCGGCGACGAGCGCGTACGGACGTCCCTCCTGCAGATGGAACTGGATGGCGGGCAGCAGCCCGAACCCGAGCCCGCCGCCCAGCCCCGCCCACGGTCCCGCGAGCCGGTTCCCGAGGGATGCCACACAGACCGCGGCCACCGTCATGGCCAGCACGGAGGGCAGCCGCAGAACCGTGGTTCCGGGCCCGAAGCAGCTGAAGAGCCCGTGCATCAGCAGGTAGTAGAGCCCGTGGACGGCGTCGACGTTCTCCAGCAGGCGCAGGATGTCGCCGGTGGACCGCCGCGCCACCTGCCAGGTCGCCGCCTCGTCCCGCCATACGCTGTTCTGTCGGGACAGCCCCCACAGGCCGAGCGCGAGCGTCCATACCCCCGGGACGGCCCGGACGGCCCAGACAGCCAGGACGGTCCAGACAGCCCGGACGGTCCAGACGGCCCGGAGACGGTCGCGGTGGCGGGGCGTCGGCAGGGCCGGTGGGCAAGGGGAGGGCATGAGCGTCCGTCTTCGTCCTCGGGTGGCGCGGAAGCGTGCTGTGGGCAGCGCACGATAACCGCGGTCGCAGGAGAGGCGCGGTGTTCGTGGTCCGAACCGGCCGAGGGGGAACGGGACGCCGGAAGGGGCGTTTTCGGCCAGGTGAGGGGGGCGCGTTCCCCTCCCTTCACCGTGGTGGCCAAGAGAGTCGAAAGGTTGAGTGAAAACCCGCCTTTGACACATGAGTTCGATCATCTCGTGTCCCACGTTCACTTGGCCGCTTTTGGCCCCCGCCGCTCCGCACCCGTCGGCACCGGACGCTCGAACCGGAGCCGCCCCGTGATCGTCGTCCGCACCTTCACCGGCACCGGCGCGCTGCCCGCGACGACATGCGCCGGTTCGGTAGGTGTGCGTGGGTGGAACGGGAACCGTGGACGCGAACCGCGGCGCGTGGACAGCGGACCGTGGAACGCGAAGACGGAACGTCATGAGGAAGGGTGAGGCATGGCAGAGCGCGGGCGGCCCGAGTTGTACGAGGTGTTCGACGAGCGGTTCCGCACGGGCCGGTGCACGTCCGGCGACGCACGCCTGGAGGTCCTGTACGACGGATGCCGCTGGGCCGAGGGCCCGGTCTATCTGCCCGCCTGGCGGCAGGTGATCTGGAGCGACATCCCCAACGACCGGATGCTCCGCTGGGACGAGGAGACCGGCGCCGTCGGCGTGTTCCGCCGCGACGCCGGCCACCCGAACGGCAACACCCTGGACCGCGAGGGCCGGCTGATCAGCTGCGAACAGGGCAACCGCCGGGTGACGCGGACGGAGCACGACGGCACGCTCACCGTGCTCGCCGACCGCTGGCAGGGCAAACGGCTCAACAGCCCCAACGACGCGACGGTGAAGTCGGACGGCTCCGTCTGGTTCTCCGACCCGGACTTCGGCATCATCACCGACTACGAGGGGCATCGGGGCGCGAGCGAGATCGGTGCCGGCAACGTCTACCGGATCGACCCCGCCACGGGCGAGGTCCGGCTGGTCGCCGACGGCTTCGGGGCGCCCAACGGCCTGGTCTTCTCGGCGGACGAGAGCCGGCTTTTCGTCTCCGACACCCGGGCCGGGTACGTGCGCGTCTTCGACGTACGCGACGACGGCACCCTCTCCGACGGCACGGTCTTCGCCGACGCCTCCGCCCGCCCGGACGCCCGCTTCGACAATCTGCGCTTCGACGCCGACGGCCGGTTGTGGGTCGCCGCGATGGACGACGGCGTGCACTGCTACGACCCCGACGGCACCCTGATCGGCCGGCTCGACGTCCCCGAGGCGGTGGCCAACATCGCCTGGGGCGGCGCCAAACGCAACCGTCTCTTCCTCGCCGCCGAGAGCAGTCTCTACTCGGTCGTCACCTCCGTCACGGGCACCCATCCGGCGCCGGGACCCGCCCGCCGGAGCTGATCACCCGCCCCGCCTCCGTGCCTCCCGTTCCGGGACCTCCGCGCCTCCCGTTCCCGGAGAAGATGTGGCTCGACCCGTGTCGCTGTTGGGCCGAACGAGTGAGGGACGGGAGGATGGCCTTATGAGTAGGTACGAGAGGTACGACGTCACCGACGAGCAGTGGGAGGGCCTGGCCCAGGTCGTCCCGCTGCGCGGCAGGGATGAATGGCCGTCCAGGATCGATCACCGTGCGATCCCCGAGCAGCAAGAGGCGGCCGAACAGCGCCGGATGATCGTCCTGCGCGTCCAGGTCTTCGCGGACGCGCGCGAGGTCGCGGAGTACCTCATCGCCCAGATCCCCGTGCTGCTCGACCTGACGAGCGCGGACACCGAGGTCGCCAAGCGCATCCTCGACTTCAGCAGCGGCGTCGTCTTCGGCCTCGGCAGCGGGATGCACCGGGTCGACCGCAACGTCTTCCTGCTGGCGCCGGCCGGCACCGAGGTCGAGGGCGCCGAGGACGAGAGCGAGGCGGGCAACGCCTGAGGCGCGCTCCCTCGTTCGTAGGAAGGTCGTTCAGACGTAACGGTTCGGCGTGCGGAGGGCTGCGTACCTTCCGGTCATGACCAACACCGGTGGCAGCGCCCCCGACCGTCCGCCCCGTCCACCCCACCCATCTCACCATTCCCCACCGCCTCTTCCGCCCTGGCCGGCTCGTCCGTCCGGGCCGCAGCCGCCGCCCGCTTCCGCGGACGGGCGCGTGCCCGCGCAGGGACGGCGCCCGGGCCAGGTGCCCTTCCGCGCCCGCCCGCTCCCCGCCCCCACCGCGGAGGCCGCCCTCGCGCTCGCGGCCGCGCTCTCGCCCGTACGGGTCGACGAGGCGGCGCCGGTGCCCGTCGAGCGGACCACTGGCGGGGCGCTGCTCCGGCCCACCGTCACCGAACTGCGGCTTTCGGCCTTCGGGGTGCACCGCGGGACCGTCCTGCCGCTCGGCCCCGTGACACTGCTGCGCGGGGCGAGCGGCAGCGGGAAGACCACCGCCCTGCGCGCGTACGAGGCGCTCGCGCGGCTCGGGGCGGGCGCGGAGCTCGAGGAGGTGCTGCCGGACGCCGCCGACCGCGTACCGGAGCGGTCGCGGGCCGACGCGCAAGGCCGGCGCGGCTTCCGGATCGGCTGCACGGTCGACGGCCCGGTGGGACCGGTCCACCTCGACCTCGCCGTGCAGGCCGAACCGACCCTGCGGATCGTCGGGGAACGGCTCACCTCGCCGGACCGCACCCTGTTCACCACCGCGCTGCGGGACCCGGGGCGCAGCACCGTCCAGGCCGAGTGGCACACCGCCGGCAACACCCCGGTGACCCGCGCCCCGTTCCCGGACGACGTGCTCGGCACGGCACTCCTGCCGCTGCGGGTCGCCGGGAAGACGCAGGGGCAGCGGGACGTCCTGGCCGCCGCGGAACAGGTGGTCGTCGGACTGCGTGCGGCCTTCCCCTGTCACCCCCTGCCGCACCGGATGCGGCAGCCCGTGCCGGTCGGCGAGGGCCGGCTGCGGCGCGACTGTCACAACCTGGCCGCCGTGCTGCACCGCACCGCCACCGAGTGCCCGCGCCGCCACGCCCGCCTGGCGGCCCTCGCGACGGCGGGATGTGCCGGTACGGTCGCGGGGCTCGGGTTACGGGAATCGGAGACGGGCGGCACGGTCGAGGCCGTCCTGGAGCGGGCCGGCCTGCCGGACATGGCACTGGGCCGGCTCGGCGACGGCGAACTGCGCTATCTCGCCCTCGGGCTCGTCCTGCTGACCGGCCCCGGGGTGCTCGCGATGGACCCGGTCGCCGAGGTGCCGCAGGCCATGCAGACGCTCACCGTGCTCGCCGACGGGCTCGATCACGCGCTCGATGCCCGGCAACTGGCCGCTCTGTTCGGCCTGGCCGGCGAGATCTGCGCGAGCGGACACGTCCGGCTGGTCGCGGCCGTGGGGGAGGGGGTTACGGGTGTGACGGACGTGCCCGGTGTGACGATGGTAGACCTGGGTGCGTGACTGAACTTGATGTGGCGGGCCTGCAGCGCAGGCTCGCCGACTTCGCCGCGGCCCGCGACTGGCAGCCCTTCCATACGCCCAAGAATCTGGCGGCGGCGCTGAGCGTGGAGGCGGCCGAACTCCTCGAGATCTTCCAGTGGCTGACGCCCGAGGAGGCGGACCGGGTGATGGCGGACCCGGACACGGCGCACCGGGTCCGCGACGAGGTCGCGGACGTCCTCGCCTATCTGCTGCAGTTCTGCGGCGTGCTCGGCGTCGATCCGCTGACGGCTCTCGCGGCCAAGATCGACCGCAACGAGATCCGCTTCCCTGCCCGGGGACGCCGGGGCGACGACACGTCGTCCGGCCCCGGCGGCGAGCCCCGAGAGGCGGGAGACGACCGTGATCGTCACTCTACGGAGTGATCGAGTTATCCTCAACGAGCTTCCTGTCCACAGATTTCCGAATTCCTCTGGTGTTCAGGCTCGGTCGGCCTCACGCTGGGTAATGGAATGAGTGAGCGGTAAGTCGTCAGAACGGGGGCGTCGTTGATGGACGCGGAGCGTTTGATCGCGAACGGGCGATACGCGCTGGCGGAAGCCCACACGGCGTGGGACATCATGCGGGAGGCCTGGGAGGCTCAGGCTCTCGCTCAGGTGATAGGAGGTCACCTCGCGGCCGAGGGGCCGCTGGAGTTGCGGAGCGAGGCGCGGGGGCTGAGCGAGACCGGCGGCGGACGCGTGGGGTTCGATCACCCCGCGCTGCGCGCCGGAGTGCCGAGGGCCGCGCAGCTCACCTCCGTCGGGGACACGCGCGCGGCGCTGACCGCGCTCGGCGTGCTGCTCGGCGACGTGGGCATCGCCTTGGTGGGCGTGGCCTGCGCGACGGGTGAGGACGGGCTGTACTGGCAGTCCATCGAGGCGATCGACGCCGCCGACGAGGCGGGCGACCGTGTTCGCGCCATGCTGCACCGGCTCGCGGTGCGCGAGCGGGACCGTCCGCCCGACCCGGCCCGGGGCCGCGCGGGCCCCGGGTAGGGGCCTGGGGCGCCGAGGCGATGGCCGGTGTGTGGCCGTACGGCGGGCGGAGTGGCGGGGCCCGGGGCCGGGGTGCGGGCCGAGCCGGCCGGGCCGGGACGCGGGGAAGGAGCCGGCGGCGGTCGGGGAGGGTCGGGGGAGGCCGGGCCGTGGGCCCGCCCCGCTGCCCGGTCAGCGGGACGCGGCGTCCGGTCTCGTGGGGCCGGGTCCGGCCGGACCCGGGTCGTCGGCGCCGTCGGCGGCCGCCTGACGGTCCGCCGAGGACTGGAGGTCGGCGTCGAGCTGCGAGAGGTCGGCGGTGAGCGCCGCCATCATCGCCTCCATCTGACGCAGCAGGCCGGCGGGGGCGTCTCCCCGCTGCGGCTGCGCGGGTACGGACGATACGGAGGACACCGCGGGCATCGGCGGTGTGAGGGGCTGCTCGGACACGGCGGCGTGCTGTGGCGCGGCTTCCTTGGACATGGCGGCCTCCTCGGCCAGGGGCCCTCCCGTACGGGAAGGACCACCACACAAAGGGACGTCCCGGCAGGTCGGCCGACACGTGGGGCCGGGCGGTCCGGCTACGCCCGAGCCAACGACATGTCCGCGGCCCAGGTCACTGGCCTGGCCCAACGCCCCTCGACCGGGGACGGTTATTCACCCGGCCGAGGCCGTGTTGATCACCGGGTGACGAACCGGTTGACGCACCCGGGTGCAGGATGGAGGCATGGATCTCCGAATCTTCACGGAACCCCAGCAAGGGGCGTCCTACGACACCCTGCTCACGGTCGCCAAGGCCACCGAGGACCTGGGCTTCGGCGCGTTCTTCCGCTCGGACCACTATCTGCGCATGGGGTCCGGCGACGGGCTGCCCGGCCCGACGGACGCCTGGATCACCCTGGCCGGTCTCGCCCGGGAGACCCGGCGGATCCGTCTCGGCACGCTCATGACCGCCGCCACCTTCCGGCTCCCCGGCGTCCTCGCCATCCAGGTCGCCCAGGTCGACCGGATGTCCGGCGGCCGGATCGAACTCGGCCTGGGCGCGGGCTGGTTCGAGGAGGAACACCGGGCGTACGGGATCCCGTTCCCGAAGGAGAAGTTCGGACGTCTGGAGGAGCAGCTGGAGATCGTCACCGGGCTGTGGGGCACCGCGGCCGGCAAGACGTTCTCGTACGAGGGGGAGCACTACCAGCTGACCGACTCGCCCGCGCTGCCCAAGCCGGCCCAGGAGCGGATCCCGGTGCTGGTCGGCGGGCACGGCGCGCGCCGCACGCCGCGTCTGGCGGCACGGTTCGCGGACGAGTTCAACATCCCGTTCGCCTCGCTGGAGGAGACCGAGCGGCAGTTCGGGCGGGTGCGGGCGGCGGTCGAGGAGGCGGGGCGGCCCGCCGACGCGCTCGTGTACTCGAACGCGCTGGTGGTCTGCGTCGGCCGGGACGACGCGGAGGTGGCCCGCCGGGCCGCCGCCATCGGCCGGGACGTGGACGAACTCAAGGCCAACGGCCTCGCGGGCTCGCCCGCCGAGGTCGTGGACAAGATCGGCCGCTACGGGGCCCTCGGCGCCCGCCGGATCTATCTCCAGATCCTCGACCTGGACGATCTGGACCATCTGGAGCTGATCTCCGGTCAGGTCCAGTCGCAGCTGGGGTGATCCGGTGAGGCCCGGCCGCACCCTGGGCGCCGCCCTCGCCGACGGGGTGCTCGTGCTGGACGGCGGGCTCTCCAACCAGCTGGAGGCCCAGGGCTGCGACCTCTCCGACGCGCTCTGGTCCGCCCGGCTGCTCGCCGACGGTCCGGAGCGGATCGAGGCGGCGCACTCGGCGTACGTGGCGGCCGGCGCCCAGGTGCTCACCACCGCGAGCTACCAGGCCACCTTCGAGGGCTTCGCCCGGCGTGGGATCGGCCGGACGGAGACGGCACGGCTGCTCGCCCGCGGCGTGACGCTCGCCCGGGCGGCGGCCGGGCCCGCCGAGCGGGAGACCTGGGTGGCGGCCTCCGTCGGGCCGTACGGGGCGATGCTCGCCGACGGCAGCGAGTACCGGGGCCGGTACGGGCTGTCGGTCGGCGCGCTCACGCGGTTCCACCGGCCCCGGATCGAGGTCCTGGCCGAGGCCGGGCCCGATGTCCTGGCCCTGGAGACGGTGCCCGACACCGACGAGGCCGAGGCGCTGCTGCGGGCCGCCGAGGGGTGCGGGGTGCCGGTCTGGCTCTCGTACACCGTCGACGGCACGCGCACCCGCGCCGGACAGGATCTGGCGGAGGCGTTCGCCCTGGCGGCGGGCCGGGACCAGGTCGTCGCGGTCGGGGTGAACTGCTGCGCCCCGAAGGACGCCGGGCCCGCCGTGGAGATCGCCGCCGTGGTGACCGGCAAGCCGGTGGTCGTCTACCCGAACAGCGGCGAGGACTGGGACCCGGGCGCGGGGGACTGGCGGGGCCCGGCCACCTTCGACCCGGCCGGGGCGACGCGTTGGCGTGCCGCGGGTGCCCGGCTGATCGGCGGCTGCTGTCGCGTCGGCCCCGCCGCGATCGCCGCCCTGGCCGCCGGACTGGAGCCGGGGACACGGGGCGGGTGAGGCGGTACCGGGGCGCGGGCGGCGGGGTGTCAGTTCCCGTTGAAGGAGGAGACGGAGGCCGCGCCGGCCGGCTCGCCGGGCCGGTCGATGCCGAGGTGCGGGTGGTCGCCCGTCCGCGTCCGCCGGCCCCGCTCCGCCGCGTCGTCCAGGTGGCGCAAGCCCGCCGCGCGCCACCCCGCCGGGCGCGGAAAATGCCTGGTCGACGGAGGGGTGCCTGGTCATACTCGGACGGGTGTTCCTCACCATCCGTACCACTGGTACGCCTCAGCGACCCGCGACCGACCTCGGCTTCCTGCTGCACAAGCATCCCGGGAAGGCGCAGTCCTTCACGACCGCGCACGGCACCGCGCACGTCCTGTACCCCGAGGCGGACGTGGAGCGGTGCACCGCCGTCCTGCTGCTGGAGGTCGACCCCGTGGCGCTGGTGCGCAAGGGGCGGGGAAAGGGCCGGGGCGGGGCGCCCGACGCGGCGCTCGCGCAGTACGTGAACGACCGGCCGTACGCCGCGTCGTCGCTGCTGGCGGTCGCGCTCGCCAAGGTCTTCACGACCGCCCTGCACGGCACCTGCGCCGCGCTGCCCGAACGGGCCGCCGCGCCGCTGCCGCTGCGGATCGAGATCCCGGCGCTTCCGGCGCGCGGCGGACCGGGTCTCGTGACGCGGCTGTTCGAGCCGCTCGGCTGGACGAGCGTCACGGCGGAGCCGGTCGCGCTCGACCCGGAGTTCCCCGAGTGGGGCGACTCCCGCTACGTACGGCTGGTCCTGGAGGGCGAGTTGCGCCTCGCCGACGCGCTCAACCAGCTCTATGTCCTGCTGCCGGTGCTCGACGACGCCAAGCACTACTGGGTCGCGCCCGACGAGGTGGACAAGCTGCTGCGCGCCGGTGACGGCTGGCTCGCCGGCCACCCCGAGCGGGAGCTGATCACCAGCCGCTATCTCGCGCGGCGCCGGAGTCTCACCCGCCAGGCCACCGAGCGGCTCGCCCTCGTACGGCTCGCCGAGGCCGACGGCCTGGAGGTCGAGGACGTCGACAACGCGGTCGACGAGGCGACCGACACCGAGGAACGGCCGGTGCCGCTCGCCGAGCGGCGCCGTACGGCGATCCTCGGTGCGCTGGGCACCGCCGGCGCGGCCCGGGTGCTCGACCTCGGCTGCGGGCAGGGGCAGTTGGTGCAGGCCCTGCTCAAGGACAAGCGGTTCACCGAGGTCGTCGGCGTGGACGTGTCGGCGCGGGCGCTGTCCGTCGCCGCCCGCCGGCTGCGTCTGGACCGGATGGGCGAGCGGCAGGCCGCCCGCGTGACGCTGCTCCAGGGCGCGCTCACGTACACCGACAAGCGGCTGGCCGGTTATGACGCGGCCGTGCTCAGCGAGGTCGTCGAGCACGTGGACCCGCCGCGGCTGCCCGCGCTGGAGTACGCGGTGTTCGGCTCGGCCCGGCCGCGTACGGTCGTCGTGACCACCCCGAACGTCGAGTACAACGTGCGCTGGGAGTCGCTGCCCGCGGGGCACGTCCGGCACTCCGACCACCGGTTCGAGTGGACGCGGGAGGAGTTCCGCGCCTGGGCCGCCCGGGTCGCCGGCCGCTACGGCTACGCGGCTGTCTTCGCGCCGGTCGGCCCGGACGACCCCGAGGTCGGGCCGCCCACCCAGATGGCCGTCTTCACCCGTACCGGCGGCGACGCCGGCACCCGTACCAACAGCGACACGGACACAGGGACCGGCACCGGGAACGGCCCGGACACCACGAAGGAGGACGCGGCATGAGCGACGAGACCACCGAGCACGGCGCCCCGGCGCCCCGCACGCTGCCCGTCACCGACCTCTCCCTCGTCGTCCTGATCGGCGCGACCGGTTCCGGCAAGTCGACCTTCGCGCGACGGCACTTCAAGCCGACCGAGATCGTCTCCTCGGACTTCTGCCGCGGCCTCGTCGCGGACGACGAGAACGACCAGAGCGCCAGCGGGGACGCCTTCGACGTCCTGCACTACATCGCGGGCAAGCGGCTGGCCGCGGGCCGGCTGACCGTCGTCGACGCCACCAATGTGCAGCGCGAGGCGCGGCAGCAGCTCGTCCGGCTCGCCCGCGAGTACGACGTGCTGCCGATCGCGATCGTCCTCGACCTGCCCGAGGAGGTGTGCGCCGCGCGCAACGCGGCCCGCCCCGACCGGGCCCACCTGCCGCGCCACGTCGTCCAGCGCCACCGCCGCGAACTGCGGCGTTCGCTGCGCGGTCTGGAGCGCGAGGGCTTCCGCAAGGTGCACGTGCTGCGCGGCGAGGAGGAGGTGGCGGCGGCCCGGATCGAGCGCGAGAAGCGGTACAACGACCTGCGTCACCTCACCGGCCCGTTCGACATCATCGGCGACGTCCACGGCTGCCGCTCCGAACTGGAGAGCCTGCTCACGCGGCTGGGCTACGTCGACGGGCACCACCCGGAGGGCCGCACCGCCGTCTTCGTCGGCGACCTCGTCGACCGCGGCCCGGACAGCCCCGGCGTACTGCGCCGCGTCATGGGCATGGTGGCCGCCGGGGACGCGCTGTGCGTGCCGGGCAACCACGAGAACAAGCTGGGACGCTGGCTGCGCGGCCGCCAGGTGCAGCCGACGCACGGCCTCGCCGAGACCATCGAGCAACTGGAGCGCGAGCCCGAGGAGTTCCGGTCCGAGGTGGCGTCCTTCATCGACGGACTGGTCAGTCACTACGTCCTCGACGAGGGCCGGCTGGTGGTCTGTCACGCCGGTCTGCCGGAGAAGTACCACGGCCGCACCTCGGGACGGGTGCGCGCGCACGCGCTGTACGGGGAGACGACCGGCGAGACCGACGAGTTCGGGCTGCCGGTGCGCTATCCGTGGGCGGAGGACTACCGCGGCCGGGCGGCGGTCGTCTACGGGCACACGCCCGTGCCGGACACGTCGTGGATCAACAACACCCTGTGCCTCGACACCGGCGCGGTGTTCGGCGGCCGGATGACCGCGCTGCGCTGGCCGGAGCGCGAGTTGGTCGACGTACCGGCCGAGCGGGTCTGGTACGAGCCGGTCAAGCCGCTCGCGGCCGCGGCGCCCGGCGCCCACCAGGGCCGGCCGCTGGACCTCGCCGACGTGCACGGCCGCCGGGGTGTGGAGACCCGGCTGATGGGCCGGGTCGCGGTCCGCGAGGAGAACGCGGCCGCCGCCCTGGAGGTGATGAGCCGGTTCGCCGTCGACCCGCGGCTGCTCGCCTATCTGCCGCCGACGATGGCGCCGACCGCGACCTCGAAGGAGGAGGGATACCTGGAGCACCCGGCCGAGGCGTTCGCGCAGTACGCGGCCGACGGGGTCGGGCGGGTCGTGTGCGAGGAGAAGCACATGGGTTCGCGGGCCGGCGCCCTCGTCTGCCGGGACGCGGCGGCCGCGGAACGGTTCGGCGTCGACGGCGCGGGCGAGGACGACGGCCCGGGTGACGGGCGCGGTGTGACCGGTGCGCTGTACACCCGTACCGGCCGGCCGTTCTTCGACGACCCGGACACCACCGAGGAGGTCCTCCAGCGGCTGCGGGCCGCGGTCGGCGCGGCCGGGCTGTGGGACGAACTCGACACGGACTGGCTGCTGTTCGACGGCGAGCTGATGCCGTGGTCGCTGAAGTCGGTGGGGCTGTTGCGCACGCAGTACGCGGCGGTCGGCGCGGCCTCGCGCGCGGTCCTCCCGGACGCGGTCGCCGCGCTCGAACAGGCCGTCGCGCGCGGCGTGGAGGGGATCGACGCCCTGCTGGGCCGGCAGCGCGAACGGGCGGTGGACGCCGAGGCGTTCACCGACGCGTATCGCCGATACTGCTGGCCGACCGAGGGTCTGGAGGGCGTACGGTTCGCCCCCTTCCAGGTGCTCGCCGCGCGCGGCAGGTCCCTGGCCGCCGTCCCGCACGACGAACAACTGGCCTGGCTGGACCGGCTGGTGGAGCACGACCCGACGGGGTTGCTGAAGACCACCCGGCGGCTGGTGGTCGACCCGGCCGACGAGGCGTCCGTACGCGCCGGGACCGACTGGTGGCGGGAGCTGACCGCGGCGGGCGGCGAGGGCATGGTCGTCAAGCCGCTCGCGGCCGTCGCCACCGGCCGCGGCGGGCGGCCGGTGCAGCCGGGCGTGAAGGTGCGCGGCCGGGAGTACCTGCGGATCATCTACGGTCCCGAGTACACCCGTCCGGACAACCTGGCGCGGCTGCGTGAACGGTTCCTCGGGCACAAGCGGTCGCTGGCGCTGCGGGAGTACGCGCTGGGGCTTGAGGCGCTCGACCGGCTGGCGGCCGGCGAGCCGCTGTGGCGGGTGCACGAGGCCGTCTTCGCGGTCCTCGCGCTGGAGTCGGAGCCGGTCGACCCCCGGCTCTGACGGTCCCGGCGCCGCCGGGCACGGCCCACGGGGCGTGGGGGCGCAAGAGGGCGTGCAATGCGCTTCCTTGCGCCCCGGTGTGCTCACTCGCCCGCGTTGACGGGATGGCATGGTGGCCCTAGGTTCGTCACTCCACGGAGTGACGGTGTGTCAATACTGTGATTCCGGAGACGCGTTGGCCGGGTTTCACCGATCCGGTGCGCGCCGGGCGGCGGTCGGGGGTGGAATCGGGAAATGAGTCTCTTCGGCCAGGACCGGTCCTTCCTGCACGCCCTTCCCGCCGCAGACCGTCGCGCGCTGCTCGCCGAGGGGGCCCCGCGCCGCTACGCGCCCGGTGAGGTCATGATCCGCGAGCGCGACACCTCCGCGTACGTCCTCGCCCTGCTCTCCGGCTGGTCCGTGGTCTCGGTCGGCACCGAACGCGGCGCCCGGCTCATCCTGGCGCTGCGCGGGGCGGGCGAGGTGGTCGGCGATCTCGCGGCCGTCGACCGGGGGCCGCGCAGCGCCACCGTCACCGCGCTCGGCCAGGTCGAGGCCGTCGCCATCTCCGGCGACCGGTTCCGGCGCTTCCTCGCCGCCCGGCCGCACGCCACCGCCCTCATCATGCGGCAGCTCGCCACCCGGCTGCGCAGCGCCGACGTCGAACGGCGCTCGCTCGCCTCGGAGACCGTCCTCCAGCGGCTCGCCGCCCGCCTCGTCGAACTCGCCGAACGCGCCGGCCGGCGCGCCGAGTCCGGCACCGTACTGGAACTTCCGCTGCCCCAGCACGACTTGGCGGCGGCCATCGGGGCGACCCGCGAAGCCGTGGCCAAGGCGCTGCGGCTGCTGCGCGAACAAGGGGTCGTCCGCACCGCCCAGCGCACCGTGATCGTGATCGACATGCCTGTGCTCGTGCTGCTCGCACAGGGCCGCCCGGCGCGCGAGACGCGTCCGGGGCGCCCGGGGAGGCAAGAACGCCCGGGGCGCGCGCATCCCGGCGCGCATTCGTCGGACGAACAACCCCCGCCTGTGTAAAACGCTACATCGCCCGCGAGCCGCAGCCGCCAGTCTGGACGCGTCACCACCACGGAACCACCTGAAGCATCTCAGAGGAGTCCGAGTGAGCAGTACGGGAGCGAGCGCGGAATCGGGTTCGGATACGAGTACGAGGACGGGCGCGTTGACGGGCACGGGGGCCGGGGCCGGCGCGCGGGTGAGCGCGAGCACCGGGGCCCTGCACCGGTTCGTCGTCTTCGGGGACGTGGTCGGCTCCGGACGCCTGGGCATGGGGGACAAGCGGCTGGTCCGCGCCGCCCTGTACGAGGCGTTCGGCGAGGCGTACGCGTCCGTGGGCATCGAGCCGGGCACCGTGCACCAGGAGGACCGTGGTGACGGCATCCTCGCGGCGCTCCGCCCGGACGTTCCGCCGGACCTGATGGCCGGCCGCTGGATCGACACCCTCCACCGGAGCCTGCGCGAGCACAACGCGCGCGGCCGGGTACGGCTGCGGCTGCGGGTCGGCATGAACGCGGGGCTGGTCCTCGACGACGGGCGCGGACTCGTCGGCCGCGCCGTGGACCTCGCCTGCCGGCTCTGCGACAGCGCGCCGGCGCGGCGGATCATGGCGGACGTCCCGGACTCCGACCTGCTGATCGTGGTCTCGGACTGGCTCTACCGCACGGTGGTGGCCGAGGGCGGGCGGTACATCGAGCCGGACCACTACCGCCGGGAGGCCGTGGTCGCCAAGGAGACCGCGGAGGACGCCTGGTTCCTCGTGCCCGGACTCCTCGCGCCGCCCCAGGACCGCCGGGACCGCGAGCGGGACGGCGGCCGCGAGGCCGCGCGTGACCCGCGGGACGGCGGACACAGGACCGGCGGTGGGCCGTCGCGGGGGGATGGCCCACCGCCCGCACCCGCTCAGGCGCCGGGCAGCCGGACGTACACGGCGGGCCGCGACATGCAGATCGTCGAAGGCAACACGTTCCACGGGGGGTTCACCGGCATCCGTAACGACGGCGGCGGCCGTGACGACGACTCCCGCGGCGACTCCCGCGACAACGCCCGTGCCGCCGCGCGTCGCGACGAGGACGGGCACGGCGGCAGGGAGCGGCGGGCATGAGCGACGACGACCTGGAGCACGGCGCGGAAGCGCCCCCCGACCCGGCGCCCGAGCCCGCCAAGGACGGCGGCGACGCGCACGACGGCGCCCGGAGCGGCGGCGAAGGCACTCCCGAAGCGGCCCCCGAGCCCAGCCCCTTCGCGCGCGTGGACCGGAGTCCCGGCGACGCGGGCCGGACCGGCAGCGCCGGCACGGCGCGTTCCGCGCGCAGGTCCCTGCGCGGCGGCTCCGCGCGGCCGGGCGACCACCACACGGCGGCCGGCCGCGACGCGTTCGTCCAGCACGGCGACCGTTTCAGCTACTACCTCGGCGACCGCCCCCACTTCGTCCAGGGCGCCGTCCCCGCCGAGACCCTGGACCACCTCGACGAGGTCTACTGCGAGACCGCCGGCTACCAGCGGATGAAGGAGCGGCTGCGCAGCCACCGCGTCCTCGTGCTGTGCGGGGAGCCGGGCAGCGGACGCAGGACCACCGCGCTCGCCCTGCTCGCCGAGGTGGTCGGCAGTGCCACGACCGGCGCGGAGGACGAGGCGGCTCCGGGACGCCGGGTGTTCCGGCTCGACCCGCGCCACGGAGTCGACGAGATCACCGCGGACGCCCTCCACGAGAACGCGGGACACCTCCTCGAACACCCTACGGAGGACGTCCGTCCCGAACACGGGCCGCGGCACGCCGGGCGGGAGCGCGCCGACCGCCCGCCGACGGCTCCGGCCCGCCTCTCCGAACTGCACCTCGACCGGTTCGCCGACCTGCTCGACGGCGTCGGCGGGTACGCGGTGGTCGTCGTCGACAGCGGCGACCTCGCCGACCGGCTGCTGCGCGGACGGTACGGGACGTACTGCGCGCCGCCGCCCGCCGGCCAGGTCCTTCACCGCCATCTGCGGCTGCTGCTGCGCGACGCGCCCGAGGAGGCCCTGGCCGAGGCGCGGGCGCTCGCCCGGCGCCCCGACGTGGTCGCCGCCCTCGGCCTCGAAGAGCTCCGGCCGCGCGAGGCCGCCCGGCTCGCCGCCCATCTCGCCGGCCACCGGCGGGGCGAACTGACCGACGCGCGGCTCCTGGAGGAGTGCGGCACCTTCGTGCAGGCCCAGGCACGCGCCTGGTTCGCGGGCTCCGACCGGCCCGGCTCGCTGCCCGAGGCGCTGCCGCGGCTCGGCGCCGCCGCCCTGCGGATCTCCGTGGCCGTGTTCAACGGCTCCGCCTACAGCATCGCCTCCGAGGCCGCCGAACTCCTCGCCTGGGAACTGGCTGTCACCCTCGACCCCGAACACCCGGCGGGCCGACGCCTGTTCGGCACCCATGCCGAGCACCGCCCGGTCCTCGCCCGCTCCGTCCTGGAGGACACCGAACTGGACCTCGGCCCGGCCAAGGTGCCCGCGCGGACCGTCCGCTTCCAGGGCGACGCGCTCGCCACCGCCGTGCTCGCCGAGGTCTGGCACGGCTACCACAACGTCCGCGGCCCGGTGGCCCGCTGGCTGCGCGCCCTGTGCGACGACGGCCGCTCCGAGGTGTGGGTGCGCGCCTCCCTCGCCGCCGGGGTGCTCTGCTCCTGGGACTGGATCCACGGCTTCCGCGAACTCGTCGCCCCGCTCGCCGTCACGGACGACCCGACGGCGCGGATGGCCGCGGCGACCGCCCTCGCCGAGGCCGCCCGCGACCCCGAGGTGCGCCCCGCCGTCGCCGCCGTCCTCAAGGAGTGGGCGGCCTCGGAGGACTCCCGTCTGTGGGAGACGGCGTTGCTCACTCACGGATACGTGCTGGCCGCGGGCGGGCTCGCCGGCTCGCTCGACGCCATCGCGCGCGTGGTGCGCACCCACGAGGCCGGCGACGTCGACATGCTCGTGGTGGCCTCCTTCAGCGTCAACCGGCTGCTGGCGGCGGGTGATCCCGAACCGGTGCTGGGGCGCCTGGAACGCTGGCTGGCCGACGGCCGGCACAACCTGGGCAACGTCGCGCTCCTCACCGTGATCGGCGGCATGACCACCAGGACCACGCATCTGTGGGGGCTCCGGGACGTCCCCGAACTCGACGAACACGCCGCCCGCCCGCTGCTCCTCGCCCTGCTCGCCACCCGGCCCGACCTCGCCCCGGCGCTCGGCGCCCTGGTGGGGCGCGCCCTGACCACCGCGCGCTCCAGTGCCACGGCGCTGGACGCGCTGGCCAAGCTGCTGCGCCGGGCGGCGCGGGACGCCACGGCCCTCGACCTCGTCTGCGGACTGCTGCCCCTGCTCTCGGCGGGACGCCGGGACCGCGACCGCCTCCGCGGACTTCTCGACCAGCTCGTACGGGACCGGGACCGGCCCCTGGACAAGCGCGCGGCGCGCCGGATGTGGGACGCCGTCGCGGAAGGAGCGCACCGATGACCGGGGCCTACGAGAACGAGCGCGGCCGGGAGCCTTCCGGCCGGGAGGCGTACGACCAGGACGCGTACGAACGGGACGGGTCGGGTCGGGACAGGTACGACGGGGACGGATACGACCGCGACAGGCCCGACCGCGACAGGCCCGGGCGGGACGGATACCGACGGGACGGGTCCGGTCGGGACGCGCCGCGTCGCGCGTACGCCGGCCAGGACACGCCCCGGCGGGAGCCGTCGGGCGAGGAGCGGTACCGCCGGGAGACGCCCGACCGCGACGTACCGGGCCGGGACACGGCGGGCCGGGATGCCCCGGGCCGTGAGGTGGCCGGGCGTGACAGGGCGGACGGGGAGATCTCCCGTCAGGAGTCGTCCGCCCAGAGCTCAGGCCGGCCGCTGCTGCGCGAGATCAGCCCGCCGTACCGGCGCCGCAGCGGCGAGATCGCGGCGGTCCTCCTCTACCGCAACGGCGGTCACCGGGTCGTGTGGCCCGACCGCACGGAGGACAGCGGCAAGCCCTTCCTTGGCTCCCCGTACACCGTCTTCGAAGTGCGCCTGGGCCGGAACGTCACCGGGTTCGCCCTCAGGCTGCCCGCCGCCGGGGACGGCGCCTTCTTCGACGCGCGGGTCCGGGTGCGGTGGACGGTGGAGGACCCGTATCTCGTCGTCCGCGAACAGGTGCGGGACGTGGCCGAGTTGCTGCACGACGAGCTGTTCGACGGGCTGCGCTCGCTGTCGCGCCGCTTCCGGCTCACCGAGGCGCAGCGCGCCGAGGAGGCGGTACGGGAGACCCTGGCCACCGGCCGGCTGGTCGTCGGCCGCGACATCGGACTGCGCGCCCAGGTCTACGTGTTCGTCGACCTCGACGAGAAGGTGCAGGAAGAGGTCGCCCGGGCCGACCGGGTCGACGTGACGCTCACGGCCGACGTCCGGGAGGCCCAGGCGGCCCTGCACCGGGAGGAATGGGAGCGGCGGCGGGTGGCGGCCGAGGCCGCCGCCCTCGAGGAGATGTTCCGGCGCGGCGACCTCGCCCAGCTCGCCCACCACATGGCGCGCAACCCCGACAAGGAGATGGAGATCCGCGCCCAGCTCCTGCAGGAGAAGCGCGAGGGACAGGCCGACCTGCTGGCCGTGTTCAACCGGATGCTCGACTCCGGGGTCCTGGAGCGCCACGAGGTCGACGAACAGGCGTACCAGATCCTCCAGCATCTGCGCGGCAGCGCCGGCGCCGTCCTCGGCGGGGTCGCCGAGCGGGTTCTCGACACCAGCCGCAGGGCGGGCCGGCCCGCCCTGGAGCGCGCCGTTCCCGAACCCGCCGCGCCCCTCTGGGACGACGAGCCGGAACCCGAGCGTGAACCCGCTTCCGAGTTCGATCCGGAGTTCGATCCGGAGCCGGAGCCGGGATTCGAGCCCGAACCGGACGCTTCGACGGACCGCCGGGTGTACGAACCGA
Organism: Streptomyces laurentii; assembly: GCA_002355495.1. Lineage (GTDB taxonomy): Bacteria > Actinomycetota > Actinomycetes > Streptomycetales > Streptomycetaceae > Streptomyces > Streptomyces laurentii. Next base: position 6,122,498 of record AP017424.1, read on the forward strand.
CCCGCGTCCAGGCGTCCTTCGAGCGCGACGACGCCGAGAGCGACCGGGGCGGCCGGCGGGCCCGGCCGAGCGCCGACTTCGACGACTGGGACGACGCATGACCACCACACCCACGCCCGACGCCACCACGCCCGACACGTCACCCGATACCGCGCCCGGTGCCGTACCGCCGCCGCCCGCGCCCTCGCCCGAGCCCGCCGAACTGCGCGGCATGGCCGAGCAGCTGATGACCACCGTCCGCGAGGACATCGGACGCGCCGACACCAAGGCCGCGATCCTGCTGTCGGGTGCCCTCGCCTTCCTCGCCGTCGTCTTCTCCCGCGACCAGAACCCGCTGCCCGCCGGCGGCGCGCTCGCCGTGCTGGTCGTGGCCGGGCTGCTGTGGACCGCGGGCGTGCTGATGCTGGTCTCCGTCGTCCTGCCGCGCACCCGCCCCGGCGCCTCCCGCACCCTGCTGCGCGACCTCACAGCCGGCACCCCGACCGCCGACCTGCGCGCCCGGCTGGAGGCCTCCTCCGCCGACGCCACCGGCTGGTTCCTCGAACAGGCGAGCGTCCACGGGATCGTCCTCGCCGCCAAGTACCGGTGGCTGCGGCGCGGGGTCGCGGCCCTCGCGCTCGGCGTCCTCCTGGCCCTCCTCAGCGAACTGTGGTGACCCGCCATGTCCTCGACCGATCCGACGACCACCCGACGCGGCCGCCCGCGCGGCTTCCTGCTCCTCGCCGCGGCCCTGCTCGCCCTCGCCGGCCCGTTCGGCGTGCCGTCCGCGAGCGCCGTGGCCGGCGCGGCCGGTGCGGCGCCCGCCCGGGCAGCGGCGGCGCCGGCCTCCGAAGGCCCTGACCCGATCGACTTCGCCGTCGTCGTCGACCAGTCGAAGAGTCTCAGCGATCGGGACCTCGTCCGGGAGACCGAGGCGGCCGCGCTGCTCAGCCAGGGCGAGATCTCCGAGCGTTCCCGGGCGACCGTGATCGGCTTCGGCAGCTCGGAGAAGTCCGGCCAGTCGCCCGTGCGCGAGGTGTGCCCGCCCACCGTCGTCGACGGCGCGGGCCGCCAGCGCCTCAGCGACTGCGTGACCCGGCTCGCCCACCGCGACAGCGTGCGTACCGGCCCGGGAACCGACTTCCCGGCCGCCATCCGGCAGGCAGTCGCCCGCCTCACCGAGGACTCCGGCACGGGCGGCGCCCAGGCGCCGAAGACCCCCCGGGTCCTCTTCCTCCTCACCGACGGCCGCCTCGACGTCCGCGACAGTCCCGAGTACGGCGCCGACCCCGGCAGCCGCCAGGCCAACGGGGCCAAGCGCCTCGCCGACGAACTGGCCCGCGCCCGGGCCGCCGGCGTGCAGATCTGGCCGCTCGGCTTCGGCGGCGGGATCGATCGCGACGCGCTCACCGCGATGGCCGAGGGAGGCTTCCGCGGCGCCTGTTCCGACGTGCCCGGATCGGTCCCCCGGATGCGGGTCGTGTCCGGTTCGGCCGGCATCGACCGGGCGCTCCAGGAGACCTTCGCCGCCGCCCGCTGCGCCCGGATCGTCACGGGCGACGTGGCCCGGCCGCCCGCCGACCTGTACGTCACGATCCCGCCGATCGCCACCGACGGTTCCCTCACCGTCGGCAAGCACGACCCGAAGGTCCGCGTCACCTACTACGACCCCGAGGGCCGCAAGGTCCCGCTCCACGGGTCCTTCGACGGCTCGTCGTTCGAGGTCAGCGGCGAGGACGGGCCGGTGGAGGCACTGCGCGTCACCAACCCGCTGCCCGGCCGCTGGCGGGTGCGGGTCGAGGCCCCCGAGGGCCACCGCGGCCAGGAGGTCGCCGTCCGCGCCCTCTGGCAGGGCCGGCTGCGGTCCGCCGTCGTCCTCGACCCCGCCTCGCCCCGGCCCGGTCAGCGCACCGTCGTCGAGGTACGGCTGCAGACCCGGCGCGGTGTCGTCGTCGCCGACCCGCGCCAGCTGGAAGGGGTCACCGTCACGGCCCACCTCGCGGGCGACGGCTTCGCCCCGGTGGCGTTCCGGCTCGCCGACGACGGCCGGGCCCCGGACCGTACGGCCGGAGACGTCCGCTTCACCGGAACGGTCACCGTCCCCGCCACCGCCACCGGGGACCTGGAACTCACCACGAGCATGGCCGCGCCGGGCATCACCTCCGACCGGCGCCCCTTCCACACCCGGATCGCCGAGGGCACCCCGCCGGTGGTGGCCCAGCTCTCCCTGGAACGGGTCACCGCCCACCCGGGCGACGCCGTGCCGGGCGTCCTCCAAGTGGCCAACCACGACACCGTCCCGCACACCCTGCGCATCGCCCTCGCCGACGACGCGCCGGACACCCCGGACACCGGCACCGGGACCGGCACCGGGACCGGCACCGGCGGCAGCGGTCCGAAGGCAGGGAGCGCCGCGCCCCGGATCAGCCCGGAGACGGTCGTCGTCCCGCCCGGCGGGTCCGTCGACGCGAGGTTCACCGTCACCCTCGGCGCGGGCACGCCCCTCGGCGAACTGGGCTCCCGCCTCGCCGTCACCGACACCGCTCGGGCCGGAGAGACGCTCGACACCGCCTTCCTCGACGTCCACGTGGAGGCGCCGCCCACCTGGTGGGAGCGCTGGTGGCCGTACGTCATCGGGGGCGCGGTCGTCCTGGTCCTGCTGGCCGCCCTCACCGCCGTCCAGCTTCTGGCCCGGCGCCGCCGCCTGGACCTGACCGGTGTTCGGATCGAACTGCGCAAGGAGGGCTGGGTTCTGGACACCCTGGAGGTACGCGCGGGCCAGAGCCCCGGCGGGGAGTTCCGCTTCACCATCGAGGAACCGGCCGGCCCCGCCCCCACCCTGCACCACGCGCACGGTGCCGGAGCCGCCCACCGGCTGCGCAGGACCGGATCCGGCGCGCTCCTGCTGCGCCCCGAGACGGGACCCGAGACACCGGTGCACACCGCGGTCCCGGTCGAGGTGGCGGACGCCGAACTCGTCATCCGTACCCCCGGCGGCTTCCGCGGCCGGACCGGGCCGGTCCGCACCCCGCGCGGGGCGCGGCCGGGCCGCCCGCCACGGCGCCCGGACCCCGCGACCGCCCCGGGCGCCGACGGCACCGCCGCCGCGCCGTCCGCCCCTCCCGCCCCCGAACCGCACCCCGACTTCTGACCCGCCCGCGTGCCCGTGCCGGCACGCCCGACCCACGACGATCCACGGCCAGGTCCCCGTCCGGACGCGCGACCCCGCGCTCCTTCGGGCCTGAAGGGGAGACGACATGAAGATCTACCAGCCCATGCTGTTCGTGGGCCTCGGCGGCACCGGCGGACGCATCGGCAGCGAACTGGAACGCGGCCTGCGCCGCGAACTGTGCGGCCCCGACGGCACCGACCTCGTCGACGGCGGCCGGCGGCTGCCCTTCCAGCTGCCCGACTGCCTGCAGTTCGTGTACGCCGACTTCAGCGAGGCCGAACTGCTCGGCCAGCCGCAGTTCCGGGCCAGGGGAGCCGAGAGCGCCGCCTACGCCCGCACCTCCCGCATGGTCCGCGACCTGCTGCCCACCGACTGCGACTCCTCGCCCGAGGTCACCCGCATGCTGCGGATCGCCTTGCACGAGGAGACCCGGCACTGGCTGCCGCCGCAGGCCCGCCAGCCGCGCGTCGCCCCGCTCAGCTCCGGCGCCGGGCAGCTGCCCACCGTGGGCCGGGCCGCCCTGTTCGCCACCATGCGCTCGGGTCTCGCGCCCGTGGTGCGCCAGCTGCGCGAGGCGATCGGCGCCATCGGCGGCTCGGCCGGCGACCTCCAGCGGGTCGGCGGGGGCCGGATCCGCGGCTGCGACGTGTTCGTCGCCTTCTCCGTCGCCGGCGGCACCGGCGCGGGTATCTTCTACGACTTCATCCACCTCATCGGCGACGAGTTCCGCAAGTCGCGGGTCCCCGGCGTGAAGATCTACCCGCTCGTCGTCATGCCCTCCGCGTTCCCGCCCGAGGCGGGCGGCGGCCGCGAGGCCGAACTGAACGCCGCTCGCTCGCTCGTGGACCTTTCCCGGCTCGTCGACGACCAGAACGTGCCCGACGCGCTCGACGAGGTCGGCGATGTCGAACAGCGCGGCCGGATCAGCGTCCACTACCCCGGCGAGGGCGTGGTCGCGCTGCGCCCCTCCACCGTGCAGACCGCGTTCCTCTTCTCCAAGCCCGCCGTCATCGGCACCGAGGACCTGCGCCGTTCCATCACGGCCATGGTGATGTCGCTCATCGGCACCGAACTCGGCGAGGACAACGGCGCGGGCGGCCGGGCCGACGACGACTACCAGTCCTTCGCCGCCAGTTTCGTCAACAAGAGCGTCGAACGCTCCACCCCCGCCCGGACCGGTATCGGCTACCGCGGCATGTCCACCAGCCTGGCCGCCTCCCTCACCGTGCCCGTGGACGACCTCGCCGAGATCGTCGCCGCCCGGCTGCTCGCCCAGGCCGTCCGCGGCCTCGGCGACAAGGCCCGCCGCACCACCCCGGAGGACGGCCGGCTGGTCCAGGAACTGTTCAACCGCTCCGGCATCGGCCGGCTGTGGAGCCGCGACGCCCGCGACGTGCCCGCGCCCGGCCAACTGCCCAAGGGCGGCAAGGCCATCACCCAGGAGCTGCGCAACCGGCTCGGCGACATGGAGCACGCGCTGCGCCGCTTGGAGGCCGACCTCGCGCGCGAAGTGCCCCGGATCACCGCCGACTTCAAGCCCGGCACGGCCGTCCGCGAACTCCTCGGCGCGCTCAGCCCGTTCCGTATCGAAGGCATCCTGAACGGCATGCCGGGCCACGCCGACCGGGTCGCGGCGGCCGGCTTCACCGGCATGCTGGAGAACCGGCGCAACGACCCCGAACGGCCAGGCGACGTACAGACCTCCGCCCCCGTCATCCCGCACGTCAAGCGCGGCGCCGGCGGCCTCGTACCGGCCCGGTGGAGCGACCCCGACGTCCAGGACGCGCTCGCCCGCCAGGAAGCCTGGTACCAGTGGCGGGCCAGGACCCTGTGGCACCGCGCGTGGCAGGCCGGCGAGGCGCAGTGGCGGCCCCCGTTGCGCCGGGTCCAGCACCAGCTGGGCGAGTTCGCCAAGGCGCTGCGCGCCCACGAGCAGAGCGAGGGCAAGCTCTTCACCGACCGGCGCCGCGAGCTGTACCGCGACGACCGCACCGGCATCTCCTATCTGCTGCCCCCGCAGAACAACCTGCGCGCCTTCTACGACGACGTCCTCGACCGGCTCGTGCAGAGCGAGGGCCTGCCCGAGTCGACCGACGCCGCCGGACTGCTCGAACGGCTCATCGGCCCCGACGAGTGGCGCGGCGCCCTCGACGCCGTGGTCCGCTCGCCGGGCGCCGCCGTCAAGGAGATCAAGCAGGTTGTCGAGCGGCGGGTGAAGAAGCTGTTCGGCGAGGCCGACGACGACCGGTTCGCCCGGCCGCTGCTGCCGTCCATGGAACTGCTGCTGCGCGCCGCGGCCGGCGACGAGGCTGCCGAGTCCAAGGTCGACCCGCGCTGGCTGGAACAGTTCCGCGCCGCGCTCGCCGGACTCCTGCCGGTCGGCTTCAGCCCGGACGGCGGCGGCCCGCTGAAGATCCTCATCGTGCACCCGGCGAGCCAGGCCGACGGCCGGGCCGCGGACTACCTGCGCCAGGAACTCAACCTGCCGCCGCGCGCCACCCAGGAATACCGGGCCGTCGACACCGACTCCCTCACCGTCGTCCTCTTCCGCAGCGGCATGAACCTCACCGACGTCTCCGAGGTCCGTTCCGTGCTCAGCCTCTGGGCCGACGCCCGCGATTCGGGCGGCCAGGAGGACTTCCTGCACTGGCGGCAGCGGCTCGGCCACCAGGACGACTGGCTGGTCGCCACCGCGGAGGACCGGCGGCGGATCCTGCACCGGCTGCTGTGCGCGATGTGGAACGGCCACATCCGGATCGGCGGCCCGGCGGACTCCCCGCACCAGGTCCGCATCCGGCTCCAGGAGGGCGAGTCCGCCACGATGACGCTGCGTCTGGAGGAGTTCGACGGCGCCCTGTCGAGCTGGGCCGGGCTGCTGCGCGCGTACGAACGGTGGGCGCTGCTCGACGAGGGGCAGATCATCGAGGAGTTCTGCGGCCGGCTGATGCAGGCCGTACCCAAGGGCCTCACCACGACGCCCGCGGCCCCGTCCCCGCTCTTCGTCCACTTCGTCGAGAAGGTCGCCCCGCGGCAGCGGGCGCTCCTCGACCAGCTGGCCGCGGAGTACGGGGAGGAGTACACCGAATGGCTGGCGCCGTTGCGCGACTTCTGGGAGGTCACCTACCCGGCCGCGCTCGACCTGCGGTTCGCGGGCGCCGGCCACCCCGTCCGGCCCACGCTGCGGGCCCTGTTCGAGCGGCACGCGCCGGGCGGCGCGGGGCCGGCGGCCGGCGCGAGGCGGCCGGGCGCGGACCGGGACCCGGAGCCGGGATGGGGCGAGGGCGGCCCCGAGCCGGAGCCCGCGCCCGCTTCCGCGTCCGAGTCCGCGCCGAAGTCCGGCTCCGGGGGTGGCTCCCCGCAGCGGCCCGAGTCCGAGCCCGAGGGCGGCCGCTATCCGTGGGACCTGGACGGTGAGGACGTATGAGCCGGGACGTCGTCCCCGACCGGCCCGTGCCCGGTCACGCCGTCTGCCTGGACCTGAGGGCCGAGGCATACGACCCCGAGGACCGGTACGGCCCCGACGCGGCCGTCCGGCGGGCGCTGGCGGCGCCGCAGCCCGCGGGCGAACGCCGCTTCCTCGTCGTCGACGACGCCGACCGGCTCGTCGGCCACCAGCTCCTGCACGAACGGCTCTCCTCGTACGGCCCCGCGCGCGTCGTCTGCCTCGCCGTCGGCGCGCCGGAGGAGCGGACCCTGCGCCGCACCCTCACCCTGCGGCCCCCGGCCGCCGGGGTGCTGTGGCTGCTCGACGGCTTCCACGGCCCCGACACCGCCGCGCTGCGGCCGCTCGTGGACGTGCTCGCCACCCCCGAGGTGTTCGACGCCGTGCTGGACGCCCTGTGCCGGGTCGCCGACGGGGTCGCCGTGCCGTCGGTACGGATCCTGGAGCACGACCTGAGCGACGAGGCCCGGGCCCGTGCCTGGCGGCAGGCCGTCGCGGCGCTGACCGGCCCCGACGTGCCCGCCGCGGGCTCCGTCGGCACCGTCCCCGGCGAACTCGCCCCCCTGCTCGACGAGTCGGTGCCGGGCTCGCTGGCCGGACACGACTGGCTGCCCGCCCAGGGCCGTATCGGAGCCCGGCTGCGGGCCTGCGCGGACGCCCTCGACGAGGCCGCCGACGGCCACGCGCGCGTCCGCGGACCGGCCGGACTGCTCACCCGGCGGGCCGCGGACACCGATCTGCCCGGCGCCGTGGAACGGCTCGGCACCGCCCTGCGCGGCGTCCGCGACGGCGTCGCCGACGTCCTCGCCGTCGCGGGCGGCCCCCGGCCGAGCGTCGAGGAACGCGGACTGCTCGCCGACCGGGGCGTCCGGCTCCCCGAGCTGCCCCGGGAGGTCACGCGGACCGGCACCGTGCCCGCGCTGCGCGACCACACCCGGGAGCTGATCGCCCGCCGGCTCCCGCTGCGTTCGGTCGCCGCCCGCCTCACGGCCCTCGCGGCCCGGACCGCCCCGGCCGGCAGCGCCGCCCGGCTCACCACACTCGACCGGATCTGCGGACCGGCCCGCCTGGACCGGCTCAGCGCGCAACACCCGTTTCTCGCGGGCGGTTCCCGGCCCGCCGCCGCGGCGGTCACCGCCCTGCTCGCGCTGCTCGCGGGGCTGTGGCCGGTCCTCGGCTGGGTCCTCGGCCCGGCCGTCGGCCTGCTCGCCGCCGCCCTCGCCTACCGGACGCTGCGCCACCGGCCCAACCGTTCGCCCGACGGCCGGCTCGACGGCGGCGGCAGCGCGGGTGTCGCCCCGCGCCTGGCCGGCGGGCTCGCGGGCGGCCTGGCCGGTGCGGTGCTCGGCCATCTCCTCGCGCCGCCCCTGTGGGTGGGCGCGCTCACCCTGCCCGTGGCGGTCGGTTGCGTGGTCCTGCTCGCGCTGCGCGACTGGACCCGCGCCGTCGACGACTGGTGGGACCGCGTGGACGCACAGGACGCGGGCCGCGCGCTCCAGGAGATACGGGCCCTCGTCGTCACGACCGCCGTCCACGACTGGCTGTTCGCCGAGGTCCGGCACCACTGCTCGGACGGGGCGGGCGCGGTCGCCCGGCTGCTGCGCGGCCTGGCGGCGACGGCCGACACCCATCCGGGCCCGGACGAGGGCGGGGCGGGGGGAGTGCCGGCGGTACGGGGTCGCGTGCCGGCGCGCCTGCCGCGACCGTCCCGCACCAGACGGGCCCGGTCGACGAACCGCCGGCGGAGTCGGGCTGGGACTGGGACGACTGGTCGGACGACACCGCTCCCGGCGCGGTGCCGTCGCCGGACGGATGGTTCGGCGACGCCCCGCTCGCGGACGCCCCGCTCGCCGGCACTCCGGCTGCCGGCGACCGGTTCGCCGACGTTCCGCCCGACGACGGTGCGCTCATCGGCGACCCGCCCCGCGAGGACGCGTTCGGCGGACCCGGGGCGGACCCACCGGATCCCGGGGTCGCCCCCGGCCGGCCCGAGCCGGCGTGGCTGGAGCGGCGGTACGGGGACGGGGGACCGGAGTTGGTCGACACCCTGGCCGAGGACCTGGTCGAGGGGGTCACCGCGATCCTCGACGGCTGCTGGGCGGGCATCGAACGCGACCCCGGCAACGCCGGCCGGCTGCGGCTCGACGGCCCGATGACCGCTCTGCTCGACGAGACCCGCACCCGGCTGGAGTGGGACGCCGCCGCGTCCCCGCCCGCCGGCCGGGAGGACCGGGGGCGGCCCGACGCGGCCCGCCTCACCGGAGTCGCCCCCGACGGCGTGACACGCCTGCTCGCGGCCGACGACGACCGGGACGCGACGGTCCCGTTGTGCGGCCCCGAGCACCTGCGGCTGCTGTCGCAGGACCCGGGAGCCGTACGGCGGGTGCGGTTCGTGCCGGAGACCATGCGGCGCGGCACCACCGGCGACGACATCTGGCGCCACGGCACCGAGGACGTGGTGTGGACCGACGCCGGCCGGCACGCGGGCGTGCTCCGGCTCGTCCCGCTCCGCGCCGACGTCGTCCGCACGATCAGGGCGGAGGAGGACGCGGCACCATGAGCGCACACCCACCCGAGGAACTGGAATTCCACACCCCCCAGGGAGATCCGGTCCGGTTCGCCGTCCGCTACGGGGAGGACACCCGGCCGCCCGGGCCGCCGCACCGGTGGACCCGGCCTCTCACCCTGGGCGCCGGCTGGTCCGTCACCCAGGTCCGGCTGCCCGCCTCCGCGCAGGGCGACCCCCGCGCGTACACCCTGCTCGAACGGGAGGTGACCGCCGCCGTCGCGCTCGAACGACGGTACGGAGCCGAGAAGTTCGCCGCCGTGTTCACCCGGATCGTCGGCTACGACCTCGACTGCGCCGAGCCGTTCGTGCTCTACCACCAGTCGGCCGGGGCGCCGCTGAGCGAGGCCCTGCCGGACCTCGGCGCGGAGCAGCACCGGCACATCGTGGGCCAACTCGCCTTCGCCGTAAGGCTGCTGGACGACGTCGGCCTGGTCCACCGGGCCCTCGCGCCCGACACCGTGCGGTGGGACGGCAGCCATGTGCGGCTGAGCGAGCCGTACGCGGTGCTGCGCGCCGGGGAGGCCCGCGAACCGTTCGGCGCCGCGCCCTGGGCCTCGCCCGAGCAACGGGCCGGGAGCGGCGCCGCCGACTCCCGCGACGACCTCTGGTCGGTCGCCCGCATCGCCTATCTGCTGCACTCCGGGCACCCCGGACCGCCCGGGCGTACCGACCGGGCCGACGGGCCACCGGACGACCTCGGCGACTACCGGCGGCTCGCCGTCCTCGCGCAGAGCGGCCTGTTCGCCGCCGAGGCCGCCGCCCGCCCCTCGCCCGCCGCGCTCCTGCGGCTGCTCCGGCTGCCCGACCCGCTCGCCCACACCGCCGGTGCCGCCGACCCGCTCGACGCCGGCCGGCAGCGCTACACCACCGAACTCGCCCGTAAACAGGCCGTCTTGCGCGCGGCGCGCGAGGACGCGGAGGAGCCGACGCACGAACCCCCGTCACCCCCGCCCCGCCGCGGCGGTCTGCGCGCGCTGCTCTTCGGCGACCCGCCGGACCGGCCCGGCCGCCCCGGCTCGCCCGACCGGCCGACGGATTCCGGGCCCCCGTCCGTCGAACAGGCCGAGGACGGCACGCGGATGTGCCCGCACTGCCTGCTGCCCGTCGCGTACGACGAGAGTCTCCTCGTCACCATCGACGCCAAGGGCAACCGCATCCGGCTCGACCTGTCCGCCGAGAACCGGCCCGGCCGCCGGCAGGACCTGCTGCGGACCGCGTACCAGCTGTGTCCGGACGGTGGCGACGGCGACGAGGCGCACGAGCTGCCCGTCCCGTACCTCACCAACGGCCGCCCGCTCTCGATCGCGTTCGTCGGCAGCTCCGCCGTCGGCAAGACGCATCTGATGGCCGCCATGCTCGGCGAGGTCGAGCTCGGCGGCCTGGAGCCGTACGGGCTCAAGTGCCTGCCGCTGAACCCCGAGGCCCACCGCACCTATCTGCGCGAACGGGTGCAGCGCCTCCAGCAGGGCCGGCAGCTCGGCCGCACCGGACAGCAGACCTTCGCCCGGTTCGCCGACGGTCTGCTCGTGTCCGCGCCCGGCCGCGTCCCGCGCCCGGTCGTCTTCTTCGACCTGGCCGGCGAGGACCTCGTCCAGGACGGCGCGGTGACGAGCTTCCTGCTCGGCGTGGACGCCTTCGTGTTCGTCGTCGACCCGCTGCGCGCGCTGCGGATGCCGTCGCTCGACCCGGTGCGCGAGCGGTACGGGCTGCCGCGCCGCGATCTCGGTGACGAGGCGTTCGCCACCGTCCTCAACCGGCTGGACCGCCCGCACGGATTCGTCGCGGCGCCGGCCGCGCTCGCCGTGAACAAGAGCGACCTGCTCCGCTTCGAGCCCGTGGTGGACGACTGGCTGGGCCGGGCGCTGCCCGCGCGCCACGACCCGGCGGCCGAGACGGCGGAGAGCCGCGACGCGTACGCCTTCCTGGCCCACCACGCGAGCCCCGCGTGGCTGAAGCCCTTCGACGACTGCGCGCGCTGTTCCCTGCACTTCGTCGCCGCGACCGGTGGGCAGGCTCGTGACGACCGTTTCCCGCACGGGGCCCGGCCCCGCCGGGTGCTCGGACCGCTGGTGTCCATTTTCGCCGCGTGCGGGCTGCTGGAAGGGAGTGACCGATGACGCGAGAACACGCGCGAGGGCGAGCGCGGGCCCAGGACGAGGCCGACCAGATCGTCTTCCGCTGGGACGGCGACAACGCCTCCGGGAACACCGGGTTCGGGCCGGTGGCCTGGTCGGGCGACCAGGAGGAGGCGGAGGCGCTGTTCCAGAGCGCCGGGGCGGTGCTGCGGGCGAGCGGGGAGGAGGTCCGTCCCGCCCTGGTCCGGCTCGAAGGCCGGGGCGAGGTCGTCCTGATCCGCCGCACCCCGTGGACCGATCCCGGCGGCGGATCCTCCACGCTCTGCCACGCCCTCATCGGCTCCCGCGACCTCCTGGACCCGGCGCGCTGTCTCGGCCTGCACACCTGGACCTGGGACGGCGCGGACCTGCCGCTCGCCCGGGTACGGGGCGAGCTGTCGGTGGTACGGAAGCAGGCGCTGTTCCCGGCAGCGGAGCGGGGCCTGCGCACGCTCGACGCCCGGTTGGCGGGCGCCGAGCGGGAACTGGCGGGCGCGGTGGCGGAGTTGCTGCGCCGGCCGCAGGGAAACTTCACGTTCCTGGACCGGCGGGGCGACACGGCGCTGCCGGTGCTGTGGGGCTGTACAGCCTGTTCGGCCGGCTCACCGACCGCCGGTGGAGTTTCGCCACCCACGACACGGCCGAACTGCCCGCCATCCGTTATGTGTTCGTCGGCCGTTGGGCGGGCGCGGCCAGCCGCAACACCGACCGGCACCGGGCCGATCCGTCCGAACGGTCCGGTGACGAAGCGGAGTCGCTGGCGGGCCGCCTGGTCGCGCACCATCTGCGGTTCATGGGCGCCGGCGGGGACCGGAAGGGGGTGGTGGGCGCCGAACTGGGGCATTCTCTGGCCGGGCCCGGAGCCCCGCTCCGTGACACGGTCCGGGCGGCCCTGGCCCGACTCGACCGCCGCTTCCCACCGGAGCGGCCCGCGCCGCCGCCTCAGGGAGCCCGGCCGTCAGGGTCGTCCGGGACGTCCGGGACGTCCGGGACGTACGGACAGCCGGGCAGGCCGGAGCGACCGGAGAAGCAAGAGCAGCCGGAGAAGCCGGAGAAGCGGGAGCAGCCGGAGAAGCCGGAGAAGCCGAATCAGGGCGAGGCGTCCCGGCGGTCCGGGCGGCCGGTGTGGTCGGAGGGGCTGGAGTGGTCCGACCCGCCGGAGACGAAGTCGCGGCAGGAGGAGCCGGAGCGGCCCGTACCCCCGACTCGGCCGCAACCGCAACCGCAACCGCAACCGAAGCCGCAGTCGCACGCGCAGTCGCCCGCGCGACCGCCGTCCCCGCCGCTGCCGCCGGCAGGGCCGGAGGCGCCGCAGACGTCGGAGCGGCCCGTACGCCCGGACTCGGCACGGAACCGGGAGGGGCTCGCGTGGGGCGAGCCGCCCGGTGCCGCCGCGCCGGCGCCCGAGGACGCCACCCGGCCCGGTCCCGTACCGCCGTCTCCGCCTCCGCCGGACCCCGCGCCCGCCGCGCCGCCCGCGGCCCCGCCCTGGGGCCCGTACCGTCCGAGCCGCCGGCCCCGCGCCGGGACGCCGCTCCCGAGCCGCCGGACCGGCCGGCGTGGGCCGGGCCCGGGGACGCCCGGCGCGGGTTCCGGGCGAAACGGCGGCGGTCCGCGCGGCAGTCGAGCGGTTCGGGGGTGTGGCTGTCGCGCGCGCGGACGGCCGAGGAGGCGCGGGACGCGGCCCGCGAGGCGGCGGATTCGGAACTCCTCGCCGCGCTCCGCGACCGGACGTTCCCGTACGCCGTCATGACCGCGCTCGTCCAGGAGATCGCCGGGCGGTACCCGTCGTGGGGTGCGGGACTCCGGGGCGAGCTGCTGGAACTCGTCATCGCGGAGGAGTACTTCGTCGCCCGCTCCCACCCCCGCGACCTGGTCGGTCCGGCCGAGCGGGCCGCCGACGCGGCGGCCCTGCACGACTGGGCCGTGCGCCCGTTGCTCGGCGGCCGGAACGCCGGCGCGGTGCCGGCCGACCGGGTCGCCGGGGTGCTCGCCCGGCTCTGGGCGAGCCCGGAACCGGCGGCCCAGGGCGTGTTCCGAGGGATCGTCGAACGCCCCGGGCTGCCCGAGTCCGTCCTGCGCGCCCTGGTCCTGGACCTCCCGCGCCCGGCGGCCCCGCGCGCCGCACCCGCCCCTCGGGTCCCGGCCCAGCCCACGGCCTCGCCGGCTCCGCCCTCCCTGCCCCCGGTCTCTCCGCCCCCGGCCCCTCCGGCTCCCGCCGATCCGCCGCCGGTTCCGCGCTCCGTCCCCGCGCAACCGGCGGCGCCCGCGGACACGCTGTCCCTCCGGCCCGTACCGCCGAGGCCCGTGACCTCCACGTCCCCACCCCCGCCGGTGGCCCCGCAGCGTGCCGCGCCCCCACGCGCCGTCCCTCCGGCGCCCGCAAGCCTCCCGGCCCCTCGTCGCGACGACACCGGCGCCCCGGTCCCGCGTCCCGCCCCCGAGCCACCGCGGCCGTCCCAAACACGGCCGCCGGAACCGCGGCCGTCCGAAACACGGCCGCCGGAACCGCGGGTGCCCGAAGCGCGGTCGTCTGAAGCGCGGCTCTCCGAAACGAGGGAATCCGCACCTCACCCGTCCCCACCGCAGCCGCCCGACGCGCCGCCCGTGGAGCACGCCAAGCACGGGCAGCTCGCGGTGATCGTGCTCCTCGGCGTGGCCGCGTTGCTGATCACGGTGCTGGTGGCGATCCTCGTGTAGGCCGGCCGGTCCGCCGCTCGACGTCCGTATGACGTCCCGCGTACTACGCGCGACCGCCCCGCTCGGTCAGGATGGACGCATGGGATTCCATGTCGATTCCGAGACCGGGCGGCTGCGCCGCGTCATCCTGCACCGCCCCGATCTGGAGCTGAAGCGGCTCACCCCGACCAACAAGGACGCCCTCCTCTTCGACGACGTGCTGTGGGTACGCCGGGCCCGCCAGGAGCACGACGGGTTCGCGGACGTCCTGCGCGACCGGGGCGTCGAGGTCCATCTGTTCGGCGACCTGCTGCGCGAGACCCTGGAGGTGCCCGAGGCGCGCACGCTCGTGCTCGACCGTGTCTTCGACGAGAAGGAGTACGGTCCCCTCGCCACCGACCACCTGCGCGCCGCCTTCGACTCGCTGGACTCGGCGGGTCTGGTGGAGGCGCTGGTCGGGGGCGTGACGAAGCGGGAGTTCCTGGCGGAGCACCGGGAGCCGACGTCGGTCCGCTTCCACGCCCTGGATCTGGACGAGTTCGTGCTCGGCCCGCTGCCCAACCACCTCTTCACCCGGGACACCTCCGCCTGGATCTACGACGGGGTGTCGATCAACGCGATGCGCTGGCCCGCCCGGCAGCGCGAGACCGTCCACTTCGAGGCGATCTACCGCCACCACCCGCTGTTCACCGGCCCGCAGGCCGGCGACTTCCACCACTGGTCGGAGGGGCAGTCCGACTATCCGTCGACCATCGAGGGCGGCGACGTCCTGGTCCTCGGCAACGGCGCCGTCCTCATCGGGATGAGCGAGCGCACCACTCCGCAGGCCGTGGAGATGCTGGCCCGGGGCCTGTTCGCGGCCGGGTCGGCGCGCACGATCATCGCGCTCGACATGCCGAAACGGCGGGCGTTCATGCACCTGGACACGGTGATGACGATGGTGGACCAGGACACGTTCACGCAGTACGCGGGCCTCGGCGACCTCCGCTCGTACACGATCGAGCCGGGCGACGAGGGCCGGTCGCTACGGGTGACCGACCATCCGCCGGAGCAGATGCACAGCGCGATCGCCGCCGCCCTCGGCCTCCAGGACATCCGGGTGCTGACGGCCACCCAGGACGTGCACGCGGCGGAGCGCGAGCAGTGGGACGACGGGTGCAACGTGCTGGCCGTCGAGCCGGGGGTCGTGGTCGCGTACGAGCGCAACGTCACCACCAACACCCATCTCCGCAAGGAGGGCATCGAGGTGATCGAGATCCCGGGCAGCGAGCTGGGCCGGGGGAGGGGCGGCCCGCGCTGTATGAGCTGTCCGGTGGAGCGGGACGCGGTCTAAGGCGCGGGAGGCGGGGGAGGAGACAGGGAGAAGAAGAGGAGAGAACAGGGGAAGGGAGAGGGCCGTGGTGCGCTCGGCGCGGACGGGGCCGGGGACGGGCTCCGGGGGTGGTTTCCGGCCACACCCCGGACTGTATAAGAATTCTAGATTACGTATACACTTCCAAGGTCCTCGTCCCTCGACGTCCCGAACGTACCCCAGGAGCGCACCATGGCCACCGACCTCATCGGCCGCCACTTCCTCAAGGAGCTGGACTTCACCGCCGAGGAGTTCCGCGGCCTGATCGCGCTCGCCGCCGAGCTCAAGGCGGCCAAGAAGGCCGGTGCCGAGGTGCCGCGGCTGCGGGGTCGCAACATCGCCCTGATCTTCGAGAAGACCTCCACCCGCACCCGCTGCGCCTTCGAGGTCGCCGCCGCCGACCAGGGCGCCTCCACCACGTACCTGGACCCCGCGGCGTCGCAGATCGGCCACAAGGAGTCGGTCAAGGACACCGCCCGCGTGCTCGGCCGGATGTTCGACGCCATCGAGTACCGCGGCGACAGTCAGGACGCCGTCGAGGAGCTGGCCGCCCACTCCGGCGTCCCCGTCTACAACGGGCTCACCGACGACTGGCACCCCACCCAGATGCTCGCCGACATCCTCACCATGACCGAGCACACCGACAAGCCGCTCGACGAGATCGCCTTCGCGTACCTCGGCGACGCCCGCTTCAACATGGGCAACTCCTACCTGATCACCGGCGCCCTGCTCGGCATGGACGTGCGGATCGTGGCCCCGCAGGAGTACTGGCCGGCCGAGGACTTCGTCACCGCCGCGCACCGGCTCGCCGAGACGAGCGGCGCGTCGATCACGCTCACCGAGGACGTCGTCGAAGGCGTCCGGGGCGCCGACTTCGTCGCCACCGACGTGTGGGTCTCGATGGGCGAGCCCACCGAGGTCTGGGACGAGCGGATCGCCGCCCTCGCCCCGTACTCCGTGACCATGGACGTCCTGCGCGCCACCGGCAACCCGGACGTGAAGTTCCTGCACTGCCTGCCCGCCTTCCACGACCTCGGCACCGGCGTCGGCCGCGAGATCCACGCCCGGCACGGGCTGACCGAGCTGGAGGTCTCCGACGAGGTCTTCGAGTCGGCGCACTCGGTCGTCTTCGACGAGTCCGAGAACCGGCTGCACACGATCAAGGCCGTGATGGTCGCGACGCTGGCCGGCTGACCGGCCGGGTAGCCGGCCGGGTTCGGTCCAGTTCGGTTCGGTCCGGGCCTATGCCGGTGGCAGCCACGAGGGTGGCGGCCACCGGCACCGTCGTACACCGCCCCACCCGTCGTACCGTCGGCGGTTGGACACCGGCGTCGCCTTGGACGCCTTGGGCGCCCTGCAGGCCGATGTCGCCCTGCGCGCCCTGCGTTCCGGTCACGCCCCGGAATCCCCGGAAACCTTGCGGGCCCTGTGGTCCGGTGCCGCCCGGGACGCCCGTGTCGCCCTGGGGACCCTGCGGGCCCGGCTCGCCCTGGGGACCCTGCGGGCCCGGCTCGCCCTGGGGACCCTGCGGGCCCGGCTCGCCCTGGGGACCCTGGGAGCCCTCGGTCCCGCTGCCGTAATCACCGTCGCCGCCTCCCCGGTCGCCGTAGTCGGCCGTCACCGCGGTCGCGGCCTTGCCCTCGCCGCGGCACGCTCAGGGCCCCGTTCGGACCGGGAGGGGCCACGCTGCCGGCGGTGCCCGATGAACGGTGGATCGCGTCGGCGACGGCCACCGCGCCCGGGACGACGTTCAAGGCCACGGCAAGGACGCCCGCCGAGACCACCGTGGTGGAATCTCAGGCGTGCGCTGGCGGGTCGTTCTCGGGCTCACTGAGCACCTTCCTCTTCCTCGCGAAGTGGTTCACACCCGCGAGCGCGCGCCGTGTGCGCTCGCTCCGTATGTCTGTCATCTGGTGTTTTCGTATCACCGGCGGAGATCGCCCGCCCGCCGACCGCGCGGGCGCGGTGACGCCGACCCGGCATCCCGATCCGCCCGCCCCGAAGGCGTGTCCCGGGGTGCCGGGGGACCCTGACCCGCGGGGGCATAGAGATACGTCCGGTTGGGTGAATATGCGGGATACGGGCTACCATCACCTCATCGAGGGGGGTTCGGGCAGATATGCCCGGACCCCTCCTTCGGGTGCGCGGCCCCCACCCGCGCACGCCCGCTCACGCTCGTACGACCGCGTTCCCGTGCGTCCGAGTGCCCGAATCAGAGATGAGAACGACCGCATGACCTCGCGGATCAAGTCCCCGAGCCGGCTGATCGCCGAATCCGGCGCCGACCTCGAAGGTCACGGCCTCAGGCGCACCATGGGGCTGTTCCAGCTCGTGAGCTTCGGCATCGGCGCCATCGTCGGCACCGGCATCTTCGTCGGACTGTCCGACAGCGTCTCCGCGGCCGGGCCCGCCGTCGTGATCTCGTTCGTTCTCGCGGCCGTCACCTGCGTCTTCACCGCCTTCTCGTTCGCCGAGCTGGGCAGTGCGATCCCGGTGTCCGGCTCCTCCTACTCCTTCGCCTACGCGAGTCTCGGCGAGCGCGTCGCCTTCCTCACCGGCTGGTGCCTGCTGCTGGAGTACGGCGTCTCGGTCTCCGCGGTCGCGGTCGGCTGGAGCCAGTACCTGAACGAGCTGCTCGACAGCGTCATCGGCTGGCAGCTGCCCGCCGCGCTGTCCGCCGGGCCCGGCGACGGCGGTGTGGTCAACCTGCCCGCCGTGATCGTCATCCTGCTCGCCGCCCTGCTCCTCGTGCGCGGGGTACGGGAGAGCGCCCGGGCGACCGCCGCGATGGCCATCCTCAAGATCGTCATCCTGGTGGTCTTCTGCGCGATCGGGTTCACCGCCTACCAGAACGGTCACCTCTCGCCGTTCGCGGGCAGCGGCTTCAGCGGGATCACCGCCGGCGCGTCCCTCGCCTTCTTCTCCTTCATCGGCTTCGACGCCATCACCACCGCCGGCGAGGAGGTGAAGAACCCGCGGCGCAACATCCCGCTCGCGATCCTCATCTGCATCGGCGCCGTCACCGTCCTCTACTGCGCCGTCGCGCTCGCCGCGATCGGGGCGCTCGGCCCGGACGCCGTCGCCGACCAGCCGGCCGCGCTCTCGGTCGTCGTCGACAAGGTGACCGACTCGACGATAGGCGGCGGGATCATCGCCTTCGGCGCGGTCGTCGCCATCGCGTCCGTCGTCCTCGCCGTGATGTACGGGCAGACCCGGATCCTCATGTCGATGTCCCGCGACGGGCTGGTGCCCCGGATCTTCGAGCACGTCTCGCCGAAGACCCGTACGCCGGTGGCCAACACCTGGATCGTGGCGCTCGTCTTCGCGGTCCTCGCGGCGTTCGCGACGCTCGGCATGGTCGTCAACCTCACCACCATCGGCACCCTCGCCACCATGGCCGTGGTGAACATCGCTGTGATCACCCTGCGCCGCCGCAATCCCGAGCTGGCGCGTTCCTTCCGCGTCCCGCTCTACCCGCTCAGCCCGATCCTCGGGGTCGCGTTCTGCGTGTACCTCATGTGGGGGACCGGCTGGGTGACCTGGCTGGAGTTCGCCGGCTTCCTCGTCGTCGGCCTGCTCGTCTACGCGGGATACGGGCGCCGTCACTCGCGCCTCGTCACCGACCCGGAGTACGCGGGGCAGCCGGTGGACTGACCGGCCCGCCGCGGAGTCCCCGGGCGGTCAGCGCCGGGGCCCGGCCGGCAGCGGCACGGCCGGGAGCGTGAACCAGACCGCCTTGCCGTGCGCGGTGGGGCGGTGTCCGCAGTCGCTGCTCAGCGCGCGGATCAGGAGCATCCCGCGGCCGTGTTCCTGCCACGGGTCCACCGGGACCGCCGGGTCGGGACAGGGCATGTCGTCCGGGCCCGCCGGGCGGTCGTCGTGGACCTCGATCTGGCAGCCGCCGGGCGCCGGGAGCAGTTCGACGACCAGCTCGATCGGGCTGTCGCCGGGGGTGTGCTGGACGGCGTTGGCGACCAGTTCGGCGGTGAGGAGTTCGGCGGTGTCGCAGTCCGCGGCGGCCTGCTCCGGGCCCTCGATCTCGGTGAGGGCGGTACGGACGAGGGCGCGGGCGATCGGTACGGCGGCCGTGGTGTGCGGCAGCTCGGTGCGCCAGGCCGGAGGGCCGGAGACTTCGAACACGGCGGCGGCTCCCGTTCGGGGGTCGGGTGCGGATGCGAGGGCAGGCGACATCCTGGGTTGCCACCTTACGGACTCATAAATCCGGACAGTGGGGCGGGCCGCTGTGTCCGGCTCGTCGGATCCGGGGCGTGGAGGCCTCGGTGTATCGCGCACTCGTGACGACAGTCACATACGAGTGATACTCTCCAGATGTCGTGTCGACGATGCCCCGCACGTGCACGCAATCAGGGAGGTCCTCCCGAAATGAGCCCCTTCACCGGCTCCGCGATCCGTACCGAACGCTGGCGGCACCTGCGCCTCACCGTCGACGACGGGGTCGCCACGATCACCCTCGACCGTCCCGACAAGCTGAACGCGCTCACCTTCGGCGCCTACGCCGACCTGCGCGACCTGCTCGCCGAACTCTCCCGGGAGCGGTCCGTGCGCGCCCTCGTGCTCGGCGGCGAGGGGCGCGGCTTCTGCTCCGGCGGCGACGTCGACGAGATCATCGGCGCCACCCTCGCGATGGACACCGCCCAGCTCCTCGACTTCAACCGGATGACCGGGCAGACGGTACGCGCGCTGCGCGAGTGCCCGTTCCCGGTGATCGCCGCCGTGCACGGGGTGGCCGCCGGCGCCGGGGCGGTCCTCGCCCTCGCCGCGGACTTCCGGGTCGCCGACCCCACCGCCCGCTTCGCCTTCCTCTTCACCCGCGTCGGGCTCTCCGGCGGCGATATGGGCGCGGCCTATCTGCTGCCCCGGGTGGTCGGCCTCGGTCACGCGACCCGGCTGCTGATGCTGGGCGATCCGGTCGGCGCCGCCGAGGCCGAGCGGATCGGCCTGATCAGCGAACTCACCGAGGCCGGCGACGCCGGCATCCGTGCCGCGGCCCTCGCCCGCCGGCTCGCCGAGGGGCCGGCGCTCGCGTACGCCCAGACCAAGGCGCTCCTCACGGCCGAGCTGGACATGCCGCTCGCCGCCTCCGTCGAGCTGGACGCGTCCACCCAGGCGCTGCTCATGCACGGGGAGGACTACGCGGAGTTCCACGCGGCCTTCACCGAGAAGCGCCCCGCGAAATGGCAGGGCCGATGACCCCGGGCCCGGGTGACCAGGTCCCCGACCCGGCCGCCCCCGCCCCCGCTCCCGGCGCCGAGGCGCCCCCCGACCGCCGTACCGCGCCGGGCGGCACCGGCGCGATACGGCGGGCCTTCGGGCACGAGGCTTCCGAGGCTCCTGCGCGCCCCGAGACTCCCGAGGCCTCCGAGGCCGCCGAGTCGCCTGGAACCCTTGAGGCCCCTGAAGCCCGCCCGTCCGACGGCCCCACCCCCGACGCCCTCACCACCCACCCCCTCCGGGTCGCCGTCATCGGCGGCGGCCCCGGCGGCCTGTACGCCGCCGCCCTGCTCAAGCGCGGCGACCCGCGCCGCGAGGTCACCGTCTGGGAACGCAACGCGCCCACCGACACCTTCGGCTTCGGCGTCGTCCTGTCCGACGAGACCCTCGGCGGCATCGGGAGCGCCGACCCGGTCGTGTACGCCGCCCTCCGCCGCGCACTCGTGCACTGGGACGACGTCGAGATCGTCCACCGCGGCCACCACCTCACCTCCACCGGCCACGGCTTCGCCGCCCTCGGCCGCCGCCGGCTCCTGGAGCTGCTGCGCGCCCGCTGCACCGAGCTCGGGGTACGGCTCCTCTTCCGCACCGAGGCCCCGCCCGCCGACATGCTCACCGCCGCCGGGTACGACCTCGTCGTCGCCGCCGACGGCGTGCACAGCCGCACCCGCGAGGAGCACGCCGACGTCTTCCGGCCCACCCTCACCACCCACCGCTGCCGCTACATCTGGCTCGCCGCCGACTTCGCCCTCGACGCCTTCCGCTTCGAGATCGCCGAGACCGAGTACGGCGTGATGCAGCTGCACGCCTACCCGTACGCCCTCGGGTCCGAGCCCGCCTCCACCGTCATCGTCGAGATGCGCGAGGAGGTCTGGCGGGCCGCCGGTTTCGACGAACTCGGCGAGGAGGACTCGGTCGCCCGCTGCGCCAAGATCTTCGCCGACGTGCTCCAGGGCCGGCCGCTGCGCTCCAACAACTCGGCCTGGACCGCCTTCCGTACGGTCGTCAACGCCCGCTGGTCGCACGGCGCCACCGTCCTCCTCGGCGACGCCGCCCACACCGCGCACTTCTCCATCGGCTCCGGCACCAAACTGGCCGTCGAGGACGCCGTCGCCCTCGCCGCCCACGTCGACCGCGAGCCCACCCTCGCCGGCGCGCTCGCCGCGTACGAGGCCGAACGCCGCCCGGTCGTCGAGTCCACCCAGCGGGCCGCCGCCGCGAGTCTGCGCTGGTTCGAGGAGCTGGCCGGCCAACTCGACCGTCCGCCTCGTCAGTTCGCCTTCAACCTGCTCACCCGCAGCCGCCGCGTCACCCACGACAACCTGCGGCTGCGCGACCCCGCCTTCACGGCCGCCGTCGAGGAGGAGTTCGGCTGCCCGCCCGGCACTCCGCCGATGTTCACCCCGTTCCGGCTCGGCGGACTGACCCTGCGCAACCGTGTCGTCGTCTCGCCCATGGACCAGTACGTCGCCGAGCACGGCGTCCCCGGCGACTTCCACCTCGTGCACCTCGGCGCCCGCGCCCTCGGCGGCGCCGGACTCGTCATGACCGAGATGGTCTGCGTGAGCGCACAGGGTCGGATCACCCCCGGCTGCACCGGCCTGTGGACCGACGAGCAGGGCGACGCCTGGGCCCGGATCACCGGCTTCGTGCACACGCGGGCGCCAGGCGCGGCGATCGGCGTCCAGCTCGGCCACGCCGGCCGCAAGGGCTCCACCCGCCGGATGTGGGACGGCATCGACCAGCCCCTCCCGGACGGCAACTGGCCCCTCGTGGCCGCCTCCCCGCTGCCGTACCGCCCCGGCGTCAACCAGATCCCGCACGCGCTGGACCGGGCCGGACTCGCCGCCGTCCGTGAGGAGTTCACCGCCGCCGCCCGCCGGGCCGCCCGAGCCGACTTCGATCTGCTCGAACTCCACTGCGCCCACGGCTACTTGCTCTCCGGCTTCCTCTCCCCGCTCACCAACCACCGCACCGACGCGTACGGCGGCGACCTGGCCGGACGGCTCCGCTACCCGCTCGAAGTCCTCGACGCCGTACGGGAGGTGTGGCCGGACGACCGGCCGCTGACCGTCCGCATCTCCGCCACCGACTGGGCCGAGGGCGGCACCACCGCCGACGACGCCGTGGAGATCGCGCGCGCCCTCGTCGCGCACGGCGCCGACGCCATCGACGTCTCCACCGGTCAGGTCGTCCCCGACGAGCGCCCCGAGTTCGGCCGCTCGTACCAGACCCCGTACGCCGACCGGATCCGCGCCGTCCTCGGCGTGCCCGTGATCGCGGTCGGCGCGATCTCCTCCTGGGACGACGTGAACTCCCTCCTGCTGGCCGGCCGCGCCGATCTCTGCGCCCTGGCCCGCCCCCACCTCTACGACCCGCAGTGGACCCTGCACGCCGCCGTCGAGCAGGGCTACGAGGGCCCTGCCGCCCCCTGGCCCGCCCCGTACCGGGCCGGCAACCGGCGCCCGCCGACCGGCCGCAAGGACCCCTGAGAGCCCGGTGCCTCCGCCCGGGGCTGACCCGGGTGGCGCAGTCCGGGTCGAGGACCGGCCGGTGCCCGCCTATCGTGGCGTCCCGGCGGCCCGGCCCGGACAGGGCCCCGGCCCGGCCCCGACACCCCGGAGAGCACCCATGAGGATCAACCTGGCCAGCGTCTTCGTCGACGACCAGGACAAGGCCCTGCGCTTCTACACCGACGTGCTCGGCTTCGTGCAGAAACACCGGATCCCGCTGGGCGGGCACGACTGGCTGACGGTCGTCTCGCCCGAGGACCCCGATGGCACCGAACTGGTCCTGGAACCCAACCAGCACCCCGCCGCCAAGGCCTACCAGCAGGCCCTGACCGCCGACGGCATCCCGGTCAACTCCTTCGCGGTGGCCGACGTCCGCGCCGAGCACCAGCGGCTGCGCGCCCTCGGCGTCCGCTTCACCCGGAAGCCGATGGACGTGGGTTCGGCCGTCATCGCCATCCTCGACGACACCTGCGGCAACCTGATCCAGATCGCCGAGACGAAGAACTGACCCCGGTCCGGGGGCGCGTGGACGCCGGCCGCCGCGGTCGCGAGAATGCGGCCGTGGAGATCACTCACGCCGTCGCGAACGGCGCCGACACCGAAGCCGACACCGGCACCGCCCCCGATGCCGGGGCCCGCGTTCACCCCCCTGCCCACGCCGATGCCGATGCCGTCGCCGAGCTGCACACGGCCAGTTGGCGCACGGCATATGCGGACCTGTTCCCCGCGCACTACCTGAACGGTCCGCTGCTCGAAGAACGCCGCGCGGTGTGGCGGGGCCGGCTGGCCGACCCCGTTCCCGGCGCGGCTCTCTTCCTGGCCCGGGAAGCGGGCACGCTGCTCGGCTTCGTCTATCTGGAACCGCGGCCGGACGGCCGGATCCTGATCGACAACCTGCACGCCCGGCCCGGCGAGACGGGGCGCGGCCTCGGCGGCCGGCTGCTCGCGCACGCGCTGGCCTGGTCCGCGACCACGCATCCCGGCAAGGACGTCTATCTGGAGGTGTTGCAGGGCAACACCCGCGCCGTCGCGTTCTACGAACGCCAGGGCGGCCGCCGCACCGACTCCCGCATATGCCACTTCGACGAGGGCTTCGCGCTCCCCGAGTTCGAGTACACCTGGCCCGCCGCCGTCCCGAAGTAACCCGGCGTCAGCCCCGTACGAACTCCTCCCCGCGCGCGTACAGGAGCTCGTGCAGCCGCGCGAAGACCTGTGCCGAGCGGGTGCCCGGCCAGTCCTCCGGAAGCAGCGCGAGGGGGAGGACCGGGTCGGCGTAGGGGAGCCGGCGCCAGGAGTCGAGGGCGAGGAGATACGCGCGGTACGCGTCCTCCGGGGTGCCCGGCGCGTCCGCCCAGGCCCGCGGCACCGGTTCGTGGGCGGCCAGGAACTCCTCGTGCAGCGCCGCGATCGACGGCAGGTCCCACCAGCGGGCCGCCGCCTCGGCGGTCGGCGCGTAGCCGAGGTGATCGCCCCGGAACAGGTCGACGTAGCCGGACAGTTCCAGCCGTTCCAGCGTGTGCCGGGTCTCCTCGTACAGCCGGGCCGGCGCGATCCACACGCCCGGCGCGGCCGTGCCGAAGCCCAGCCGGGCCAGCCGCGAACGCAGCAGATGCCGCTTGTGGCGCTCCGCCTCCGGCACCGAGAACACGGCGAGCACCCAGCCGTCGGACAGCCGCGGCTCGTCGGTGGCGTAGATCCGGCGGTCGCCGTCGACGAGCAGCATCCGGGCGTCGTCCGACAGGGCGTACCCGGCGGCGCCGCCCGCCGTCCGGCGGGGCAGCAGCAGCCCGCGCCGCTTCAGCCGCGACACCGACGAGCGCACGGACGGCGCGTCCACGCCGAGGACGCCGAGGAGCCTGATCAGCTCGGCCACCGCGAGGGGCGCGCCGTCCGGCGAACGCCCGTACGCGCCATAGAGGGAGACGATCAGGGAGCGGGGGGTGTGCTGCTCGGCCACGTGATCACTCTAGGGGGTGTCCCGTACGGGCTTCTCCCCGCCGTCACCTGCGCCGATCCCGCGTTCCGCGCCCCGGCCCGCGCCCACGCTCCCGCCCCCTGCCGAACCGCCGTCCTCCGCCCGCAGCCGGAAGCGCTGGAGCTTGCCGGTGGCCGTGCGCGGCAGCGTGTCCAGGAAGACGAACTCGCGTGGCGTCTTGTACGGGACGAGCCGGGCGCGCACGAAGGCGCGCAGCGCCGTCGCCGTGCCGCCGTCGCGCGGCACCCCGTCCCGCAGCACCGTGTACGCGACCGCGATCTGGCCGCGCAGCGGGTCGGGCCGGCCGACCACCGCCGCCTCGACGACGTCGGGGTGGGCGAGCAGTGCCTCTTCGACCTGCGGGCCGGGGATGTTGTACCCGGCCGAGATGATCATGTCGTCGGCGCGGGCGACGTAGCGGAAGTAGCCGTCGGCATCGCGGACATACGTGTCGCCCGTGACGTTCCAGCCCCCGCGGACGTACTGCGTCTGCCGGGGGTCGGCGAGATAGCGGCAGCCGACCGGACCGCGCACCGCGAGCAGCCCCGGCTCGCCGTCCGGCAGCTCCCGGCCGTCGCGCCCGACGATCCGGGCCTGCCAGCCGGGGACCGGGCGGCCGGTGGTGCCGGGGCGTATGTCGTCGTCGGCGGCGGAGAGGAAGATGTGCATCAGCTCGGTCGCGCCGATGCCGTCGATCAGTTTCAGTCCGGTGTGCTCGTGCCAGGCGTGCCAGGTCGACGCGGGCAGGTTCTCGCCGGCCGAGACGCAGCGGCGCAGCGAGCCGAGATCGTGCTCGTGGACGTGCTCGGGGACGTGTTCGGGGACGTGGACCGGGTCGGAGGCCGGGGCGGGCGTCTCGTCGTCGGTCTGGCGGTGGCCCGGTGCGGTCAGCTCGGACAGCATCACGCGGTACGCGGTCGGCGCGGTGAACAGGACGGTCACCCGGTGCCGGGCGATCGCGGCGAGCAACTGTTGTGGGCCCGCCTGTTCGAGCAGGACCGCGCTCGCGCCCACCCGCAGCGGGAAGACGACGAGCCCGCCGAGGCCGAAGGTGAAGCCGAGGGGCGGGGAGCCGGCGAAGACGTCGTCCGGCTCCGGGCGCAGGACCTGCGCGGAGAAGGTGTCGGCGACGGCGAGCACGTCGCGGTGGAAGTGCAGGCAGCCCTTCGGCCGCCCGGTGCTGCCCGAGGTGAAGGCGATCAGCGCCACGTCGTCGGCGGCGGTCGGCACCGCCTCGTACCGCCCCGGCTTGCCGTCGGCGAGGGTGAGCAGATCGTCCGGGCCGTCGCCGCCGAACGGGGTGATCCGCAGCCCCGGCACCTCGGCCGCGGCCAGCTCGTCGAGGAAGCGGACGTCGCACAGGGCGTGCGCGCAGCGGGCGATCTCGCACATCACGGCCAGTTCGCGGGACCGGTGCTGGGCGAGGACCGTGACGGCGACCGCGCCCGCCTTCATCACGGCGAGCCAGCAGGCGGCGAGCCAGGGGGTGGTGGGGCCGCGCAGCAGGACCCGGTTGCCGGGGCGGACGCCCAGGTCGGAGGTGAGGACATGGGCGATCCGGTCGACGTGTCCGCGCAGGTCGTCGTAGGTCCAGACGGTGCCCTCGCCGTCGCGGAACGCCGGCCGTGCGCCGCCGAGGCGTTCGATCGTGCGGTCGAGGAGTTCGGCCCCGCAGTTGAGCCGGTCCGGGTACGCGAGGGCGGGCAGGTCGAAGAGGAGGCGCGGCCACTGCCCGGCGGGCGGCAGATGATCGCGGGCGAAGGTGTCGAGGTGGGCCGAGGGCGTCAGCTCCATTACGTCCGTTCCCCCTGGTGAGTCGGTGGGATCGTCGTGGGCGTGCGGGTGACGGCCGCTGGTGGCGGCCGTGCCGGGGCCGTTCCGGCGGGAGGGCCGACCGGCCCGTACGGGTCGGGGGCGGGGGCCGCCGGTCGTGCCGTCGTCGCAGCTTGCGTGCCCGGCCGGGGCGCCGCGGGCGCGCTCGCCCCGGTGCCCGTGCCCGGTTCTTCCGCGTCCCGTCCGGTCGGCGCGGCGGGACCGCTCGTCGTGCCCGCCTCCGGTGCGGACGACCGTGCGCGGGGCGGGTTCGGCCGTCGTGGTGGGGTCGACCGCCGCCCTGAGAGCGTATCGTGACGGTGACGACAGTCAACGGTTCGCGATACAGCCAGGGAAAGGGCGCCCATGGCCGCATTCTCGCTCGATCCGGAACAGACCACCTGGTGCGCGGAACTGCGCCGGCTCGCGTCGGAACAGCTGCGTCCGCTCGCCGACAAGGGGGAACCGGGGCGGGTCAACCGCCCCCTCGTCGCCGCCTTGGGGGAGCTGGGCCTGCTCGCGAGACTGTTCGACTCCGGCGCGTTCGACCTGTGCCTGATGCGCGAATCCCTGGCCCACGCCTGCACGGAGGCCGAGACCGCGCTCGCCCTCCAAGGGCTCGGCGCGCACCCCGTCGCCGCCTTCGGGACGCCGGAGCAGCGGGACCGCTGGCTGCCCGAGGTCGTCGCCGGGCGGGCGGTCGCCGCGTTCGCCCTGTCCGAGCCGGGCGCCGGCTCCGACGCCGCCGCGCTGGCCCTGGAGGCCGTAACGGACCCGGAGAGCGGGGGCTGGCGGCTGTACGGGGAGAAGTGCTGGATCTCGAACGCGCCCGAGGCCGATCTGATCACCGTCTTCGCCCGAACGGGCGACACGGAGCCGGACGGGGGCGTCCGAACAGACGGAGAGCCCGGCGCGGGCGGGGAGCCAGAGGCGGGAGGGGCGCCCGGCGCGCGTCCGGGGCGCGGCACCGGCCCCCGGGGCGTCACCGCCTTCCTCGTCCCCGGCGACCGGGCCGGGCTCGGCGGCGAGGCCCTGGACATGCTGGCCCCGCACGCGCTCGGCACCTTCGTCTTCGACGGGGTGCCGGTCGGCCCCGACGACGTGCTCGGCACCCCGGGGGAGGGCTTCCGGGTCGCGATGCACACGCTCAATCTCTTCCGGCCGAGCGTCGGCGCCTTCGCCGTCGGCATGGCGCAGGCCGCCCTCGACGCGACCCTCGCCCACACGGCCGCCCGCCCCGCCTTCGGCGGCGTCCTCGCCGACCTGCAGGCCGTCGCCCACCAGGTCGCCGAGATGGCGACCCGTACGGAGGCCGCCCGGCTGCTCGTGTACGCGGCGGCCGAGGCCTACGACCGCGGCGACCCGGACGTCCCGCGCCGCGCCGCCATGGCGAAACTGCTCGCCACCGAGACCGCCCAGTACGTCGTCGACGCCGCCGTGCAGCTGCACGGCGCCCGCGCCCTGCAACGCGGCCACCCGCTGGAACACCTCTACCGGGAGGTGCGGGCACCGCGTATCTACGAAGGCGCCACCGAGGTCCAGCGCACCATCATCGCCAAGGAGCTCTACCGGCGGCACGGCTCCCGCGCGGCCGCCCGCCCGGACCGGACCGGCCCCGCGCGGCCCGTGGGCCGCCAGGTCCCGGAACCCGAGCCCGCCACCGCGCCCGGAGGTGCCGCATGACCCTGCACCGCCACAACCCCGCCGACCTCTCCCCGCCGGCCGGCTTCAGCCACGCCGTCACCGCCACCGGCAACCGGCTGGTCTTCCTGGCCGGTCAGACCAGTCTCGACCGCGACGGCAAGATCACCGGCGAGACCCTGCCCGAGCAGTTCGAGGCCGCTCTGGTCAACCTCCTCACCGCGCTCCGCCACGCCGGCGGCTCGCCCGCCGACCTGGCCCGGGTCACCGTCTACGCCACCGACGTCGCCGACTACCGCCGGCACGCTTCCGAACTGGGCCGCATATGGCGGAGGCTGGCGGGCCGCGACTACCCGGCGATGGCCGTGATCGGCGTCGTACGGCTGTGGGACGATGCCGCGCAGGTCGAACTCGACGGCTTCGCCGTCGTGGACGGATAGGTCAACCGACAGGGGGCCGGGTCGTCATGCCCGAGATCGAACTGAGCGCCGGGACGATCGCGTACGAGGACACCGGAGGCCCCGGACCGGTCGTCGTCCTGCTGCACGGCCTCGTCCACGACGCGACGGTCTGGCGCGCGGTCACCACGCGGCTCGCCCCGGATCACCGGGTGATCGCGCCCACCCTCCCGTACGGCTCCCACCGCACCGCGATGCGCCCCGGCGTACCGCTCTCGCCCGACACCGTCATCGACCTGATCGCCGAACTCCTCGACCGCCTCGACCTGCGCGAGGTCACGCTCGTCGAGAGCGACTGCGGCCGCGCGCAGACCGTCGCCGTCCGGCACCCCGGGCGGCTGGCCCGGCTGGTGCTGATCTCCTGCGAGGCCTTCGACAACTACCCGCCGGGCGCGCCCGGCAAGATGATCGCGCTGGCCTGCCGGGCACCCGGCGGCGTCACCCTCATGGCCAAGGTCCTCGGCCTGAAGGCACTGCGCCGGCTACCCGTCGGCATCGGCGCGCTCACCCGGCGGCCGGTGCCGGACGTGATCGTCGACGGCTGGCTGCGCCCGCTGCGCACCGACCCGGCGGTCCGCGCCGACTTCCGCCGCTACAACCTCGCCGTCCGCGAGGACGAACTGCTGAAGGCCGCGGACGGACTGCGCTCCTTCGACCGGCCCGCGCTCGTCGTCTGGGCCGCCGACGACCTGATGATGCCGCGCGCGCACGGACGCCGGCTCGCCGCGCTGCTGCCGAGGGGGCGGTACGTCGAGATCGCCGACAGCCGCACGCTGATCGCCGAGGACCAGCCGGAGCGACTGGCGGACGAACTGCGCGCGTTCGTCGCCGAGAACTGACCACCGCCGCGGGGGGCAGAGAGAGACCGGGCCGGGGAGAGATCGACTGGTGGGGCTCCAGGGCCGGGCTTAGGGTCGATGAGTGGACTGACCGGCCCACGGGTCTTCGTAGGTGAGGGCGCGACGCGGCATGACTTCCCCCCGGCCACCCCAGCCGTCACAGCCACCGGCCTCGCGGCGGACCGCCGGCGCGGCGCGGGGCCGTGGCGGCTGGGGTGGCAAGGGCATCGCCCTGTTCGTGATCGCCTCCTGCCAGTTGATGGTCGTCCTCGACATCACCATCGTGAACATCGCTCTCCCGCACATCCAGAGCGCCCTGGGCTTCTCCACCACCAACCTCTCCTGGGTGGTCAACGCCTACACGCTGACCTTCGGCGGTCTGCTGCTGCTCGGCGGCCGCACCGGTGACATCCTGGGCCGCCGCCGGGTCTTCATCTTCGGCGTCCTGCTCTTCGGACTCGCCTCGCTGCTCGGCGGACTGTCCCAGGAATCCTGGCAGTTGCTCGCCGCCCGCTCGCTCCAGGGCGTCGGCGGGGCGATCGCCTCGCCGACCGCGCTGTCCCTGGTCACCACCACCTTCGACGAAGGGCCCGAACGCAACCGGGCCTTCGGCGTGTTCGCGGGCGTCTCGGCGGCCGGCGGTGCGATCGGCCTGCTCGCCGGCGGCATCCTCGTCGAATGGCTCGACTGGCGCTGGGTGTTCTTCGTGAACGTGCCGATCGCGCTGATGATCGCCTTCCTGACCCCGCGCCACGTCAGGGAATCCGCCCGCCACCCCGGCCACTTCGACCTCGCGGGCGCGTTCACCGCGACCCTCGGCATGGTGGCGCTGGTGTACGGGTTCATCCGCGCCGCTCGGGAGGGCTGGCGGGATCCGTACACCATCGGCTCGTTCGTCGTCGCCGTCGTCCTGCTGACGTCGTTCGTCCTCATCGAACGGCGGTCCCGGCAGCCGATCACCCCGCTGCACATGTTCGCCGACCGCAACCGGTCCGGCACCTACGGCATCATGCTGTGCCTGTCGGCGTCCATCTTCGGCATGTTCTTCTTCCTGACCCTCTTCGTGCAGGACGTCCTGGAGTTCAGCCCGCTGCGCGCCGGCCTCGCGTTCCTGCCGGTGAGCGTGGTGATCGCGATCCTGGCCGGGGTCACCTCCCGGCTGCTGCCCCGCTTCGGGCCGAAGCTGTTCATGGTGCTCGGCTCGATCTGCCTGGCGATCGGACTGTCCTGGCTGACGCGGGTCGAGGTCCACTCCACCTATCTGGGCAGCATCTTCGGGCCGATGCTGGTCCTGGGCTCGGGCATGGGCATGATGTTCGTCTCGCTGACCCTGACGGCCCTGTCGAACGTCGCCCCACAGGAGGCGGGCGCCGCGTCCGGACTGCTCAACACGACGCAGCAGGTGGGCGGTTCGCTCGGCCTGTCCATCCTCGTCACGGTCTTCGGCGCGGTCAGCCGTACGGAGGCGGAGAAGCAGGTACCCGCCTTCCTGCAGCACGCGGGGGTCCTGGCGAAGACCGAGTTCGCGCGGACCCGCATGCTCCCCAAGCCCTGGAGCGACGAGGTCCTCACCAGCGGCGTCACCGCCGGCTTCATGGTGGCCGCGGCCTTCGCCCTCGTCGCCCTGACCATCGCGCTCCTCGTCATCCGGGTCCGCCCCTCGGACCTCGAACGCCTGAAGG
The DNA here is from genome assembly GCA_002355495.1 of Streptomyces laurentii. GTDB lineage: Bacteria > Actinomycetota > Actinomycetes > Streptomycetales > Streptomycetaceae > Streptomyces > Streptomyces laurentii. Next base: position 6,153,956 of record AP017424.1, read on the forward strand.
GCGACGGGAAGCGCCCGGGCTGACCCCGGCCGGTATCCGGTATCCGGGTGACGGTTCCGGGCGCGCCCGGTCAGACGGCGGCGGGCGGCGCGACCCCGTCGTCCAGGAGCCGGGTGAGCAGCTTTTCGAGCTGCCGTGTCTCGTCGTCGGGCAGCGGCAGCAGGGGCGGCCGCGGGGGTCCGGCCGGGCGGTTCTGGATCTCCAGGCCCGCCTTGACCGTCCGGGGGAGGCCGTGGCGGACGAGGAACCGCAGGAACGGCAGCAGCTCGCCAAGGAGCGCGTCCGCGCGGTCGTCGTGGCCGCCGGCGACCGCGGCGTGGAGCTCCAGCACCCGCCGCGGTACGAGACAGGGGGCGGCCGTGCACCAGCCCGCGGCCCCGGCGCGGAAGGCCTCCAGGGCGAGCGGGTTGCTGCCGTTGTAGACCGACAGCGCGCCGTCGGACAGCTCGCGGATCGCGCGGAAGCGGGCCGGCTCGCCCGAACTCTCCTTGACCATGGTGAGGCTCGGCACCTTGCGGGCGAGCGCGACCACCGTCTCCGGCGGCAGGTCGACGCCGCTGGTGCCGGGGTTGTTGTAGAGCATCATCGGCAGGTCGGTGGCGCGGGCCACCTCGGTGTAGTGCCGGACGAGTTCGGCCTCGGTCAGCTTCCAGTACACCTGGGGCAGCACCATGAGCGCGGTGGCGCCGTGGCGGGCGGCCACGCGGGCGCGGCGAACCGTCCCCTCGGTGCTCCAGTGGGAGACGCCGACCAGCGTCGGCACCCGTCCGGCCACCGTGTCCAGGGTGGTCTCGCAGACCGCGTCCCACTCCGGGTCGGTCAGATAGGCGCTCTCGCCGGTGCTGCCCAGCGGCGCGACGGCGTGGCTGCCGGCGGCGACCAGATCGCCGGTGAGCGCGCGCAGCGCGGGCAGGTCGACCGCGCCGGTGTGGGCGTCGAAGGGAGTGACCGGGTAGGCGATGACGCCCGCGAGCACGGGGCCGGCCATCAGAGCTCCACCTTCCCGTTCACGCAGTCGGGGTGGCCGCGCAGCGCCTTGCGGGCGTAGTACGCGAAGTTGGCCTTGCTGCGCCGGTCGGTGGAGGTCCAGTCGTGGGCCTCGCGGGCGAGCTTCGGGTCCAGGGGCTGGATGGTGCCCGCCGCCATCGCGAGCAGCTGCAGCCGGGCGGCCCGCTCGATGAGGAGCGCCAGGGTGCACGCCTCCTCGATCGTGGCGCCCGTGACCAGCTGGCCGTGGTGGGCCAGCAGGATGGCCCGCTTGTCGCCGAGGGCGGCGGAGATGATCTCGCCCTCCTCGTTGCCCACGGGCACGCCCGGCCACTCCTTGAGGAAGGCGCAGTCGTCGTACAGCGGCGTGGTGTCCATGTGCGAGACCATCAGCGGTACTTCGAGCATGGCGAGCGCGGCCGCGTGCAGCGGGTGCGTGTGGATGATGCAGTTCACATCGGGGCGCTCCCGGTAGATCCAGGAGTGGAAGCGGTTGGCGGGGTTGGGCATGCCGTCCCCCTCCAGGACCTCCAGGTCCTCGTTCACCAGCAGGAGGTTGTCCTCGGTGATCTCGTCGAAGCCCAGTCCCAGGCGCTGGGTGTAGTAGGTGCCCGGCTCCTGCCCGCGGGAGCTGATCTGCCCGGCGAGCCCCGAGTCGTGGCCGCCGTCGTAGGCGATCCGGCAGGTGAGCGCCAGTTTCTGGCGCGTGGTCAGGGCCGAGTCGCCGAAGTGCCGGTCCATCTGCCGTTCGGCACGGTCGACGAGCACGCTTTTCGCGTCGTGCAGGGTCTTCGCCATCTGCCACTCCGTTCCGGCCCGCCCGAGGGGCGAGGCCTGCCGTGCGGGGCCGTGGCCCCTGAGGAAACTGTGTTCACGTTAGGACACAAGGTTTCCTACCGCAAGAGTGTCGTACGGCCCACTCGGCGGCGCCCCGCGGGCGGTGCCGCCGATGTCGCGCCGTAGCATGGCGCACCAGAGGACACGAGGTGTCATCGAGGGGCGGGTGCTCCGCGCCGTACCGCGCGCCCCGTCGGCCGAGAGGCCAGGAAGAGGGAGACGCCCGTGATCAACCGGGTACGCCGGCTGCGCAAGGAACGGCTGCTGACCCTGGAGGCGCTGGCCGAACGGTCCGGCATCACCAAGAGCTATCTGTCGAAGGTCGAACGCGGCCAGAGCGTGCCCTCGATCGCCGTGTGCGCCAAGCTCGCGAAGGCCCTCGACGTCTCCCTGGACAGCCTCTTCGCCGACGCCGACGACCTGGACGAGGTCACCGTCACCCGGGCCGCGGAACGCCGGGCCCTGACCGCCCCGGACGAGCCCGGCACCCGCTACGAGGGCATGGCGCTCGACGCCGGGGCCAAGGGCATGACCCCGTTCATGCTCTACCCGCCGCTCGACGCGGGCCCCGTCCCCTTCCGGGACCACCCCGGCGAGGAGTTCGTCTTCGTCCACGAGGGGCGGGCCGAACTGATCCTGCCGTCCCGCACCATCACGCTGGACCCCGGCGACTGCGTCTACTTCAAGGCCACCACGCCCCACAAGCTCCGCTCCCTGGGGACCGGACGCGCCACCGTCCTCCTGCTGGTCTCCAGCGACCACGACACCGCCGACGACCCCCGGCCCCCGCACTCCCGCCTGCCCTGACCCGCGCCGCCGATGTCTCCGGGAGGGACTTCCCCGCCGGTCCGGCGCGTGACCCGGATCACGGGCATGGGAGGGCATGGATGCCGCGCGCCGGCCGAGGTTGTGGAACGAGGCACGGCCCCGCGGCGCCCTCGCGCGTCCGCGACGCGCCCCTCATTCCTTCCGGCATGCGCCGAGCCTGACCGATAGGAAGCCACCATGGACCTTCCCCGCGTCTTCACCATCCGCGAGAGCAGCCACCGCATCCACAATCCGCTGACTCCCGACAAGCTCGCCGCCCTCGGCCGGTCGCTCCACCTGGAACCCGGTACGCGGGTTCTCGACCTGGCCAGCGGCTCGGGCGAGATGCTGTGCACCTGGGCACGCGACCTGGGCTTCACCGGCACGGGCGTGGACATCAGTACGGTCTTCACCGAGCAGGCCCGGGCCCGCTCCGTCGAACTCGGCGTCGCCGACCGGGTGGAGTTCGTCCACGGCGACGCCGCCGGCCATGTCGCGGACGGGCCGGTCGATCTCGCCGCCTGCGTCGGCGCGACGTGGATCGGCGACGGCGTCGCCGGGACGGCCGAGCTGCTCGGCCGCAGCCTCCGCCCCGGCGGGCTGATGCTGATCGGCGAGCCCTACTGGCGCCGTACCCCGCCGGACCAGGAGACCGCCGAGGCCTGCCACGCCACCCGCGTGGCCGACTTCCTGCCGCTGCCCGAACTGATCGAGCGGTTCGGCGGCCTCGGGTACGACGTCGTCGAGATGACGCTGGCCGACCAGGACAGCTGGGACCGGTACCGCGCGGCCCAGTGGCTGAACCTCCGCCGCTGGCTCGACCGGAACCCGGACGACGAACTGGCGCCCGAGGTGCGGGCCGAGCTCACCACCGAGCCCGCCCGCTACACGCGCTACCTGCGCGAATACCTCGGCTGGGGAGTCTTCGCCCTGATGAAGCGCTGATCGCGGGATCCGCGCGGGCCGGGCGGTGCGCTGCCCGTCCCGCGGAGACGGTGTGCTGGGCGCCGCGCCCGCTACAGGCGCGGTTCCAGCGTGATGTGCGGCGACAGGGCACGGAGGAAGTCGGGCGCGTCGAAGAGCGCGCCGGCGGAGGCGACGCCGACCGTCCTGGTGCGTCCGCCGAGGATGCGGTCGACCGCCTCCACGACGAGCGGCGCGGTGACGGCGTAGATGTCCTGGCCGCTCGCCGTCGCCCGCCGTTCGCCGCCGCCGGACCGTACGACGACATCGACGAGGAAGGTCTGCGCGGACCGTCCGCGCGCGTCCACGGCGGTGGGCTCGGGTGTGCCCGGGGCCGCCAGGTCCCGGGCCGCCTCGACCGACATGTAGGTGCGTACGTCGGGGACGGCCAAATGGCTGGGCAGGGTGACGACATCGGCCATCGTGAACTCCCCGACGACCGGCCGGGAGCCCATCGGATCGGGGAACGGCCAGTCCAGGGTGGGCAGTTCGTCCCGGTGGTGCTCCAGCCGTCCGTTCCGGTAGCGGACCCGGCCGCCGTCGCGCCGCTGATGGGAGACCGCGCCCGCGGCCCGCGTTCCGGCGGTGGGGTGCCAGCCGCTCAGCCCGTACGCGATGTGGGCCTCGTCGGCCGTCGTCCAGTCCCCCATCGCCGCGGTGGCCAGCAGATCGCCGAGGCCGCCGTAGAAGGCCATCGCGGGGACGATCACCGCTCCCGAGGCCCGGGCGCGGTCCGCGAAGCGCGCGAACGTGTCGGCGTTGGCCTCGATCTCGGCCGCCACGTCCACGTACGGGATCCCGGCGCGCAGCGCCGCCTCGATCACGGGGGCGGCCGTCGTGGCGAAGGGGCCGGCGCAGTTGACCACGGCCGCCGTGCCGGCCAGCGCGCGGTCGAGCGCGGCCGGGTCGTCGGCCGACGCCGGACGGGTGGCCGGCCCGGCAAGGGACTCCGAGGACTCCGCCAGCGTCTTCAACTTGTCGGCGTCGCGCCCGGACAGCACCGGGACGAACCCGCGGTCCAGCAGCTCCGCCACCACGAACCGCCCCGTGTGCCCGTACGCGCCGAACACCGCCACCTTGCGTCCCGATCCCATGATTCTCCCGCATCCCGTTCTCGTGTGCCGTATGCCCGGTCGTGCCGTCGTGCCGTCGTGCTTCGACACGGGAATCCTGTCGGGCGCGGGCGGCCCGCACGAGTGTCCGGAACGACATGACCCGTACAATTCCGGACGTGACCACTGTCGCGCTGGCCGTCACCGACGGGATGCTGCACTTCGAACTGTCCCTCGCCTACGAGGTCTTCGCCGCCGCCCCGGACGCCGTGCCGGGCCCCTGGTACGACCTCGCCGTCTGCGGCCCGGGCGGCGTGCGGGCCGGCCGCTTCCGGCTGGAGCCCGACGCCGGGCTCGACCGGCTCCCGTACGCCGACACGGTGATCGTCCCGGGCTGGGCCGACGTCGACGCGGACCCGCCCGCCGAACTGGTGGACGCGGTGCGCGCGGCCCACGAGGCGGGCGCACGGGTGGCCTCCCTGTGCACCGGCGTGTTCGTGCTGGCCGCCGCCGGCCTGCTGGACGGGCTGCGGGCGACCACGCACTGGGCGCACACGCGGGTCCTCGCCGACCGCTACCCCCGGGTGACGGTGGACCCGGACGTCCTCTACGTCGACAACGGCAGCGTTCTCACCTCCGCCGGGAAGGCCGCCGCCATGGACCTGTGCCTGCATCTCGTCCGCCTGGACCACGGCGCGTCGGTCGCCAACGCCGTCGCCCGCCGGCTGGTCGTGCCGCCCCATCGCGACGGCGGCCAGGCCCAGTTCGTCACCACCCCGGTACCCGCCCCGGACCGGCATCCGCTCGCCGACCTGTTCCCCTGGGTGAGGGAACGGCTCGACCAGCCGCTGACCGTGGAGGACCTGGCCCGGCGGGCGCGGATGAGCTCCCGCCATCTGGGCCGCCACTTCAAGTCGGTCACCGGCACCACCCCGTTGCAATGGCTGCTCACCCAACGGATCCGCTACGCCCAGGAGTTGCTGGAGGCCACCGACGACAGCGTCGACACCATCGCGGCGGCCACCGGCATGGGCACCGCCACCACACTGCGCCGCCACTTCAACCGTACGGTCGGCGTCCCGCCCGACACCTACCGCCGCACCTTCCGCCTGCGCACCCGCCCCGGCCCGGGCGGTGACCCGTTGGACGCCCCACGCGCCAAGCGCCTACGTTCCAGGGATGATTGATGCTCCGCACCGTCGTCTGATCGCCCTCGACGCGCTGGCGGCCGCGGGGTTCACGCTGTTGCCGCAGGTCTCCGTCCTGCGGCCGGCCGCCGCCGGCGGACCGGGTGACGGTGTCGTCTGGCTGCTCGCACTGTGCGCCGCGCTGCCCCTGGCCGTCCGGCGCCGGTGGCCCGTACCGGTCTTCGGGTTCGTCCTGGCCGCCGCGGGTGCGGCCCTCGCCGTCGGCGCCGGACCGGCTCCGCTGCTCGCCGCTGCCTACGCCGTGTACACGGTGGCGACGACGCGGACCCGGAGGCCGGAGCTGTCGTCGATGCTCCTGGCCGGGCTGTGCGCGGCGGGTGCCGCCCTCCTCACGCTGACGGGCGGGCGGGGCTACCCGGGCGGGACCCGGGCCGTGCAGATCCTGGTCGGGCTGCTCGTCCTCGGCGCCACCTGGGCGGCGGGTGCGGCCGTCGGCGAGCGGCGGGAGCGGTTCCGGCGCGCCCTCGTACGGGCGGCCGAACAGGCGAAGACGGAGGAACGCCTGCGTATCGCCCGGGACATCCACGACGTCGTCACCCACAGCGTGGGCCTGATCGCGGTCAAGGCCGGTGTCGCCAACCATGTGGTCGACACCCACCCCGAGGAGGCACGGGAAGCCCTGAGGACGATCGAGGACGTCAGCCGCCGGGCTCTGCGCGACATGCGGGCCACCCTCACCGCCCTGCGCCAGGAGCAGGCGGGCGGAGACCGGGACCTCCGGCCGGTGCCCGGCCTGGCGGACCTGCCCGTTCTCGTCCGTACGGCCGAGACCGCGGGCGCGCGCGTCGAGCTGCGGTCCCGGTGCGCGGAGGAGCCGCCCGACGGGGTCGCGCTGTCCGCGTACCGGATCGTCCAGGAGGCGCTGACCAACGTCATCAAGCATGCCGGGCCGGCCCGTTGCCACGTGTCGATCACCGCCGAGGGCGGCAGGCTCACGATCGACATCACCGACGACGGTCCCGGACCGGGCCCCCGCCCGGTCGTGTCCGGCGGCGGAATGGGCCTGGTCGGGATGCGGGAACGGGTCGCGGCCCACGGCGGCACCCTCAGCGCGGGACCGCGGCCGGGCGGCGGCTTCCGGGTCCTGGCGACGCTGCCGTACTGAGCCGGACTCATCCGCAAGTAGGGCTTCGAGGCGCGGAGTTCGCGTGGCGATCCCGACGCGGGACCGATGTGGCCGCCGTGCACGCCCGGCAAGAATCGCCGTGTGATCAACGTCGTGAACCTGACCAAGCGGTACCGGCGGCGAGCCGTCGTGGACGATCTCACCTTCACGGTGCGGCCGGGAGCCGTCACCGGATTCCTGGGCCCCAACGGAGCCGGCAAGTCGACCACGATGCGCCTGATGCTCGGCCTCACCCGGCCGGACGCCGGATCCGTGAGCATCGACGGCCGTGCCTACCGTGACCTGCGGTACCCGGCCCGGCGGGTCGGCGCCCTCCTGGAGACCTCGGCCCCGCACCGCGGCCTGACCGGCGCCGACCACCTGCTGTGGATCGCGCGGAGCAACCGCGTCGCCCGGAAGCGGGTCGGCGAGGTGCTGGAGACCGTCGGTCTGACGGACGCGGCCCGCCGGCGGATCGGCACCTACTCCCTCGGGATGGCCCAGCGGCTCGGCCTGGCCGCCGCGCTGCTCGGCGACCCGGCCGTGCTGGTGCTCGACGAGCCGGTCAACGGTCTCGACCCGGAAGGCATCCGGTGGCTGCGCGACCTGCTGGGACGGATGGCCGCCGACGGCCGGACCGTCCTGGTCTCCAGCCATCTCATGACCGAGATGTCCCTGGTGGCCGACCATGTGCTGGTCATCCACCGCGGACGGCTGCTCGCGGACACCGGCATGGCGGACTTCATCCGGCGCCACGGCCGGACCCGCGTCCGCGTGCGGCCCTCCGACCCCGGACTGCTCGCGCGCGAGCTGGAACGCGGGGGAGCCTCGCCGATATCCACCCCCGACGGCGGCTTGGAGGTCGTCGGCCTCCCGGCGGCCGAGATCAGCCGGCTCGCCGCCGCCCACGGCGTCCTGCTCGACGAACTGAGCACCCACACGGCCTCACTTGAGGACACCTTCCTCGAACTCGTCGGCGAGGAAAGGGAGAACGGCCATGTCTGAGACCGTCGCGGCCATCCGGGCCGAGTTCACCAAAGTACGCGGCATCCGCGGCACCCGTACCGCGCTGCTGTTCTTCGTCCCCTTCAGCATTCTCGTCTCGGCCCTCAACGGCTGGTCGGCGAAGGGCGCGATCGAATCCGACCACCCCGGCCTCCGCCCCGACTTCACCCCCGAACAGGCCGGTCTGGACGGCCTCCTCTACGGCCAGCTCGCGCTCATCGTGTTCGGCGTGCTGGTGTTCGCCGGCGAGTACACCTCGGGCATGATGCGGGTCTCGCTGACCGCCGTACCCCGGCGCGGACGGCTCTACGGGGCGAAGACCGCCGTCATCGCCGGAGCCGCCGCGGCCCTCGCGGTCCCCGTCGCCGTCGCCTGCTACCTGGTCACCCAGTTCGCCCTCGGACGCCACGGCGCCCCGATCGACGCGAGCGGTGTCCCGCGCGCGTTGGCCGGCGCCGTGCTCTATCTGACGTTGATGAGCCTGTTCGCGGCGGGTGTGGCCGCGGCGAGCCGCAGCGCCGTCGTCCCCCTGGCGGTGCTGCTCCCGACCGTGCTCGCCGGTTCTCAGATCCTCTCCGTCATCGGAGCGACCAAGGAGATGGCGCGGTACTTCCCGGACCGGGCCGGCGCCCGGATGGTGGCCGTCGGCTCGGACGAGGCGTACACCGGCTTCCTCGTACTCCTCGCCTGGACCGCGGCCGCGCTGCTCGCGGGCTGGCTGCGGCACCGCCGCTGGGACGCGTGACGGACCGCGGGCGGCCTGAACACTCCTGACCGGCAAGGCCGGTGGGGTTGAATGAGCGGACACCGGCGACCCGGTGGCCCGACGACCGATACGCGAGGAAACCGGAATGGCCGAGACGGTCCGGGTACTGATCGCGGACGATCAGGCCCTGCTGCGCGGGAGCTTCCGGCTCCTCGTCGACGCGACGCCGGGAATGCGGACGGTCGGCGAGGCGGGCGACGGCGCGGCGGCGGTGGAGCTGGCCAGGGAGCTGAAGCCGGACGTCGTCCTGATGGACCTGCGCATGCCCGGCATGGACGGCGTGGCCGCCACCCGGCACATCCGCTCGGACGCGACCATGTCCGGTGTGCGGGTCCTCGCCCTCACCATGTTCGACATGGACGACTACGTCTACCCGGCCCTGCGGGCGGGCGCGAGCGGCTTCCTCCTGAAGGACGCCTCGCCGGCGGAGCTGGTGGCGGGCATCCGGATCGTCGCCGACGGTGACGGTGTGCTGGCGCCGACGGTCACGCGCCGCCTCCTGGCGGACCTCTCCCACGGCGGCGAGACGAACCGTCCCGCACCCCGCCTGATCGGCCTCACCAAGCGGGAGCAGGAGGTGCTCGTCCTGATCGCGAACGGACTGTCGAACGCCGAGATCTCCGCCCGGCTGGTGATCAGCCTGCCGACGGTCAAGACCCACGTGAGCAGCCTGCTCGCCAAACTGACCGCCCGCGACCGCGCACAGCTGGTCGTCATCGCGTACGAGAGCGGCCTGGCCGAGCGCGGAATGCCGGGCTGAGCGCGGAACACCGGTCCGAGCGCCGTCATGCCGGGCCGAGTCCCGAAGAGCCACGGGCCGCGCGCACAGCGGCCCGTGGCCCCGAGGCCCTGGCCAGAGCAAAGCGGATCGTGATTTATGCTTCAAGGCGGCCACGAGGCAGTGGCTCGTCGCTTGCGTGGCAACCGCGGAACCGGCGGGGGGTCCTGCCGGTCGAGGAGCGCGCGCGTCGGGGCCTTGGTCCGGAGGGGACCGTACGCCGCTGATCATGCAGATCCCGGGGGAACCGACGTCATACCGGCACGTCGCGCCGGCACGTCTTCCAGCGGAGCGGGGAACCCGGTCCACCCGCCCGTGATTCAGAAGACCCCAGGGAGAAGTGAGGTATGCCAGTGATCTGCGTCGGTGGCATGATCGGAATCGGCAAGACGAGCGTGGCCGAACTGCTGGCCGAGTCGTTGGGCAGCGAGGTCTTCTACGAGAGCGTCGAAGACAACCCGATCCTTCCGCTCTTCTACACGGCGAGCCCCGAGGAGATCCAGGCCAAGCGCTACCCCTTCCTCCTCCAGCTCTACTTCCTGCAGACGCGGTTCGCCGCGATCAAGGACGCGTACAAGGAGGGCAACAACGTCCTCGACCGGTCCATCTACGAGGACTGGTACTTCGCCAAGGTCAACCACGACCTGGGGCGGATCAGCACCCTCGAGATGCAGGTGTACGAGGGGCTGCTCGACGAGATGATGCGCGAGATCGACGGCCTGCCGTACCGCAAGGCGCCCGACCTGATGGTCTACCTCAAGGCGGACTTCGAGACGGTGATGCACCGGATCGGTCTGCGGGGCCGCGACTTCGAGCAGGACGAGAGCCTGGTCGAGTACTACCGGACGCTGTGGTCCGGCTACGACGACTGGGTGCACAAGCACTACTCGGCCAGCGAGGTCCTGGTCATCGACATGAACTGCACCGACGTCGTGAACAACCCCGAGGACGCGATCCGCGTGGCCCAGGAGGTCAAGGAGGCCCTGGCGGCCGGCGGCTGCCAGGTCTGACCCCGCCCGGCACACCAGCCCCCTCGGCCCCCTTCCGGAGCCGCTTCGCGCGGCCCCGGGAGGGGGTCGTTGCATGAGGGGGTGAGGGGGAGGGCCCGCACGGGCTACACGGGCTAGATGTCGCGGAAGATCTCGATCTGCGCGCCCACCGAGTTGAGGCGCTCCGCGAGGTCCTCGTAGCCCCGGTTGATGACGTAGACGTTGCGCAGCACCGAGGTGCCCTCGGCGGCCATCATCGCGAGCAGGACGACCACGGCCGGGCGCAGGGCCGGCGGGCACATCATCTCGGCGGCGCGCCAGCGGGTGGGGCCCTCGACCAGGACGCGGTGCGGGTCCAGGAGCTGGAGGCGGCCGCCGAGGCGGTTGAGGTCGGTGAGGTAGATGGCGCGGTTGTCGTAGACCCAGTCGTGGATGAGGGTCTTGCCCTGCGCCGTGGCCGCGATGGCCGCGAAGAAGGGCACGTTGTCGATGTTGAGGCCGGGGAACGGCATCGGGTGGATCTTGTCGATCGGCGCCTCCAGCTTGGAGGGGCGGACCGTCAGGTCGACCAGCCGGGTGCGGCCGTTGTCGGCGGCGTACTCGGCGGAGCGGTCGTGGTCGAGGCCCATCTCCTCCAGGACCGCGAGCTCGATCTCCATGAACTCGATCGGCACCCGGCGGATCGTCAGCTCCGACTCGGTGACGACGGCCGCGGCCAGCAGGCTCATCGCCTCGACCGGGTCCTCGGAGGGGGAGTAGTCGACGTCGACGTCGATCTGCGGGACGCCGTGGACGGTGAGGGTGGTGGTGCCGAGGCCGTCGATCCGTACGCCCAGCGCCTCCAGGAAGAAGCACAGGTCCTGGACCATGTAGTTGGACGAGGCGTTGCGGATGACCGTGACGCCGTCGTGGCGGGCGGCCGCGAGCAGGGCGTTCTCGGTCACCGTGTCGCCGCGCTCGGTCAGGACGATCGGGCGGTCGGGGGAGACGCCCGGCTCGACCTGGGCGTGGTACAGGCCCTCGGTGGCGGTGATGTCGAGGCCGAAGCGGCGCAGCGCGATCATGTGCGGCTCGATCGTGCGCGTGCCGAGGTCGCAGCCGCCGGCGTACGGCAGCTTGAAGCGGTCCATGCGGTGCAGCAGCGGACCGAGGAACATGATGATGGAACGGGTGCGGATGGCCGCCTCCGCGTCGATCGACTCCATGTCGAGCTCGGCGGGCGGCACGATCTCCAGGTCGACGCCGTCGTTGATCCAGCGGGTGCGGACGCCGATGGAGTTGAGGACCTCGAGGAGCCGGAAGACCTCCTCGATGCGCGCGACCCGGCGCAGCACCGTACGGCCCTTGTTGAGCAGCGTGGCGCACAGCAGCGCGACACAGGCGTTCTTGCTGGTCTTGACGTCGATGGCGCCGGAGAGCCGGCGGCGGCCCACCACGCGCAGGTGCATCGGGCCGGCGTAACCGAGAGCGACGATCTCGCTGTCGAGGGCCTCGCCGATGCGGGCGATCATCTCAAGGCTGATGTTCTGGTTGCCGCGTTCGATCCGGTTCACGGCGCTCTGACTGGTGCCGAGGGCTTCGGCGAGCTGGGTCTGGGTCCAGCCGCGGTGCTGACGGGCGTCACGGATGAGCTTGCCGATGCGCTCGAGGTAATCGTCGGTCATGGCGTCACGGTATCTCAGATATGAGATGGTGCGCGCGGTGGGGTGATCTGTCAGGGTGACGGAGTGTGGGCAATGGGGTGACGGGGTTCATAGAGGGGCAGTTCGGTACCACTCGGCAGCCGCACGGCCGCGACGAGGCCCCAGCGCTGGTCGGTGACAGGCCGTGAGATCTCCGCGCCCCGGTCCTCCAGGGTGCCGAGGGTCTGCGCGATGTCCTCGCACATCAGGTAGATCTCGTGCCACGGTTCACCGTCGGTGGGGTGGACCGCGATCTCGGCCGGCGGCAACCGGAAGATGAGCCAGCCGCGCCCCGCGTCGACATGGTCGAAGCCGACGACGTCCTTGAGGAAGTCGCGGTCCGCCTCCGCGTCCCGGGTGTAGATGACCATATGCGCGCCGCTGAACATGCCTCGATGGTCGCCTTCGGGGCGGTCGGCGGCAATCGCTCCGCTTCCGTACGGAGTAGGGGGGCGGGCGGTGGGGTGCGGCTCCGCGTCAGGGCCCCGCCGCGCGCGCCGCGGTCACGCCCGCCGCAGCCGCATCCGCTGGACCTGGCGGGCGAGGGTCCGGCGGGCGGGTGCAGTGCCCTCGGTGTACGGGCCGGCCGCCCCGCCCGTGTCGAGGGCGCGGGCGATCCGGTCGTACGCCTCCCGCGCCTCCTGGTGACGGGGGCCCAGGGCGGCCCGGTGGGTGCGGAGGTCCTCCTCGACGAGGCGGCGCAGCGCGTCCACGTTCCGTTCGGTGAAGCGTTTGCGGCCGCGCGCCAGGGCCTGGGTCAGGCGCGCGGACCGGGCCGTGCCGCCGCCCGCGGATCCGGTGGACTCGCCGGACTCGGCGACCTCCTCGGCGATCGCCTCCGCGAGGCCCCACAGGCGCCCTTCGAGCCAGGGCGCGTCCTCCTGGTCGAGCGCCAGCCCGCCCGTGTCCGCCGCGCCGTGGGATCCCGTCACCTGCTTGGAGACGGCCGGCTGGCTCATCCCGGCGAGCCGGGCGAGCCGGTCCTGGGTCCAGCCGGCGCCGGCCAGGACCCGGATCATCTCCGCGCGCAGCCGGCGCATCTCCTCGCCCGCGCGGATGACCTCGTTCAGCCCGGCGAACATGACGGCGAGCTGCTCCTCCGTCGGATCCGCCCCGGCCGCCCCCGCCTTGGTCGCCCCCGCCTTGGTCGTGCCCGCTCCGGTCGTGCCCGCTCCGGGCGCCCCGCCCCGGCCGCCCCCGTCGGTGTCGTCGGCGTGCTCGTCACGCTGCTGCCCTCCTCCACTGCCATCACCCCGTTATACAACGCGCTCGACAGAGGTCATAACCAGGTTGTACAACCGGGTTATGACCTCGATGGCCTCACCAACCCCGGATTTCCTCACCGCCCCCGACGGCACCCGGCTCGCCTTCCGCGCCCTCGGTTCCGGCGCCCCGCTGCTCTGCGTCCCCGGTGGCCCCACCGATTGCGGCTACCTCGGCGACCTGGGCGGTCTCGCCGCCCACCGCACCCTGCTGCTGCCCGACCCGCGCGGCACCGGATGTTCCGCCGTGCCCGCCGACCCCGCCTCGTACCGCTCCGACCGGCTCGCCGACGACATCGAGACGCTGCGCGCCCACCTCGGGGTCGAACGGATCGACCTGCTCGGCCATTCGGCGGGCGCCAACGTCGCCGTCCAGTACGCCGCACGCCACCCGCACCGCGTCGGCCGGCTCCTCCTCGTCACTCCCGGCACCCGCGCCGTCGGCATCGACACCACCGTCGAGGAACGCCTGGCGCTCGCGCGGCGCCGCGCGCACGAGCCGTGGTTCCCCGCCGCGTACGCCGCCCTCGAAGCCGTCAACGCGGGCACCGGCACGGACGCCGACTGGGAGGCCGTCACCCCCTTCCGGTACGGCCGCTGGGACGCCGCCGCCCGCCGCCATCACGCCGCGGCCCGGCCCGCGAACCCCGAGGCCGTCGCCCGCTTCGGCACCGAGGGCGCCTTCGCTCCGGACGCCACCCGCGCCGCCCTCGCCGGCCTTGCCGCCCCGGTCCTGGTGCTCGCGGGCGAGCATGACCTCAACAGCCCGCCGTCGGCGGTCGCGTCGCTCGCCGCCCTGTTCACGGCCGCCTCGCACCTCGCGCACACGGTCCAGTCCGGCGCGGGCCACTACCCGTGGCTGGACGATCCCGCCCGCTTCACCGCGACCCTGACGGACTTCCTGGAGACCACGCCACCCGCGCCCCGCCCTGTCGGTGGCGTGTCGTAACGTCCCGGACGCCTTGCCCCGCCCCATCTCGCCCCGCCCGCCCCTCCGCCTCGCGCCCGTTCCCCGGAGACCCCGTGCCGCACCCCGCCCGTCTCGTGGCCACCCTCGCCGCCCCGCTGCCCTTCACCGGCGCGGACGACACCTCCTGGCTGACGCCCTGGCCGGCCGCCCGGCTGCTCGTCCAGCGCGGGGAGACGGAACTGATCGTGCGGCAGGTGGCGGCACCGGCCACGGCCGAGCCGATCCGCTTCCCGGCGCCCTGGCCGCGCCGGTGCGGGGACGCGGTCGTCTCACCCGACGCCACCCTGGCCGTCTTCTCGGGGCCGCACGGGCTGCGGGCCGTCGACCGGACCGGGGCCGTGCGCTGGGAACTCGGCCACGCCTGCTGGGCGCCTTGCCCGGAGGGCGGGGCGGTCACCTCGTACGCGGCGGACGATCACGCGCACCGGTACGCGCCCAGCGGCTCCACGTGCTTCTCGGCCGACGGCACGCTCGTCTGGGCGCACGTCCGCGGCCCTCTCGCGGGCGACGCGCCCGTCCAGGGACCGGGCTCGGGCGAGGAGGAATGGCTCGTCCTGGACGCGGCGGACGGCTCGGTTCTCGCGCGCGCCGAGACGGGCACCGCGGCGGCCGGCTCGTTCCATGTACCGCACCCGGATCCCTCGCGCATGGGGCTGACTATCGGCGAGGGCCAGGACGGCTCCCCGCTGCGGTGGGGGCGCTTCGACGGGCGCGCCCTCACCGTCGACCGTCTCGGCGACGACGACCTCGTCCTGCTGGCCGTCGGCCCCGGCGGCGACCGCCTGCTCACCGTGACCCACGATCAGGACACACTCGCCGTCCGCCGGCTCGCCGATGGAGCGGTGACGGCGGCACTCGACGCGTCCGCCATCCCGCCACGAGCCCCGAGTCCAGGGACGAGGAGGAGGGGGAGGACGAGCAGGACGAGGAGGAAGCGGACCCGGCGTACTTCGACTACGCGGGAGGCTTCGTCGACGAGGACACCGCCGTCTTCGGATCGGTCGAGAGCGACGACGAGCACGGCGACCTCCGGCACTGGCTCGTCGACACGGCCCGGATGGTGCGCGTCGAGCGGATCGGCTACCCCTTCCCGGTGGAGGTCCCGCCCACGGCCCTGGGCGACGGCACCTGGTACACGACGTCCCGGGCCGACAACGCCCTCCACGTCTGGTCCCGCTGACGCGCCTTCGGCGAGCCCCGGCGGCCCCGTGGGACGCGCCCACCTCCAGGTGATCGGGCATATGGCTGACAGCGAGCCACTCCCGGGCGTGTCAAGGAAGCGTGACCGGGCAGCGGTGGTCGTTTTGCCGCTCTTATGGCATTGACATCCCGTGATCGTCGTCAGGGACGCCGCCAATCAAAGGAGCGAAACGGGGTGTTGCGCCGTTTGTGGGGTCTAGCGGGGGGTCGCGGGGCTGATGACCGCGTGCCTGATGCTGCCAGGACAGCAACAGGCGTATGCCGCGGCCGGTGACCCCTTCCCCGGGGGGCCCGGCCTGGTCTTCGTGGCCCAGGGACCGGCGCCCGGTGAACCGACCACCCTCTACGAGGCCGTCCAGGGCACGGGCCAGGTCACCTTCGTCCGGGAGAGCACCGCCACCTTCGGCCACAACGCCATGGGCTTCCGCGCCGCGGACCGGTACCTCCACGCCATCAACAACAACGACGGCCTCGCCCGTATCGGCCAGGGCGGCGTCGCCACCAACACCGGCCAGGTCGGCCTGCCCTCCAGCGGCACCTTCAGCTACAACCAGGGCACCTTCGGCGACGGACCCACCGCGGACACGCTCTACGTCCGCCAGTCCACGACCGACAACAGCCTGTACGCCGTCGACGTCCCCACCCACACCTCGCACCGGATCGCGCTCTCCTCCAACGTCCCGAACCTGTCCGACATCGTCTGGAAGGACGGCTACATCTGGGGCGTGTACGGAGAGGGCCACCAGCTCTACCGCATCGACCCCGCCACCGGCACCGTCCTCGTGGTCGCCCTGCCCGGGCTCCCCGCGAACCCGTACGGGGCCCAGTGGGTCTACGGCAACGGCAACATCGGCATCTCGAACAACGTCACCGGCACCGTCTACCAGCTCCGCATCAACAACCCGACGTCCGCCACCCCCACGGCCACCATCCTCTCCTCGACCAGGGGCCCGGCGAACACACAGAACGACGGAGCGTCCGTCCCCGGCGAGCCCGCCGACCTCGCGATCACCAAGGAAGGGCCGTCGACCTGGGCGCCGGGCGACACGATCTTGTACACCCTGCGGATCCACAACAACGGCCCTGGCAACTCCTCCGGCTACATCGTCACGGACACTCTGCCGGACAACCTGAGCAACCCCCAGACCACGACGCCCGGCTGCGCCATCGTCACCCAGGGCGGCCGGAACCTCGTGCAGTGCACCGGCGCCGCGCTCGCCGACGGGGCCGACGCCCCGGAGATCACCATCACCGGCACCGCCCCGGCCACGCCCGGCACCGACTGCGTCGCCGACGGGATCGACAACACGGCGCAGGTGGTCGGCAACGAGGACGACCCCGACCAGGGCAACAACACGGCCCACTCCACGGCCTGCCCGGCGGGGCAGGTCGAGCCGTCCTTCACCGTCTCCAAGGCCGCGTCCGTCGGACCCGACGGCTTCGTGGGCTCCGGTGACAGCGTCACGTACACGGTCACCGTCACCAACAACGGCACCGTGGACTACACCGTCGACAATCCGGCGACCTTCACGGACGACCTGAGCGATGTCACCGACGACGCCAAGGTGGACCCGGCCTCCCTGACGGGCGGCGCCCAGCTGCTCGACGGCGGCGTCTCCTGGTCCGGCCCGCTGGCCGCCGGCGCGACCCACACGGTCACGTACACGGTCGTCGTCAACGGCCCCGACCAGGGCAACCACGTCCTGCGCAACGGCGTCGTCCCCGGCCCCACCGGCACCTGCACCACGGCCGACGCCTGCATCACCACGATCCCCGTCGCCGCCTGGGCGGCAAGGTCACCTACACGGTGACCGTCACGAGCACGGGCACCACCGCGTTCACCGCTGCCGATCCGGCCTCGTTCACGGACGACTTGTCGGGTGTGCTGGACGACGCGACGTACAGCAACGACGCCACGGGCGGTGCGACGGTCACGGGGACACGCTGAGCTGGTCGGGTCCGCTCGCTGTCGGGGCCACGGTCACCCTCACGTACAGCGTCACCGTCAACGACCCGGACACCGGCGACCGGCACCTGCGCAACGCCGTCACCCCGGGGACCAGCGGCACCTGTGCCACCACCGGCACCTGCACCACCGACGTGCCCGTCACCGTCGTCCCGCCGGCCGAGTCGTCGCTGTCGCTGGCGAAGCGGGCGGAGACGCAGGGGCCGTTCGAGGTCGGCGACCAGGTCACGTACGTCTACACGGTCACCAACACCAACACCGGCACCACCACCCTGACCGACATCACCGTCGCCGACGACCTGGTCTCCCAGGTCACCTGTGACGAGACCACCCTCGCGCCCGGCCCGCGCCACCATCACCGTGATCAAGAAGGGCAAGCCCACCCCGCCGTGCAAGGAGTACGGCGAGTGCCCTGACTACGGCGGCGGCTACGACCGCGCCAAGGCCACGACCGGCTCCCACCACGCCTGACATCCCCAAGGCCCGCCCCAGCGAAGGCCTGACACCCGCACAGCAGCCGCGCCCTCGCCCCTCTACGGGGTGGGGGCGCGGTGCGTCGTACGGGGTTGCCGGCCCGCGTTCGCCGGATACCCCGCCCCGGGCGGGCCCCTCCGATAGCGTGGCCCGGATCCATTCGACTCTCCCAGGGAGCGCAGGGTGAACGAACCGGTCCGGTGGGGCAGCGACGATCCCGGCCCCTTCTTCCACGGCACGAAGGCCGACCTCGCCGTCGGCGCCCTCCTGGAGCCGGGCTTCGGCTCCAACTTCGGCAAGGGCTACAAGGCGAACTTCGTCTACATGACCGCCACCCTGGACGCCGCCGTCTGGGGAGCCGAGCTGGCCGTCGGAGTGGACGAGGACCAGCGGATCTACCTCGTCGAACCCACCGGCTTCTTCGAGGACGACCCGAACCTACGGACACGCGGTTCCCCGGCAACCCGACCCGGTCCTACCGCACGCGCCTGCCCCTGCGCGTCGTCGCGGAGGTCCGGAAGTGGCAGGGACACCCGCCCGAGGTCCTTCAGAACATGCGGGACAATCTCGCGAAGCTCAAGGCCGAGGGCGTCGAGGCCATCAACGACTGACCGGGCGCCGGGGGAGCGGGGAGGAGTAGACGACGCTGGTCGTGACGGAGCCGAGGCCGCCGATCCGGCCCGTGATCTCCTCCAGGTGGCGCATGGAGCGGGCGGCGACCTTGATGACGAAGCAGTCGTCGCCGGTCACATGATGGGCTTCGAGGATCTCCGGCATCGGCTTGACCAGGTCGTGGAAGGGCTTGTAGTTGCTGTTCGGGTAGCGCAGCCGGACGAACGCCATGATCGTCAGCCCGACCTTCTCCGGGTCGACGACCGCCGCGTAACCGCTGATGATCCCCGCCTCCTCCAGCCGGCGTACGCGCTCGGTGACCGCGCTCGCCGACATGGAGACGGTGCGCGCGAGGTCGGCGAAGCTGGCCCGGCCGTCGTGCTGGAGGACGTCGAGGATGCGCCAGTCGAGGGCGTCAGGGGAAAACACGGTCATGGCCGAGAAGTAACACGGATTCCCCTGCCGGAACAGCCGGAGACCGTGGACGACACCTTCAGTGCGCCGGTCACGCCCCGTAGTTTCGAGGTGTCGAAAGCGGCTCAAGCAGCTCAAGCCGCTCACCGGGTGGGTCCGCACACCCCGTCACCACGAAAGGCCCTGACCCATGACCACGACCGCCCCGAGCCCCGTCTCGTCCCCCGCCGCCAACCCCGTCCTGCGGGTCGCCCCCGCGTCGCCCGCCGAGGCCGCCGCCCACTTCCGCGCCTCGCTGGCCCTGTACGCCGACGTGTCGGACGTCGCCGCCGCGCTCGCGGCCGGCGGTGACCCGGGATTCGTCCTGCTCGACTCCCGTTCCACCGAGTCCTGGGACCAGGGGCACGTCCCCGGCGCGGTCCACCTGCCCACCGCGCTCATTCCGGAGCGAGCCGCCGCCCTGCTCGACCCGGCGGTGCCCGTCGTCACCTACTGCTGGGGACCCGGCTGCGACGGCGCCACCCGCGCGGCCCTCGCCCTGGCCGAGCTCGGCTACCGGGTCAAGGAGATGCTCGGCGGATTCGAGTACTGGGCGCGGGAGGGCTTCGCGTACGAGACCTGGGAGGGCACGGAGCAGCGCGCCGCCGACCCCCTGACCGCCCCGGTAGCGGGCACCTGCGGCTGCTGATCCGACATCGAACCGGACGGGACTCCCTGCCGTCGCCGGGCCGGCGGAAGCACCCCGTCTCTGTGAGCAACTGCGTTTGTTTCATTGACATTTCATGCAGAAGTCCTAGCGTTGGGAGCGCTCCCACAGTCAACAACTGGAAGGAGTTCCCCCATGCGTCAACAGAGTCCGTTAAGCGGGCGTACGCGGTCGCCCCTCCGCCGGCCTCTCCAGGTGCTCGTCGTGCTGCTCGCCGTGGTCGCCGGCGCACTGACCTGGTCGGCCCCCGCCCAGGCGCACGGCACCATCGTCGAACCCGCCTCCCGCGCGTACCAGTGCTGGAAGACGTGGGGCAACGACCACACGAACCCGGCCATGCAGACCCAGGACCCCATGTGCTGGCAGGCGTTCCAGGCCAACCCCGACACCATGTGGAACTGGATGAGCGCGCTCCGCGACGGCCTCGGCGGCCAGTTCCAGGCGAAGACCCCCGACGGGACGCTCTGCAGCAACAACCTGTCGAGGAATGCCGGCCTGGACAAGCCCGGGCAGTGGAGGACCACCACCATCGGCAACAACTTCTCGGTCCACCTGCGCGACCAGGCGTCCCACGGTGCCGACTACTTCAAGGTCTATGTGAGCAAGCAGGGCTACGACCCCAAGACGCAGACGCTGGGCTGGGGCAACCTCGACTTCATCACACAGACCGGCCGCTACGCCCCCGCGGGGGACATCACGTTCCCCGTCCAGACGTCCGGCTACAGCGGACACCACATCCTGTTCGTGATCTGGCAGGCCTCGCACCTCGACCAGGCTTACATGTGGTGCAGCGACGTGAACTTCGGCTGAGCCGGGGAGCGCCGTACCCGGCACCGGCCTCGGCCGGGCGCCGGTGACCCGCCGCCCGGCCGGCCAGGCTCCGTCGGGGCAGGGGACTCGATGAGTCACCCTGGCCCGACGGGGCTTCCCGCGTTCCTGGACGGGTTCACGTACGGGAGGCGAGAGCCTGGGTACGGGGCAGCGTGCCGCCGACCCCTCGGCGGCCCCGGCCGTGGGCGCCTGCGGCTCCTGGCCCGCGCCGACGGCGGCACCCTCCGGACGGCGTCCCCTATATGTCCTGGTCGCGGGCGGTGTTGACCGCTGCCTGAAGCCGCAGCCAGGTCGGATCCGTCGCGGATGCCGTGGTGACCGTCGTCGTGTCGTCCGCGTCCCAGCTGCGGTCCCCGTCGGTCATGACGACATGGGCCCACAGGTCACCGTCGTCCGGAACCTCGGACGACGACTCCAGGAACGCGGCGACCGCGGCCCGCGCCGTGTCGTCACCGAGGGCCTCGGCCTGGGCGGGGTCGGCGTTCACGGACACGAGCGCGAGCTCGCCTTCGCCGCTCGCGACGACGAGATCGCCGGTCGGCGTGCGGCCCAACGCGGACACCGGTGTGCCGGCGAACAGCTCGTGTCCGGCGGCCTGCTCGGCCTCGATGTCGAGTTCGACGAGGGCCCCGGTGGGGGTGCCGATCCAGAGCACCCCGGGGCGGGCTCCGAACGCGATGTTGTGGCTCGACCAGGCGCGCATCTCGTCGAGCCATTCCTGCGGGTACGGGTAGTCCGGCGTGGGCGTGCCGAGCGTGGTCGCCAGGACCTGGCGGAGTCCGGGGAACGTGAAGACGTCCAGCGTGTTCCCGTACGCGTTGCCTCGGACCGCGAGATGACGTCCGTCCCGGCTGAAGACCGGTGTCGTGTAGCCGTCGCAATCCAGGACCAGCGCGTGGTCCTGGACGCGCATCCTCGCGGGAGTGTCGCCCGGGTCGACGCGTGCGAAGAGACCTAGCGTCGCGCCCTGATCGCTCGCGAGCGTGGCGATCAGGCCGCCGCCGGGATGCTCCGCGACGCCGGTGTCCCAAGGGCGCCCGGTGCCGGCGCTGATGACGCGTGCATCGAGATCGAGGGCGTCGGAACGTTCCCACGCGGCGTCCGCGCCGTCCGACGACGGTGAGGCCCACAACGTCCGGCCGTCCGGGCTGAACGCCAGATGGCGGTAACGGGCGGTGAAGGGCGGGCCTGCCGGGTCGGACGGCCCGGAGGGAGTCCAGCGCACCACTCCACTCTCGCCGGCGACGGCGAGCAGCGGCTGGTGGGGATGCCAGGCCACCCCCGGGTGGCGGGGGCGATGCCACGCCGAATCAGGTACACCGCGCCCGTCGCCGACAGAACCGAGGGCGCGCAGCCACCCCGCTTCACAGGACCAGATGTGGACGAGACCACGTTCCGCGTCCAGGCCGGCGATCAGGGGAAGCCGCGGATGGCAGACCAGTCGCCCGACGGGATGCCCACCACTGACCCGCGTGCGGGCCACAACCTCGATACCAGTCATCGGGACACCGTAGTTCCCGGTGATCAGGGGCGGGCTATCTTCGGGCTTCCGGTACGGGAGCCCCATCCCGCCCCCCCGGAGGCGGGGACCCGATGCCTCGGAAAGACTGGGACCGCCCCGGTTCCGCCGGGGCGGGTCGCGTCCTGCCGGGCATGACCGAGCGGCGGTGATGTACTAGAGTTATCTCGACATCGAGATATCTGCCGAGGCGCACCGCTGCCGCCACCCCGGTAAGGGCTACCTCACTTAGCCTTACCTCAGCGGATCGACGACGTGTACGTGGCGGCAGGATGCGGTGGAACGCGCACATATATGAAGGAGACTGTCGTGTCGGCGAACAGCTTCGACGCCCGCAGCACGCTGAGCGTGGGCGACGAGTCGTACGAGATCTTCCGGCTGGACAAGGTGGAGGGCTCCGAGCGCCTTCCCTACAGCCTGAAGGTTCTCCTGGAGAACCTGCTCCGCACCGAGGACGGCGCGAACATCACCGCCGACCACATCCGGGCCCTCGGGAACTGGGACTCCCAGGCCCAGCCGAGCCAGGAGATCCAGTTCACGCCGGCGCGCGTGATCATGCAGGACTTCACCGGCGTCCCCTGCGTCGTCGACCTCGCCACCATGCGCGAGGCCGTCAAGGCGCTCGGCGGCGACCCGGCGAAGATCAACCCGCTCGCCCCGGCCGAGCTGGTCATCGACCACTCCGTCATCGCGGACAAGTTCGGCACCAACGACGCGTTCCAGCAGAACGTCGAGCTGGAGTACGGCCGCAACAAGGAGCGCTACCAGTTCCTGCGCTGGGGCCAGACCGCGTTCGACGAGTTCAAGGTCGTCCCCCCGGGCACCGGCATCGTCCACCAGGTCAACATCGAGAAGCTGGCCCGCGTCGTCATGGTCCGTGACGGCAAGGCCTACCCCGACACCCTGGTCGGCACCGACTCGCACACCACCATGGTCAACGGCCTCGGTGTGCTGGGCTGGGGCGTCGGCGGCATCGAGGCCGAGGCCGCCATGCTCGGCCAGCCGGTCTCCATGCTGATCCCGCGCGTCGTCGGCTTCAAGCTGACCGGTCAGCTCAAGCCGGGCACCACCGCCACCGACCTGGTGCTCACCATCACCGAGATGCTGCGCAAGCACGGCGTCGTCGGCAAGTTCGTCGAGTTCTACGGCGAGGGTGTGGCGGCCACGAGCCTCGCCAACCGCGCCACCATCGGCAACATGTCGCCGGAGTTCGGTTCCACCGCCGCGATCTTCCCGATCGACGACGAGACCCTGAACTACCTGCGCCTGACGGGCCGCAGCGCCCAGCAGGTCGCGCTGGTCGAGGCATACGCCAAGGCGCAGGGCCTCTGGCTGGACCCGAAGGCCGAGCCGGACTTCTCCGAGAAGCTCGAGCTCGACCTCTCCACGGTCGTCCCGTCGATCGCCGGCCCGAAGCGTCCGCAGGACCGTATCGTCCTCGCCAACGCCTCCGAGCAGTTCAAGACCGACGTCCTGAACTACGTCTCGACCGCCGACGAGGCCGGCGAGGAGTCCTTCCCGGCCTCCGACGCCCCGGCCGCCTCCAACGGCGTCCCGTCGAACCCGGTCACCGTGACCGCCCCCGACGGCACCACGTACACGATCGACCACGGCGCCGTCACCGTCGCCGCGATCACCTCGTGCACCAACACCTCGAACCCGTACGTCATGGTCGCCGCGGCCCTCGTCGCGAAGAAGGCCGTGGAGAAGGGCCTGACCCGCAAGCCGTGGGTCAAGACCACCCTCGCCCCGGGCTCGAAGGTCGTCACCGACTACTTCGACAAGGCGGGCCTGACCCCGTACCTCGACAAGGTCGGCTTCAACCTCGTCGGCTACGGCTGCACCACCTGCATCGGCAACTCCGGCCCGCTGCCGGAGGAGGTCTCCAAGGCCGTCAACGACCACGACCTCGCGGTCACCTCGGTCCTCTCCGGCAACCGCAACTTCGAGGGCCGGATCAACCCCGACGTCAAGATGAACTACCTGGCGTCCCCGCCGCTGGTCGTCGCGTACGCCCTCGCGGGTTCCATGAGGGTGGACATCACCAAGGACGCCCTGGGCGTCGACCAGGACGGCAAGCCGGTCTACCTGACCGACATCTGGCCGACCGAGGCCGAGGTCAACGACGTCGTCGCCAACGCCATCGGCGAGGACATGTTCAACAAGTCCTACCAGGACGTGTTCGCGGGCGACGCCCAGTGGCAGGCGCTCTCCATCCCGACCGGCAACACCTTCGAGTGGGACGCCGAGTCGACCTACGTCCGCAAGCCCCCGTACTTCGAGGGCATGACGATGGAGACCACCCCGGTCACCGACATCGCCGGTGCCCGCGTCCTGGCCAAGCTGGGCGACTCGGTCACCACCGACCACATCTCCCCGGCCGGTGCCATCAAGGCCGACACCCCGGCCGGCCAGTACCTCACCGAGCACGGTGTGGAGCGTCGTGACTTCAACTCCTACGGCTCGCGCCGAGGCAACCACGAGGTCATGATCCGCGGTACGTTCGCCAACATCCGCCTGCGCAACCAGATCGCGCCGGGCACCGAGGGCGGCTTCACCCGCGACTTCACGAAGGACGGCGCCCCGGTGTCGTTCATCTACGACGCCTCGCAGAACTACCAGGCCGCCGGCACCCCGCTGGTCATCCTGGGCGGCAAGGAGTACGGCTCCGGTTCGTCCCGTGACTGGGCGGCCAAGGGTACGGCCCTCCTCGGCGTCAAGGCCGTCATCACCGAGTCGTACGAGCGCATCCACCGCTCGAACCTCATCGGCATGGGCGTCCTGCCGCTGCAGTTCCCGGCCGGCCAGTCGGCCGACTCGCTCGGCCTGACCGGCGAGGAGACCTTCTCCATCACCGGCGTCACCGCGCTCAACGACGGCTCCACGCCGAGCACGGTCAAGGTCACCACCGACACCGGTGTCGAGTTCGACGCGGTCGTCCGCATCGACACCCCCGGCGAGGCGGACTACTACCGCAACGGCGGCATCATGCAGTACGTGCTGCGCAACCTGATCCGCGGCTGAATCGACCGGGATCGGTGACGGCCGGCTGACCGGCCCGTAGCCCAAGGGCCCTCTCCCCACCGGGGAGAGGGCCCTTTCGCATGCCCGGAAAAGGTCCGGAGCGGCGGGGCGGGCGAGGGGAAAACAGGCAAGTATCCGGGAATGTCAAGGGTGTTGGCGACCCGCCACGCGGATCTTCCGGCGGATTCGCCACGGATACCGGGCAGTTCGCGAACGGAGGTCTCAACTCGGAGAAGACTGCCGGGTAAACCTCGCATCGATCTTGCTCAGGCGAAGGAGAGTGGACTATACCTGTCGGCGTCCCGCCCGTCGTCCCGAGCAGTCGGCGACGGCCCGACGCCTGCACGACCCAGCTGCAATTGACCGCGGTGGCGGGGCCCTTCGCCTGAGGCGAACTCGGTACGGGCGACCAGTACACCGCCTGAGTCCTGAATGAAGGCGAGGACTTGAGCATGGGATCCACCTCCGCCCAGAACGGCACCCCCGAGCAGGGGGGCGTCGGCCGCCGTAATCTGATCAAGCGGTCCGCCGCCCTCGGTCTGATCTCCGTACCCGCCATGGGCTTCCTGTCCGCGTGCGCCTCCGGTGGCGGCGACGACGACAAGTCGGACAAGCCCAAGGGCGAGAAGACGAAGGACAATCCGTTCGGCGTCGCCAAGGGCGGCAAGCTCGACGTCGTCGTCTTCAAGGGCGGCTACGGCGACGACTACGCCAAGGCGTGGGAAGCCAGCTTCGAGAAGAAGTGGGGCGTCACCGCCGCCCACACCGGCACCCAGGAGATCACCGGCAAGCTCCAGCCGCGCTTCAACGCCGGCAACCCGCCGGACATCATCGACGACTCCGGCGCCCAGAAGATCAAGATCGACGTCCTGAACAAGAACGGCCAGCTGCTCGACCTCGCCGCGGTCCTCGACGCGCCGTCGATCGACGACCCGAGCAAGAAGGTCCGGGACACCCTGATCCCCGGCACCCTCGACGCGGGCATCCTGGAGGGCAAGACCGTCGCCCTCAACTACATCTACACGGTGTGGGGCCTGTGGTACTCCGGCAAGCTCTTCAAGGACAAGGGCTGGACCGAGCCGAAGACCTGGGACGAGTTCCTGGCCATCTGCAAGGACGCCACCAAGCAGGGCATCGGCGGCCTCGCCCACCAGGGCAAGTTCCCGTACTACATCAACGTCGCCATCATGGACCTGATCGCCAAGAAGGGCGGTCTGGACGCCATGAAGGCGATCGACAACCTCGACCCCAAGGCGTTCGTCGGCTCCGACGCCGCCAAGGAGGCCGTCGAGGCGGTGTACGAGGTGGTCGAGAAGGGCTACCTGATGCCCGGCACCAACGGCCTGACCCACACCGAGTCGCAGACCCGCTGGAACCAGTACAAGGCCGCCTTCATCACCAGCGGTTCCTGGCTGGAGAACGAGCAGCTGAAGCAGACCCCGGACGACTTCGACATGAAGTTCATGCCGATGCCGCTGCTGCCCGGCAGCGCGATGCCGTACGAGGCGATCCGGGCCGGCTCCGGCGAGCCGTTCATCATCCCGTCCAAGGCCGCGAACCTGGCCGAGGCGCAGGAGTTCATGCGGATGATGCTCTCCAAGGAGTGGTCGTCGCTCTTCGCCAAGGAGGCGAACTCCCTCACCATCCTGGCCGACGGCGTGGACCCGAACGTCAAGCTCCGCCCGGGTACCCAGTCCACCGTCGAGGCGTCCAAGAAGGCGGGCACCAACACGTTCCGCTTCCTGTACACCGAGTGGTACAGCGAGATGGACACCGAGATCCAGAACGCCTCCAACGAGCTGATGGCCAAGCGCATCCAGCCCGCGGAATGGCTGAAGCGGGCCCAGGCGGCGGTCGACAAGGCCGCCAAGACCCCGGCGGCCCAGAAGAACCACCGCAGCTGACGCGCGGACACCCCCCACTCGGGACACCAGGGACAGGAACGCCATGCGCAAAGGGCAGTACACGTTCGTCACGGGATTCCTCATCCTCCCCGTGGCCCTCTATCTGGTCTTCGTCATCTGGCCGTACATCCAGACGTTCGGCTACTCGCTGACCGACTGGCAGGGACAGTCACAGGACTTCTCCTTCGTCGGCCTCGACAACTACGTCGCGCTCGCGAAGGACGACGTCTTCCTGGGAGCGGTCTGGCACAACATCCTGTACCTGGTGTTCGTCCCGGTGGTCACCATCCTGCTCGCGCTCTTCTTCGCGTTCATGCTGAACGCGGGCGGGCGCAGCAAGGCCGGCGGGGTCGCGGGCGTCGCGGGGTCGAAGTTCTACAAGATCGTCTACTTCTTCCCGCAGGTCCTCTCGCTCGCGATCCTCGCGGTGCTCTTCGGCGCCGTGTACCGCAGCGACTCCGGCGGCATGCTCAACGGCCTGCTCATGAAGATCGGCCTGGTCGACCAGGACCAGCCCGTCGAGTGGCTGAACGAGCCGAACTACGTGCTCTGGGCGCTGCTCGCCGTCGTCGTCTGGCACGGCGTCGGCTTCTACCTGGTGCTGTTCTCCGCCGCCATGCAGTCCATCCCGAGGGACATCTACGAGGCCGCGCTGATCGACGGCGCCGGCCGCGCCCAGTCCTTCTTCCGCATCACGCTGCCGCTGCTGTGGGACTCCGTCCAGACCGCCTGGGTCTACCTCGGCATCGTCGCGATGGACATGTTCATCCTGGTGTCGACGATGACCGCCCCCGGCGGCGAGTTCGGCGGCGGCCCGGACCACCACAGCGAGGTCATGTCGACCGTGATGATGCGGAACTTCCTCATCTTCGGCAAGAGCGGCTACGCCTGCGCCATGGGCGTCGTCATGCTCCTGCTCACCCTGATCCTTTCCGTCGTCACGCTGCGCGCCACCCGCCGCGAGCGCCTCGAGTTCTGAGCGGGAGAACCGACGATGAACGACCGCATCCAGAAGACCGACCAGATTCCGGCCGCCGCGGCGGGCTCCCCGGGCGGCGGCGCGTCCGTCCCCCGGCAGCGCGCGGGAGGCCGGGGGAGCGGGCCCGCCACGGGCCCGGCCCGCGAGGGCACCGTCCTCAACGTCTTCTCGCACGGCTTCCTCGCCCTGTGGGCGCTGCTGATCGTGCTGCCGCTGATCTGGCTGGTGCTCAGCTCCTTCAAGACCGACGCGCAGATCGCCGGCTCGGCCTTCGGCTGGCCGTCGAACTGGTCCTTCGACGTCTTCGGCCGCGCCTGGGACAAGGGCATCGGCGACTACTTCCTGAACACCCTGATCGTCCTGGTGTTCTCGGTGCCGCTGACGATGCTGTTCGGCTCCATGGCCGCGTACGTGCTCGCGCGCTACCGGTTCGTGGGCAACCGGCTCATCTACTACTTCTTCGTCGCCGGCGCGATGTTCCCGGTGTTCCTGGCCCTCGTCCCGCTCTTCTTCATGGTGAAGATGCTCGGGATGCTCAACACCTACCAGGGCCTGATCCTGGTGTACGTCGCGTACTCGCTGCCGTTCACCGTCTTCTTCATGCACGCGTTCTTCCGGACGCTGCCGACGGCCGTCTTCGAGGCCGCGATCCTGGACGGGGCCTCGCACACCCGGGCCTTCTTCCAGGTGATGCTGCCGATGGCCAAACCCGGCCTGATCAGCGTGGGCATCTTCAACACGCTGGGGCAGTGGAACCAGTTCCTGCTGCCGACCGTGCTCATGCAGCCGCAGCAGGGCGGTGACCCGGAACGGTACGTGCTCACGCAGGGACTCATCCAGCTCCAGCAGCAGCAGGGCTACGAGACGGACCTGCCGGTGCTCTTCGCCGGTGTGACCATCGCCATGATCCCGATGCTGGTGGTCTACCTCTCCTTCCAGCGGCAGGTGCAGGCGGGCCTGACCTCGGCCACCCTCAAGTAGGCCGAGCAGTCCGCAACCCGCCTCCGCCGTACGGCCGTCAGCGGCCCGAAGGCGGCGCGACCAGCGCGTACACGGTCCGGCCCCGGGGCTCGAAGCCCCGGGGCCGGACCTTTCGCTTCCGGATTCGACTACCGTCGAGGACTTGACGACGACAAGCCCGACGGCGGAGCTTGGAGTTCACAACTTGTACGCGACGTAGGGTGGAGTTGAGTCGATGGAGACTCCGGGTTCGCAGTCCTCGCTGCACCGGGCCAATCTGGAGCGGGTCGTCCGGGCCGTACGTACGGCCGGGTCGCTCACCCAGGCGGAGATCGCCCGGGCGACCGGGCTGTCCGCCGCCACGGTCTCCAACATCGTGCGAGAACTGAAGGACGGCGGGACCGTCGAGGTCACCCCGACCTCCGCCGGGGGCCGCCGGGCCCGCAGCGTCTCGCTCAGCGGTGACGCGGGCGCGGTCGTGGGAGTCGATTTCGGCCATACGCACCTGCGCGTCGCGATCGGCAACCTGGCCCACCAGGTGCTCGCCGAGACGGCCGAGCCACTGGACGTGGACGGCTCAGCCGAGGAGGGCTTCGACCGGGCGGAAGAGCTGGTCAAGCGGCTGATCGAGGAATCCGGCATCCGCCGGGAGAAGCTCGTCGGCGTCGGCCTCGGCGTACCGGGCCCCATCGACGTCTCCTCGGGAACCCTGGGCTCGACGTCCATCCTGCCGGGCTGGAGCGGGATCAGCCCCGCCGACGAGCTCGCCGACCGGCTCGGCGTGCCCGTGCACGTCGACAACGACGCCAACCTGGGCGCGCTCGGCGAGCTGGTCTGGGGCAGCGGCCGGGGCGTGAGCGACCTCGCGTACATCAAGGTCGCCGGCGGGGTGGGCGCCGGTCTGGTCATCGACGGCCGGGTCTACCGGGGCCCGGGCGGCACGGCCGGCGAGATCGGGCACATCACCCTCGACGAGTCCGGCCCGGTCTGCCGCTGCGGCAACCGGGGCTGCCTGGAGACCTTCGCGTCCGCCCGCTACGTCCTGCCGCTGCTCCAGCCGACCCACGGGGCCGATCTGACCATGGAGCGGGTGGTCCAGCTGGCCCGCGAGGGCGACCCCGGCTGCCGCCGGGTGATCGCCGACGTCGGCCGGCACATCGGCAGCGCCGTCGCCAGTCTCTGCAATCTGCTGAACCCGAGCCGGGTGATCCTCGGCGGCGATCTCGCGGAGGCCGGCGAGATCGTCCTCGCGCCGATCCGGGATTCCGTCGCCCGGTACGCCATCCCCAGCGCCGCCCGCCGCCTGGTCCTGGCCCCGGGGGCCCTGGGCAGCCGGGCCGAGGTGCTCGGCGCGCTCGCGCTCGTCCTGAGCGAGACGGGCGACTCGACGCTCCTGGAGAACGCCCTGGACGCTCCGCCGGCCGGGCCGGAGAGCTCCGTCATGCCTTCACTTAGATAACGGATGGCACCGTTGTCATCTCGTTAAGGATTTACTCCTTGACGCCGACTCTGGGGCCGAGTTGACTGCCAGCCACCTCGGCCGCGACGTCGCGGCCCCGTCAGGGAGGCAACCCCACATGAACGCAATGACGCGCCGCGTCGTCATCGGCACGGCCGCGCTGTCCATGGCCCTCTCCCTCGCCGCCTGCGGCAAGGCCGGCGACAGCGGCTCCGACGACGCGGGCGGCGACGGCAAGACCATCGGTCTGCTCCTGCCGGAGAACAAGACCACGCGCTACGAGACCTTCGACCGGCCGATCATCGAGACCAAGATCGAGTCGCTGTGCTCCGACTGCACGGTCAAGTACAACAACGCGGCGGGGGACACCCAGACGCAGAAGAAGCAGTTCGACGCGCTCGTCACCCAGGGCATCAAGGTGATCATCCTGGACGCCGTCGACTACAAGGCGACCAAGCCCTGGATCGCGGACGCCGAGAAGAAGGGCGTGAAGGTCGTCGCGTACGACCGCCTCACCGAGGGCCCGATCGCCGCCTACGTCTCGTACGACAACGAGAAGATCGGGCGCCTCCAGGGCGAGGGCCTGGTGAAGGCGCTGGGCGACAAGGCCGAGGATGCCAACGTTGTCATGATCAACGGCTCGCCGCTCGACCCCAACGCCCCGCTGTTCAAGAAGGGCGCCCACAGCGTCCTCGACACCGCCGTGAAGAAGGTCGTCTACGAGCAGGACATCCCGGACTGGTCCCCGGACGAGGCGGCCAAGAAGATGGGTGCCGCCATCGACTCCCTGGGCAAGGGCGGCTTCCAGGGCGTCTACTCCGCCAACGACGGCATGGCGGGCGGCGCCATCACCTCCCTCTCCAAGCAGGGCATCAAGGTCCCGGTCGGCGGCCAGGACGCCGAACTCGCCGGTCTGCAGCGGATCCTGAAGGGCGACCAGTCCTTCACCATCTACAAGCAGATCAAGCCCGAGGCCGAGACCACCGCGGAGATCGCGGTCAAGATCCTCAAGGGTGAGAAGTTCGACGACGTCGCCCCGCTCAAGGTCACCAGCCTCAGCGGCGAGTTCAAGGACATCCCGGCCAAGCTGTACGACGCGCAGATCGTGACCAAGGAGAACATCGCCTCCACGATCATCGCCGACAACGTCTACAAGGCGACCGACATCTGCACCGCCGAGTACAAGGCGGCCTGCGAGGCGGCGGGCATCAAGTAGCCCCGGCCAGGCGGCCAGGCGGCCAGGCGGCCAGGCGGCCAGGCGGCCAGGCGGCCAGGCGGCCAGGCGGCCAGGCGGCCAGGCGGCCGGGCGGCCGCCGGGACCCGCCGGTCCCGGCCGCCGCCGCGCGAGAACGGTCCGGCGCACCCGCCCCGAATCCACGCCCCGCAAGCGGGGGCGGGGCGCCGGACTTCCCCCGCCCGCCGCGGCGCATTTCCGCCGTTCCCCCGCTGTCCCTCTGTCTTCCCTCGCTCTCCCTGCCCCCACGCCCCGCCCCTCCGGCGGGCGAAGGAGATGATTCACGTGTCCGCTGCGCCCGTGCTGGCGTTGCGCGGGGTCTCCAAGCGGTTCGGCGCCGTACAGGTGCTCACCGAAGTCGACCTGGAGATCCACGCCGGAGAGGTCGTCGCCCTGGTGGGCGACAACGGCGCCGGAAAGTCCACCCTCGTCAAGACGATCTCGGGCGTCCACCCGATCGACGAGGGCGCCATCGAATGGGACGGCCGCCCCGTCCAGATCACCAAACCCCACGACGCCCAGCACCTCGGCGTCGCGACCGTCTACCAGGACCTCGCGCTCTGCGACAACCTCGACGTCGTCGCCAACCTCTTCCTCGGCAGCGAGCTGGGCACCGGCCCCGTCCTCGACGAGATCGCCATGGAACAGCGGGCCCGGGAACTGCTCGACACCCTGTCCATCCGCATTCCGTCGGTACGCATCCCGGTCGCCGCGCTCTCCGGCGGCCAGCGCCAGGTCGTGGCCATCGCCCGCGCCCTGATCGGCAACCCGAAGATCGTCATCCTGGACGAGCCGACCGCCGCCCTCGGCGTCGAGCAGACCGCCCAGGTGCTCGACCTCGTCGAGCGGCTGCGCGAGCGCGGCCACGGCGTCATCCTCATCAGCCACAACATGGCCGACGTCCGCGCCGTCGCGGACCGGGTCGCGGTGCTCCGCCTCGGCCGCAACAACGGCGTCTTCCCGGTCGCCGGCACCAGCCACGAAGAGATCATCGCCGCCATCACGGGCGCCACGGACAACGCCGTGACCCGCAGGCAGGCTCGTACGGCCGCGGCCGTGAAGGAGGACGCCCGATGAGCGACCTCGCCAAGACCCCCGCCGACGGTACGCCGGAGACCGCGCCCGAGACTCCGGCCGACGGTACGCCGGAGACCGCGCCGACCGGGTCGACCGCACCGGCGACCGCGACCGTCCCGGAGCAGCGCACCCCCGCCGTCGACCCCCGCCTCCTCGTCCGCGAGGAAGGCTTCATGGGGTACTGGACCGAGTTCGGCCGCAAGATACGAGGCGGCGAACTCGGCTCGCTCCCGGTGATCCTCGGCCTGATCGTCATCGCGATCGTCTTCCAGCTCCAGAACGACAACTTCCTGTCCGCCGGCTCCGTCGCCAACATCGCCGTCTACGCCTCCGGCCTCGGCATCATGGCCGTCGGCATCGTCTTCGTCCTCGTCCTCGGCGAGATCGACCTCTCCATGGGCTCGGTGGCCGGCGTCGGCGCCGCCGTCTGGGCCGGCCTCCAGGTCAGCAACGGCGTGAACGAGTGGGTGTCCCTGCTGGCCGCCGTGCTCACCGGCACCGCCATCGGCGCCCTGCACGGCTTCTTCTTCGCCAAGATCGGCGTGCCGGCCTTCGTCGTCACCCTGGCCGGCTTCCTCGGCTGGATGGGCATGCAGGAATGGCTGATGGGCGGCGAGGGCTCCATCAACACGCCGTCCGGCAGCGTGGTGGAGAGTCTCACCAGCTACTTCTTCGCCGACAGGATCGCCGCCTACGGCCTCGCGCTGGCCGCCATCGCCGTGTACGTCTTCTTCCAGCTGCGCGAGCGCGCCCGCCGCCACACCGCCCGGCTGCCCGCCCGTCCGGTCGGCGAGATCCTGCTGCGCACCGGCGTCTTCGCGGTCCTGGTGCTGGTCGTGGCGTACGTCATGAACGAGCCCGCCGGCGCCCGCGGCCTGCCGCTCGCCCTGGTCCTCTTCCTGGCCGTCCTGGTGTGCGCGGACTTCGTCGCCCGCCGTACCGTCTTCGGACGCAAGGTCTTCGCGGTCGGCGGCAACGCCGAGGCGGCCCGCCGCGCGGGCATCAACGTCGACGGCGTCCGGATCGCCGTCTTCGCGGTCTCCGGCACCCTGGCCGCCTTCGGCGGGCTGTTCGTGGCGAGCCTGTCCGGCGGCGCCACCAAGAGCCTCGGCGGCGGCAACACCCTGATGCTGGTCATCGCGGCGGCCGTGATCGGCGGCACGAGCCTCTTCGGCGGCCGCGGCAAGGTCTGGTCCGCGCTGCTCGGCATGATCGTGATCCAGTCGATTCAGCAAGGCTTGAACATGATCGGAATGTCCAACTCGATCCAGAACATGATCACCGGCGCGGTGCTTCTTGCCGCCGTCGTGATCGACTCGGTCTCCCGGCGGACCCAGAAGACCGCCGGCCGCGCCTAGACCGCGTACCGTTCCGCCCGGTTCTGTCCGCAATATCCGTGCAGTCTCGTGGCGTAACTCTCGCCACATCGCGCCCGGCGCTCGAACCGGCGCCGGGCGCTGCTGCCTCCGGATGAGTGCGGGGACCGGCCGGACCAGTGTCCTGTCGGCCATCCGGGTGGTGGCGATCCACCAACCCGATGCCCGCGGACCAAGACGGAACATTAGACTCGACAAATCGGCAAGCTCGACCAGTTCAAACGCAAGGAGGCACGGGTGGCTCTGCTGACCCGTATCAGGGGACCGCGAGATCTGGACCGGCTCTCCTCCGAACAGCTGGAGCAGCTGGCCGGGGAGATCAGGACTTTCCTCGTGGACGCCGTCTCCAAGACCGGCGGGC
The DNA here is from genome assembly GCA_002355495.1 of Streptomyces laurentii. GTDB lineage: Bacteria > Actinomycetota > Actinomycetes > Streptomycetales > Streptomycetaceae > Streptomyces > Streptomyces laurentii. The sequence goes on from AP017424.1 coordinate 6,188,463, forward strand.
ACCTCGGTCCCAACCTCGGCGTGGTCGAGCTGACCATCGCCCTGCACCGCGTCTTCGACTCGCCCCGGGACCGCGTCCTGTGGGACACCGGACACCAGAGCTATGTGCACAAGCTGCTCACCGGCCGCCAGGACTTCTCCAAGCTCAAGATGAGGGGCGGCCTGTCCGGCTACCCCTCGCAGGCGGAGTCCGAGCACGACGTCATCGAGAACTCGCACGCCTCGACGGTCCTCGGCTGGGCGGACGGCCTCGCCAAGGCCAACAAGATCCTGAAGAAGGACGACCACGTCGTCGCCGTCATCGGTGACGGCGCCCTCACCGGCGGCATGGCCTGGGAGGCGCTCAACAACATCGCCGACGCCAAGGACCGCCAGGTCGTCATCGTCGTCAACGACAACGAGCGTTCCTACGCGCCCACCATCGGCGGCCTCGCCAACCACCTGGCCACCCTGCGCACCACCGACGGCTACGAGCGGTTCCTCGCCCGCGGCAAGGACCTCCTGGAGCGCACCCCGGTCGTCGGGAAGCCGCTCTACGAGACCCTGCACGGCGCGAAGAAGGGGCTGAAGGACTTCATCGCCCCGCAGGGCATGTTCGAGGACCTCGGCCTGAAGTACGTCGGCCCGATCGACGGCCACGACATGGAGGCCCTGGAGTCGGCGCTGACCCGCGCCAAGCGCTTCGGCGGCCCGGTCATCGTGCACTGCCTCACCGAGAAGGGCCGCGGCTACCAGCCCGCGCTCCAGGACGAGGCCGACCGCTTCCACGCCGTCGGCAAGATCCACCCGGACACCGGTCTGCCGATCAGCTCCTCCGGCGCCGACTGGACCAGTGTCTTCGGCGAGGAGATGGTCGCGCTCGGCAAGGAGCGCGAGGACGTCGTCGCCATCACGGCGGCCATGCTCCAGCCGGTCGGCCTCGACAAGTTCGCCAAGGACTTCCCCGAGCGCGTGTTCGATGTCGGCATCGCCGAGCAGCACGCCGCGGTCTCCGCGGCCGGCCTCGCCACCGGCGGACTGCACCCGGTCTTCGCCGTCTACGCGACCTTCCTCAACCGCGCCTTCGACCAGGTCCTGATGGACGTGGCCCTGCACAAGTGCGGTGTCACCTTCGTCCTGGACCGGGCCGGTGTCACCGGTACGGACGGCGCCTCCCACAACGGCATGTGGGACATGTCGATCCTCCAGGTCGTGCCCGGCCTGCGGCTCGCCGCGCCGCGCGACGCCGACCAGGTCCGCGCCCAGCTGCGCGAGGCCGTCGAGGTCACCGACGCGCCCACCGTGGTCCGCTTCTCCAAGGGCGCGGTCGGCCCGGCCGTCCCCGCGCTGCGCCGGGTCGGCGGCATGGACGTGCTGCGCGAGGCCGGCACCGACCGGCCGGACGTGCTGCTCGTGTCAGTCGGCGCGCTCGCCCCGATGTGCCTGGACATCGCCGGTCTCCTCGACCAGCAGGGCATCTCCACCACGGTGGTCGACCCGCGCTGGGTCAAGCCCGTCGACGAGGCCCTCGCGCCGCTCGCCGAGCAGCACCGGGTGGTCGTCACCGTCGAGGACAACAGCAGGGTCGGCGGCGTCGGCTCGGCCGTCGCCCAGGCACTGCGCGACGCGGGCGTGGACGTCCCGCTGCGTGACTTCGGCATCCCGCCGCGCTTCCTCGACCACGCCTCGCGCGGTGAGGTGATGGCGGAGATCGGTCTGACCGCCCCGGACATCGCCCGCCAGGTCACCGGCCTGGTCTCGCGTCTGGACGGCCGTTTCGAGACGAGCAGCAAGGCGGTGGAGCCGGCCCGGGACTGACGGTCGCCCCCTGCGGGACCTGTGGCCCCCCGCGGTCCCCGGTTCCTGCAGTCCCGGGCCCTGACCCGGCTCCGGGCCGGAGACCCCGGGCCCTGGATCCCGGGTCTCCGACCCGGAATCCATCCTGGCGAGTCCACCCCGCGTCACCCAGGGCCGGTCGGCACTCCTCGGAGTGCCGACCGGCCCTTCCGTGTGGGTACGGGCCGGACGGACGCCCTCCACCCGGGCGTGCAGGGCGAGCAGCGCCGATCCGGGCGGACTGTCCTGGACGCCGCAGAGCCCGGCCGCGTCGAGCGGGCCGGCCCCGCCCGTACGCCGGTCGAGGTGGTGGGCGCGGAGGCGGAAGGCCATGACGTCGTCCCTCGTCGGCTTCACCTGAGACGTCCTCGGGTCGGTGGCGTCTTGTGCGGTCGGGGTGTTCGGTGGTCGGGCTTCGGGGTCTCCCGTACGGATCAGCCAAACACCCCCCGGACGGACGCGCGCCCCGGACGGACCGGCGGGGGTGGGGCGACGCGGGGCGTGGCCTGTATAGGCCCTCATCCGGGTATGTCCCGGAATGCCGACCCGCTCCTCCGCGTGCATTCTGGCCTGAAGCACCGGCGGACGGCTGCGCCCCCAGGCAGGGAGGTACGACGTGAGTACGGATGAGCGGACTCCCGCGCGCACCGGGATCTTCCGTACGAAATCGGTGGAGCAGTCCATCCGTGACACCGAGGAACCCGAGCACGCGCTCAAGAAGTCCCTCTCCGCGTGGGACCTGACCGTGTTCGGTGTCGGCGTCATCATCGGCACCGGCATCTTCGTCCTCACCGGCAAGGTCGCCAAGGAGAACGCGGGCCCCGCCACTTCCCTCGCCTTCGTCGTCGCCGGCATCGTCTGCGCGCTCGCGGCCCTGTGTTACGCGGAGTTCGCGTCGACGGTGCCGGTCGCCGGATCGGCGTACACCTTCGCGTACGCCTCCATCGGCGAACTGCCCGCCTGGATCATCGGCTGGGACCTCGTCCTGGAGTTCGCCCTCGGCACCGCCGTCGTCGCCGTCGGCTGGTCGGGCTACGTCCAGTCGCTCATGGACAACATCGGCTGGCATCTCCCGCTCGTCCTGCAAGGCCCCGACGTGACCGGCGGCACCTTCGACATCCTCGCCTTCCTCCTCGTCCTGGTGCTCACCGGGGTCCTGGTGCTCGGCATGCAGCTGTCCGCGCGCATCACGTCGATCGTCGTCGCCATCAAGGTGGTGGTGGTGCTGATCGTGATCGTCGCGGGGCTGTTCTTCGTCGTGGGCGACAACTACAAGCCCTTCATCCCGCCGGCCAGCGCCCCGCCGGGCGGCGGCTCCGACTGGACCCAGCCGCTGATCCAGCTGATCTCCGGGTACGCGCCGACCAACTTCGGCGTCATGGGCATCTTCACCGCCGCCTCGGTCGTCTTCTTCGCCTTCATCGGCTTCGACGTGGTCGCCACCGCGGCCGAGGAGACCAAACTCCCGCAGCGCGACATGCCCCGCGGCATCCTCGGCTCGCTGCTCATCTGCACCTTCCTGTACGTGGCGGTCGCCCTCGTCGTCACCGGCATGCAGCACTACTCCGAACTGTCGGTCAACGCCCCGCTCGCCGACGCCTTCAAGGCCGTCGGCCACCCGTTCTACGCGGGCGTCATCAGCTTCGGCGCGGCGATCGGCCTGACCACGGTCTGCCTGATCCTGCTGCTCGGCCAGACCCGGGTGTTCTTCGCGATGAGCCGCGACGGCCTGCTGCCGCGCTTCTTCTCGATCACGCACCCGCGCTTCAAGACCCCATACAGGCCGACCATCCTGCTCGGCGTGATCATCGCGATCGTCGCCGGATTCACCAGCATCAACGAGCTGGCGACCCTGGTGAACATCGGCACGCTCTTCGCCTTCGTCGTGGTCGCCGCGGGCGTGATCGTCCTCCGCCGCACCCGCCCGGACCTCCCCCGCGCCTTCCGCACCCCGTGGGTCCCGTTCCTGCCGATCCTCTCGATCGCCGCCTCGCTGTGGCTGATGCTCAACCTGCCGGGCGAGACCTGGTTCCGCTTCGCGGTCTGGATGGTGATCGGCTTCTTCGTCTACTTCCTCTACGGCCGCCGCCACAGCCGCCTGAACACGGAAGCCCCCTGAACCTGAACCTGAACGTGAACCCGCCGCGCACGCCGGGCGGCCCGGGGGCCTGAGGCTTCGTTCGCGCACGGGCCCGGCTCGCGGCTGCGGTACTCATCAGGTTGCCCCGGCCGGGGACAGGTAGCCGGCCGGGGCGGTCCGCGCCTGTCCGGGGCCGGGACGACGAGTCCGGCCCCGGACAGGTGTGGGGGCCTCGGCCGCGGGGGAATCGAAACGGCCGAGGCGGTCAGTGGGTCACCGTGGCCTCGTGTACGGGCGCGCGGCCATGTCCTGGTACTGGGCGAGGGCCACGAGCGGGTCATGCGCCGGGGCGGCGTGCTCGGCCCGGTGCGCGGCGCAGGCGTAGACGTCCTGGCCGTCGACTACGGCGACGACGACAGTCGGCGCGCCGTTGACGCTGGTGACGGTGTGACAGGTGTGGCAGCGGCGGTCGCGGGGCATGGGCAGGTTCCTTTGGGAGTCATCCGAAGCGTTCGGCCAGCAGGCGGGGCACCGGCCGGGGAGCGGTCTGGCCGCCGAGGGCCGTCTGCCCGCGATGGAGCAGGGCCGCGACCTCGTCCGGCCAGCACAGGGCGCCGGGCGAGTCCATCTCCACGGCCCAGTACGCGCGCCCTTCTGGGATGGTGTGGTCGACGAGCGGCACGCCGAGGTAGGAGTTCGATCCCAGGCATTCCACCTTGTGGAATGCCTTCGGATTCCACAGGCGTCCCATGAGCGCGGGCACGAGGAAGTAGTAGAGGCCGGCGTGGCGGTCCATGACGACCGCGCCATCGTCGAGCCAGTCGGTCAGGAACACGTCAGCCTCGGCGTGGTCCTCGGTTCCGGCTGCCGCCCAAACGAGTTCGCCGGGCACACGCACGGCGGACAGCACACCACCGCATGCCAGGACTGCGATGCCGTACCGGTCCCACTCGGCCTTCGCTTCCCGCGCGTTGGGCGCGGCGCTCAGTAGCCACTGGGCCACGGCCGCTCGTCGCTCCGCCCGACGCACCACAGCCGTACCCACAGCCCGGGCGGCCGGGCGGCGGATTGCGACGGCGGCTGCTGCTTGGTCCTGGGGCTCCTCGCCCATGCTCCGCTCCTGTCCATTCGAGGGACGATTCCGCCGTTCACGGCACAGCCCCTTTGGATGGATCCGATGATGGGCGGACACGGCACTGAGTAAATAGGTCACGCCGTGGCCACGCGTGGCCACGTGGCGGCCATCGTCGAAAGCGGGCCCGATGACCCCTCACACTGGCAGCGTGAAGCGGAACGACGCGTTGCGAGCAGCTCGGCTACGTCTCGGATGGCGGTCGGCCGAGCGGGCCGCCGAGGCGATCACGGCGCACGGTCAACAATTCCTCGGAGACGCGCATTTCACCGTCTCCGCCCGGACCTGGCACCGCTGGGAGGGACCGGCCCCGACGTGGCCGTCCGAGGAGACCGCGGTCGTCCTGCGAGATGCCTTCGGCCGGTGGCCTGAGGACCTCGGATTCCCCACACCGCCGGGCTGGATCCGGCCGGAGTACCACGAGGAGGCCGATGTGAGACGCCGTGAGTTCGAGTCCGTGACCGCCGCCGCCCTTATGCCCGGCCCGGCCGCGACGCAGCACGTCGACCCTGCCCTGATCACCTATTTCCAGGAGCAGTTGGAAGGCCACTACCGTGCCGACATGTTCCTCGGCCCGCACGATCTCATCGGGACCGTAAGCGCCCAGTACCAGTTGATCGACAAGCTCACCCGCTCCGCCAAGGACGAGACCCGCCGCGGTCTGCTCCGCATCGGGGCCGCGTATGCCGCACTCGTCGGCTGGCTCTACCAGGACGCCGGTGACCTCGGGGCGGCCGCATTCTGGCGAGGCGTGACCCAGGAGATGGCGATGCGGGCGCGGGACGCGCACCTGATCGGGTACGCGCTGGTGAATCAGGCACAGGTGAGGACCGACCTCGGCGACGGGCACGGGGTGATCGATCTCTGCGAGGTCGCTCTCGACCAGGCCCGGAGGCTTGCCCCGAAGGTACGCATCATGGCCATGCAGCAGCAGGCACACGGCGCCAGCCTCACCGGCGACCGCGCCCTGGTCGATGACCTCATCGACCAGGCCGGGGCGTTGCTCAGCCGTGTGGATGACGACCTGCCATGGGGTAACGCGTGCAGGCGCACCCCCGGCTACCTGGAAGTCCAGCGGGCGACATGCTACGGCCGGCTCGGCCTCGGTGCCGAGGCGGCCGCGCTGTGGACTCAGGTCCTTGCCGCCATTCCGACGACCGCCCGGAGGGACCGTGGGGTGTACATGGCCCGGCAGGCCACGGCGGCGGTTGCCGCGCGGGAGCCGGAACACGCGGTCGAGATCGCGCGGGATGTGGCGGTGATCGTGGGAGAGACCGGTTCGGCCCGGATGCGTCGGGAGCTGACCACCCTGGAGGTGGCGATGAAGCCGTGGCAGGATGCCCCGGTCGGCCGGGAGCTGGCGGAGATCCTGGCGGCGGTGACGGAGGGGTGACGGACGTGGCCGAACTGGTGCCGTTGACCGAGGTGGAGATCGGGGCAGCGCTCGCCGAGGCGCCGGGGTGGCGCCGGGAAGGCGACGAGATCACCCGGTCGTACGCGATCCGCTATCACGGAGGCGTGGCGATGATCGTGCATGTCGCGGATGTCGAGCGGCTGGTGGGCCACCATGCGGATATCGACCTGCGGTGGGACCGACTGCGGTTCGGGATCACGACGCATGACGCGGGATACCGGCTGACAGCGGCGGATTTCGATCTCGCCCGGCGGATCGACGCGATCGCAGCGGCGCACGGGGCCGAGCCGGTCGACGGCTGACCTCGGAGACGTTCGCGGCCAGGGGCGGCATCCGGGGTCTCGGCGGAGAGCAGGATGACGGTCGTCGGCGGGCCGGGTTTCCCGAGGAGCGCGCCGCCCGTCTCACCCGCTCGGAGTCGTTCAAGGGGCCCGCTCGCCCCGTCGCGCCTCACGCTGGTCGGGACGGTTTGCCCATCCGCATGAGCCGGAGGCTCGGATGAACCATCCGACAGTGAACGGCGATATCCCCGGCCATCTCCTGAGGGTGAGCGATCTGGCTCCCGAGACCCTGGCGGCCGTCCTGGATCTGGCGGCGGCCATGAAGCAGGAGCCCCTGGGATGGGAGCGCAGCCTGCACGGCGCCGCCATCGGATGCATATTCGAGAAGCCGTCCACGCGCACCCGTGTCTCCCTGGCCACGGCGGCCCATCGGCTGGGCATGCGAGCCCTCGTGCTGAACCGCGACGAGCTGCAGCTCGGTCACGGCGAGACGCTCTCGGACACCACCCGGGTCCTGTCCTCCTTCCTCGACGCCCTCACGATGCGTACCTTCGCGCACGAGAACGTGGAGGAGATGGCCGACGTCGCCACGGTTCCGGTGATCAACGCCCTGTCCGACACCCACCATCCGTGCCAGTCCCTGGCCGACCTCCTGGCGCTGCGCGAACACTTCGGCACGCTGGCGGGTCTGCGGGCTGCCTTCATCGGTGACGGCACGAGCAACACGTGCAATTCGTTCCTCGAAGCGTGTGCGGCGTCCGGTATGCACCTCGTCATCGCCACCCCGCCCGAGTACGAGACGGACGGGGACCTCCTTCGCGACGTACGCGAGCTGATGGCGCGGACGGGCGGATCCGTCACGCTGACCACGGAACCGGTCGACGCGGTGGCCGGCGCGCAGGCGGTGTACGCCGAGGTGTGGGTGTCCATGGACAAGCATCACGAGCGTGCCGAACGCACCGCGCGGCTGGCCCGCTACCGGGTCGACGACGAACTGCTCGACCACGCCGCGGAGGATGCCGTCGCGCTGCACTGCCTCCCCGCGGTCAGAGGCCAGGAGATCACCTCGGACGTGCTCGACGGCCCCCGGTCGCTGGTCTGGAACCAGGCGGCGAACCGGCTGCCGACCGCCCAGGCGGTTTTGCATTCCCTCATCACCGTGTCACGTCGTCGGGCTTCCTGAGCGCGCCGCCCGGTGCCGGGCTTCCCGAGTGCTTCACCCGGCGCGCGGCAGTACCGGCGGCATCCCTCCTCCAGCCGACGCCGGGACCTCACGGCAGCGGCAGTGCCCGTGGCCCCACGCATCGCGCGCCCCACTCCTCCACCCTCCGGCGGAGTTCGCGGTCGGCCGTGACCACCAGGCAGGGGCGGCCGGCGGCGGACCGGGCCAGGTCCGCGATCAGGTCGTCGCCGCTGCCCTGGGCCTCCTCCACGCGTACGCCCGGGACCGAGGCGACGCCCCGGGCCCGGCCCTCCACCACGAGGACGATCTCGTACGGGCCGGGGTACGGGCCGTCCTCCGGGCCGCCGTGTGCGGCGAGCCGGTCGCGGAGCCGCTCGGCGGCCCCGCGCCGGTCCTTCCACCAGCCGTCGGGTACCGACCCGACGACGTTGGCGCCGTCCACGACGAGGAGAGGAAGTGTCATGCCCTCAGGATGACAGCGCCGGTCAGCCGCCGGTGGCCGGGGACTTCTTCGCCGAGGCCGGGATGTCGGTGTCCTCGCGGAGGGCCTTCCAGAGCTGGGAGGCGTTCGGCTCGTGGGCGACGACGCGGTTCGGGTCCACCTTGTCGTACGCGACGGGGAGCATGATCGTCTCCATGTTCGCCGGGTCCACGCCGTTCAGACTGCGGGCGTAGTCGCTGAGCGAGGTCAGCGAGGCCAGTTCGGCGTCGGTGGTGAGCGCCTCGGTCGCCGAGTTCGCGATCTTGAACGTCTTGGCGGGGCTGCCGAGCAGGTCCTGCTTCTTCACCTCGGTGAGCAGGGCGGTGAGGAACTTCTGCTGGTTGCCGATACGGCCCAGGTCGCTGCCGTCGCCGACGCCGTAGCGGGTCCGGGCGAAGGCGAGGGACTGGGTGCCGTCCAGGCGCTGCGGGCCCGCGGCCAGCTCCAGACCCGAGTGCTTGTCGTTGATGGGCTTGTCGATGTCGACGGTCACGCCGCCGATGGCGTCGACCAGGCCCTTGAAGCCGGCGAAGTCGATCTCCATGTAGTGGTCGAGCCGGACGCCGGACATCTTCTCGACGGTCTTGACCACGCAGGCCGGACCGTACTGCGCGTACACGGAGTTGAACATGACGCGGTTGGCCCCGGCGGCCTCCGAGCCGTCCCGCCGCTTGCACTCCGGCCGGGTGATCAGGGTGTCACGCGGGATGCTGACGGCGACGGCCTTCGACCGGCCCTCGGGTATGTGCACCACCAGCGCCGTGTCGGAACGGGCTCCGCTGACCGCCGCCTTGTCGAGCGCGGCGTTGTCCCCGGCCCGCGAGTCGGAGCCGAGGACGAGCAGGTTCTGCCCGGAGGTGGGCAGCTTCTCCGGCCGGTCGGTGCCGAGTTCCTTGTCGAGGTCGACGGCCGTGATGTTCGAGTTGAGGCTGGAGTACATCCAGTACAGCCCGCCGCCGGCGGCGAGGAGCAGCACCAGAAGCGTCAGCAGCACGATGCGGCCGGTCCGCCGCTTGCGGACCTTGCCGCCGCCGCGGCGCGCGCCGGGCACGGTGGTGTCGTGGTCGGTCATGGCTGGTCGAATCTCTTCCTTCGGGCGGACATGGTGTGCGGGGCGAGCCGGACGGGCCGCCCTGCCGGTCGAGAGACGTCGGGCTCTCGTGAACACGCGGTGACGCGTGTGACAAACTTCGGGGCGACGGACGGCGGGAGAGGCAGAGGGTGGGCGTGAACCGGGGCAGGAACAAGAACCGGGGCGCGGACTCCGGAGCGGTCACTCACAGCGGCCACACCGATCACGTCGCTTCGGCCGGCCCCTTTGGTTCCGCCGGCCCCTTTGGTTCCGGTGAACCCTCCGGTCACACGGATCCCTCCGGTTCCGCGGGGCTCCTCGCACCCTCCGGCCGCCGCCTGTTCACCGGCGCCGACGGCCGGCTGACGGCGTACGCGGGCAGCGCCGCGGGCCCGGTCCGCTGGACCGAGTCCCCGCGGGGCGGCTTCGAGGGCCCGACGGTGTTCGAGGTGCCGGGCTGGGTCGGGCCGTCGGGCATCGCCGCCGGCAGCGAGGGCTATGTGTACGTCGCCGGGCTGCGGCACGCGCCCGGGGGCGGCACCCCGCACGTGATCCTCAGCACCCAGTACCAGACCGGCCGCCCGCTGGGCGACTGGCGCGACCTGGGCGCGCCCACGGCCGACTCCGCCTCCGGTTCCGACTCCGGCCCTGGCGCCGGCTCCGGCGACGCGATCGTCGCCGGTCCGGTGGTCGTGGTGAACCAGGTGTCCGGCTCGGTCCACGTCCTCGTCTCGCTGCGGTACGGCGGCATCGTGCGGCGCAGCCGTACCGGCGAGGGCCGCTGGGGCCGCTGGAAGAACGTCACCGACCAGCCGTACACCGGCGAGTTCACCGCCCAGATGCCGACCGGCGGCGCGCTCCAGGTCCTGGCCGTGAACGCGGCCGGCGCGCTGGACCGCTGGGTCCTGGTGAAGGGCGGCGGCGCCGAGCTGCGGGATCGTTTCGCCATGGCGGCGACCGACGGCACCGGGACCGCCCTGGAGACCGGCCGGAAGCGCGCCACGTACATCTGGCGCTACCCCGGCGACGACTCCCTGGTCGCCTGGCGCGCCCAGGGCAAGGACACCCCGGGCGGCGTCATGGCGCTCGGCGGCGCGGGCGGCCGCGGCCGGCCCGGCGTCGGCCGCGGCGTCATCGGCGGCTACGACTGCACCGTGCTCGCCCAGGTGGGCGCGCACGGCGGCATCGAGGTCACCGCCTACGTCACCGAGAACGAGGGGTACGGCACCTGGTGGGCGCCCCTGGCCGACACCGGCCAAGGCGGCGGCGCCGGGGACGCGCCGCGCGACCCGCAGGTGGGCACGGACGGGCAGGGCCGGCTGGTCGTCGCCGCGTTCGACCGGGCGGGCGGTCTGCTGCTGGCCCGTCAGGACCGGACGCAGGACGGCCTGGCCTTCGGACCGTGGCATCGTGAGAGCGGGCATGCGCGGTCAGCGGCCGCTCGGCAGCGGTAGCCGCTCGGACACCTCGAGCGCGAGGTGTCCCTCCTGCGTGTAGAACGGCGTCGCGGCCAGTTCGTGGCCGGGCGTCGTCGCCGACGGCGCGAAGACCATCGGCGCCCGGCTGACGACGTCGACCTCGTCGGACCGCTTGCGGCCGAGCCGTACCTCCTGCGTGACGCCCTCGAAGCTCACCGCCAGGCACACGTCCCAGACGCCGGTGCCCAGCGGCCGGCCGTCCGACATCTGGCGCAGGTTGATCCGGGTGGAGAACCGGCCCATCGCCCGGGCCTTGCCCTTGGAGTTCAGCAGCGTCTCGTCCCGGCGGGCGGTGACGGAGAACCGCTCCTCGGCGCCGGTGATCCGGTTCCGCAGCACGACCTTGGTGTTCCGGTCGCGCGTGGAGAGCTGCTCGAAGAACGCGTGCCCGTCGAGGAGCAGCAGCGAACCGTTCCAGCGCAGCCCGGTCAGCAGCTGGTTCACCGTCATCTTGGCGGTGATGTCGAAGACCTCGTCCGGCAGGTTCACCGCCGGGTCCCGGAAGAACGGCAGCTGGGTGTAGACGACGCCGTCCTCGACTTTCTTCCGCGGCGCCGGACGCGTCTTGTCCGCCTCGTACGCGGCCATCTCCTCGGCCTCGGCGTGGTGCCCGGCCGCGAGCAGCGCGTACCGGACCGCCAGCGGACGCGGCAGCAGCGCCAGGGCGCTCGCCGGCACTTGCGCGCGCAGCAGTTCGGCCGCCGCCCACAGGGTCTGCTCCCGTTCGGCGGGCTGGTCGGAGGCGAGCAGCAGCGGGCCGGTCGCCTTGCCGAGGTCGGCCTCCAGGTGCCGGGAGATCAGCAGATCCAGGCGCGGCCCCGGCGGCACCATCGACGTCAGCAGCCCGATCATCCGACTGGCCAGCGCCACCCGCTGCTGCAGCGGGACGGACCCGGTCTGCGCCGGGCCCTTGATCACGCACGGCTCGTCGGCGACCACCGCGATGTTGTCGGCGTGGACGAGGGCCGCGGCGGTGAACGCCTGGTCCTCGCCGATCGTCATGTCCGTCGGGAACTCCAGGCCGCGGCGGCGCACCAGGCTCGTACGGAACAGCTTGTCGGGCGTCAGCGACCAGTACACCCGCGACCCGTAGAGGTCCACCGACCCCTGGGTCCGGCGGAACATCGACGTCGCCACGGTGTGCTTGCCGGAACTCTCCAGCTTGCCGAGGACCACGTCGGCCTCGTGCGCGTCGGCCGAGGCGACCATCAGCTCCAGGGCCTTCGGCGCGAGCCGGTCGGCGCCGGTCAGGAAGAGCAGATAGCGGCCGGCGGCCTGGCTCATGCCCCAGTTGCGGGCGTCGGCGGTGGACAGCCCGCGCCGGAACTGGCCGGCCCGCACCAGTCCGGGATGGCGCTGCTCGGCCTCGGCCAGCAGGGCGCCGCCCTCGTCGGTCGAGCCGTCGTCCATCGCGATGATCTCGATGCGGTCGATGCCGAGGGTCTGGCCCAGCAGCGAGTCGAGGCAGGCCGGCAGCGTCCGGGCGTGGTCCCGGACGTGCAGGACCACGGTGACGTCGCGGAGGTCGCCCGGGTGCACGGGCACGGAGGTGGTCATGGGCCGGCGCCTATCCGTTCTGCGGGGTGACGGGCCCGGGCCACGGCATCGCGCCGGTGAGCTCCGACCACTGCCAGGGCTGGAAGTCGGTGGTGAGCTGGTGCTCGGGGAAGACGCCGGGACGGTCGTCCAGGGCGCCGACGTACACGTTCACCGGCGCGGTGACCTGCCCGCCGTCCGGGGTGGCGACGGTGTACTCGAAGCGGTCGTAGCCGGTGAACCCGGGGCGCGGCTCGTAGCCGATCCGGCCGTCCTGGCCGAGCCCGGCGGTGCCGGACCGCGGCTGGGACACCGACACCGGCCGGCTGCCCGGCGCGAGGGTGGCGAGGGTGCCGAGCGCGTCGGCCATGCCGGGCACACCGGGGGCGGTGACGATCCGCAGGCCGGGCGCGAACATCGTCCGGATGAGCAGCGAACGGTCCCGCAGCGAGGCAGTACGGACCATCTTGCGCGACTCCCGTCCGGGTACGGCGACCGCGATGTGCGGGCGCAGCCGGGGCTCCTTCTTCTTCGGCTGCTTCACCCGGACCGAGAGGAACCCGACGCCGTTCTGCCCCGGTTCGGCCCGCACCCGGTACCAGCGCTGCTTGGGGAAGTACTCCACGTCCTGGATGGCGAGGATCTCCGCCGCGTCGGCGAAGTACTTCTCCTGGACGTACGCGTAGCCGAAGGGCGCGTTCTCCACGGCGACGGACAGCGCGAGCTGCACCACGTCACCGGGGGCGACGCCGCTGAAGGGCGCGACGGAGCTGTACAGGGCGGCGTGCGTCACGCCGGGGGAGTGCTCTTCGGTGCCGACGGCCCGGCCGGCACACAGCAAGTGGTTCATGGACCGGCCTCACAGATCACGGGCGGGAGTGACACGGGACTTCGTACGGTGCTGGAACGTGGCCTCGTCCAGCCAGCCCATCTCGTCGTACGAGAAGGTCCGCCGGTCGAGGTCCTTCACCCAGTGGGCGGGGATCAGCCCCTGGGTCACCAGCGCGCGGGCGGTGAACCTGGCCACCTCGACGGCGCCCTCGGCCCGCAGGTGCACGTTGTCGGCGTCCTGCACGATGGGCATCAGGGGCTCGCCCGGCCGCAGATACGTGAACACGTGCTTGCTGTGCTCGGGGCCGAGTTCCTCCCACCACCGCAGGCTCTGCCCGTACACGTCGACGAGCGGGACGAACTCCTCGTGGGCCAGCTGCCGCATGGCGACCGGGTAGTCGCCGAGGAACCGGCTGACGTTCCCGTGCCGGTCGATGCGGCGCCGCTCGAACGGCATCATCAGGATCGGGTGCGCCTGACGCTCCCGGGCCCCCGTCACGTATGCCCGCAGATGTTCGAGGAAGTCCTCGAACGGCTCGGTGTGGATGCCCGGGTCGGGCTTCCAGTCGATCTGGCCGAAGGCCATGACGAGGTAGTCGCCGGGCTCCATCTCGTCGAGGATCCACTGGAGCCGGCCGCGTTCGCGGAAGCTCTTGGTACTCGCCCGCGCCCGCGAACAGTTGACGACTTCGACGTCGTCGGTGAGGAACAGGCCGAGCGCCTGCCCCCAGCCCATCATCGGCAGATGGCTCGCCGGCCGGGTGACCGTTCCCGAACCGCCGGACAGGAAGATCCTGGTCCGCCGGCCCGGCCGCGCCTCGGCCTCCGTCATGGCCTCGGGATACGTCATGTCCCCTCCCACCCCTTTCACCCCTCCCACGTCTCTCTCCTCCTCCATGACCCGACCGGACCGCCCCACCGGAGCCGGACCCCGACGGGCCCGCGGCTCGGGCCCGGCCCGGCCCGGCCTCAGAGCTCCTGGCTCTCCTGCCGGCTGAGGACCGAGGCGATCGCCCGCTCGAAGCCGGACTGCGCCGCGGCGCCGCCCGTCGGGTCCTGCTGGCGGACGTCGACGACATGGCCGGTCATCCGCGACACCAGGACGTCGAGCGCGCTGCGCGCCACGGTCTCGGAGGACAGCAGGGTCCCGGTCGGCTCCTGCCCGAAGGCCTTCGTCCGCATCGGGGTCGCGGTGCGCTCGGGGTTCACGCAGTTGACGCGGATGCCGTCCTCCGCCCACTCCTCGGCGAGCGCCTGGGTCAGGTTGACCACGGCGGCCTTGGTGGAGGAGTACAGGCTGTACTCGGAGCGGCCGCGGGTGTAGCTGCTGGAGGTGAACAGCAGCAGCTGGCCGTCCGTCTCCGCCAGGTACTTGTAGGAGAAGCGCGCGATGTTCACCGGCGCGAGGTAGTTGACCTCGGTCGCCTCGCGGATGGTCTCGTTGTCGGTGTCGGCGAGCCGGCCGGTGCGCAGCACGCCGGCCGTGTTCACCACGTAGTCGATCCGGCCGGTCTCGGCGTACGCCTTGGCCAGCGCCTCCTCGACGTGCTCCGGGATCTCCACGTGGGTGCCGGTGGTGGAGCGGCCCAGGGCGTAGACGGTCGCCCCGTACTCCTCGGCGAGCCGGGCGATGTCGGCGCCGATGCCGTACGAGCCGCCGAAGACGAGCATCGTGCGGCCGGTGAGGGCCTCCCGGTACGAGTCCTCGGCCGCGGCGGCCGGGGCCGCCGACGAGGCCAGCTGGAACAGCTTGTCGGCGATGAACACGTCGACCGGCTGGGTGACCTTCATGTTGTACTCGTCGCCCATGACCACGTGGACCGGGACGTCGGGCAGGTACTTGATGACGACCGAGCAGTCGTCGGTGGCCTCGAACCGCGGGTCGGCGAGCGCCAGCTCGTACGCCCGGCGGATGGTGCTCAGGTGGAAGCCCTGCGGCGTCTGGCCGCGGCGCAGCCGCGAGCGGTCCGGCACCTCGGTGATGAACTCGCCGTCGTCGCCGTGGGTCCGGGTCACGATGATGGTGTCCGAGGACGGGATCGCCACGTCCACGGCCTGGTAGCGCTCCAGTGCGCGCACGCACTCCTTCACCACGCGCTGCGACAGCAGCGGGCGTACGGCGTCGTGGAAGAGCAGGCTGGCGTCCTGGCCCTCGGGCAGGTTCTCGGTGACGTACCGGATGGCGATGCTGGTGGTCTCGCTGCGGGTCGAGCCGCCGGGCAGCACCCGCGACACCTTGCGCAGGCCGGCCTTGGCGATGATCCGCTCGGCCTCCTCGGTGTGGTCGGCGGCCATGAGGACGAGGATCTCGTCGACATCGGCGGCGTTCTCGAAGATGCACAGGGTGTGTTCGAGGATCGACTTTCCGGCGATCTTCAGAAGCTGCTTCGGGATCGCGAGCCCGACGCGCTGCCCGGTGCCGCCGGCGAGGACGACGGCGACGGTACGACGGCGGGGGACGGTGCTGGTCACGGTCTCCGGACTCCTGGGTGAGGGGGCGTGGCGGTACGGGAAGGGGTGCCCGGACGGCGTGCGTGCCCGAGCGGGGGCACGCACGTGTGGGGGGCCGGGCGTGGAGGTGAGTCGAGGGCCCGGGCAACGGGGCCCGGGCGGGGGCGAGCCGCTAGACGCGGGCCTGCGCGGGATCGGGTTCCGGATCCGGGTACTCGATCGGGAAGTCCGCCAGGCCGCGGGCGTAGAGGTCGTTCGCCGCCGCGTTGAAGCGGACCACGGACGGCGGGTAGTCCGGGCCGAGCAGGTAGTCCTTCAACTGCTCGCGGTACGCCGCCATGATGTCCTTCTTCGGGTCGAGCATCGCGTCGAGCGCGGCGTCGAGCCCGTCGCAGTCCAGGTCCAGCAGGTACGAGGCGTACGCGGTGCGCTGCTCGTCGCGGAACTGGTGGTCCGGCAGACCCTCCAGGTTGAAGACGGCGTACGGCTTGCGCGTCGCGATGAAGTCCGAGATCACGCTGGACATGTCGCCGATGAGCAGGTCCGAGTGGTTGAAGCAGTCGTTGAGCGCGGGGATCCGGTCGAGCACCACGTGGTGCGCCCCGTCCGGCACGGCGCTCCAGTACAGCTCGCCGGCCTGGTTGCGGTGGCGCCGGATCCGGGCGGTGCGCTCGGCCTCGGAGAGGTCGGGGAACTTGGACCGGACACCGCGCTCGGAGAGTTCGGCGATGAGCTTGTCGATCCGCGCGAGCTTCTTCGCGGCGCTCTTCGACTCCGTCATCCGCTTGCCGAAGCGGCGGGCGTTGTCCGCCTCCAGGAGGGCGATGATGCGCCGGTGCGCGGCGCCGGCGGCGGCCGAGCGCGAACCGGTGAGCGGGTGCGGCTTGTAGATGACGCGCAGCTGCCGCTTGTGCGCGAGCAGCGCCTCGATCAGCTTCTCGCCGGCCGGGATCACCGAGGTGTAGCAGGCGTCGTCCGTCCAGCCCTCCCAGGTCGGCGCGTAGACGACGGTGGGGACGGGCTGGCTGACCTGCCCGGTCCAGCGGTGCAGGGACATCAGCTGCGGACGGCCGACCTCGACGATCTGCTCGGGGCGTACGGCGTGCTTGATGCGCTCGTAGCGGTCGCGGCCGGCCCGGCCGGCCACCCAGATCTCGTCGAAGACCTTGCTGACGCGGTTGCTGCTGGCGGCCTTGTCGCTGTCGCCGTGACCGATGAAGACGTGCTTGACGTCGTGGCGCTGGAGCATGTGCACGTTCTTGCCGGCGTTGCCGGGGTAGAGCGTGACGCGCAGTTCGGGCATCTCGACGCGGGCCAGGTACTCGGCCTTCGGGACGCAGACGACCGGCACGGCGGTGGCGTCCAGGTAGCGCAGGGTGGCCCGCTCGCGCAGCACGATGACCGGCCGCAGGTCCAGCGCCTCCAGCGACTCCAGCCACATGTTGACCTGGTACATGAAGTCCTTGGAGATCGCCGCGAACGTGAAGTACAGGGCGACCTGCGGACGGTACCGGCGCAGCTCCTCGTTGAGGAGGTCGATGGCGTGGTCGGTGTCGGGCAGGATGAGCGCGTTGCGGGCGCCGGGCAGCAGGACGAGCAGCGCCAGGTAGGCGACGGAGACCGACAGGATGCCGCCGTAGGTGACGTAGCGCCAGTTGTCGGTGGCCATGGTGGCGAGCGCGCCGGCGAACAGCGGGATGTCCAGGTGCAGCGTCTTGCGGACGTGCTTGTCCATCAGGAACGGGGACGGCAGGCGCCGGATGCCCAGGACTTCCATGTCCAGGCCGCGGGTCGTGTACGGCAGTTCGGCGCGCTTCTTGCGGACGTGCTTGAGCAGCGCGCCGTACGCGAGCTGGAGCACGAAGAGCAGGAGCAGCCCCACCGCGGTCATCTGGGCCACGAACGAGTCGATGTCCGTCATCGCGCCGCACAGTCCCAGCAGCAGGAACTGGCGGATGATGAAGCGGATGGTCAGACCGAAGCGGGAGTCGCGCAGCCGTTCCAGGGTGGGCGACTGCGCGCTGTGCAGCATCAGGTCCGACAGATAACTGACCGCCGCCGCGAGGGCGAACAACTCGACCGACGGCAGCACGACCGCGGCCATCATGGCGAGGAAGCTCAACACCAGGGCGCTCGAGACGAGGACACCCAGCAAGGCTTGACGACGCTGCTTGTTCATGGCCGTGAGGCCCCTCCTGCCGATTTCAGTGACGCGTTGTCACTCCGCGCCGAAACCGCGCCACGGTGGGGACGTGACCGTCGACTTGTGAAGACGCCATAAAGCGTTCGCAAAGTATAGGCAAGACAGACAGGAGGGCGAGCGTGGGGTGGATGCGAAGTGAGAACCATGCGGCTCGTCGCTGAATAGTTATCGAAACATGGCGGAAGAGTGTCCGGGGCGCGTACAACCCTCGCTCATGGTGGCGGGACGCCTACGAAGCGTTGCCTGCCTTTCGGCCCTTTCCGCCCTTCCGGGGGTCGAAGCCGTAGAGGGCGAGCTTCCGCCGGTCGGTGGTCTTCACCGAGAAACCCATGCACAGCAGCGGTTCAGGGTGGGCGCGGACGGCGATTCCCTCGGGTTCCCGGAAGCGGAGCGAGGGGTCGACGGAAACGAGCTGACGGCCCGCCGGCCGCCCGGTGCGGACATCGAGGGCGGAAATGAAGGTGTTTCCCCCCGAATCACGCGGATTGCGGCCGTCCGCCTTGCTGTAGGGATTCCCGGTGAGCTGGTAGATGTAATCGCCGTGGAGGGTGCAGCCCTGGAATGTCGCCTTCTCCAGGTAAGCGGCTCCGTCGATCCGCCACAACGGCGTCTCGTCGCCCGCGAGGACGTCCCGCAGCCGGTGCACGGAATAGCCGTGCGCCTTTCCGTCGGCGTCCAGATAACCGACGAGCAGACGGCCCGTGGTCGGGTCGACCGCCGGATGGACCCGGAGGCTGCCCCGGGGCGCGAGGAACCGGGGGCGCACCGAGCGGCCGGCGTCGTCGAGTACCGCCCCGTCCTCGAAGGGCACCCGGGTGACGGCCTGTCCGTACGCGGTCTTCCCCCGCGCCCGGGACTCGACCCACAGCCACACCGTCCGGCCCGCGGCCTGCACCCCCATCGAGACGCCGTGCCCGAAGCCCCGCAGATACATCCGGCCCAGCTGCTCGCCGGAGCCGGAGAAACGGGTGACGCACAGGTCCCCGGCGCGCTTGCGCTCCGCCGCGTCCACCGGGGCCTTCTCGCCGCGCAGCCGCAGTCCGCCCTGGGCCTGCTGCACCACGTACACGTCACCGGTGGTGTCGTCGAACGCGAGCGACTGCGGACCGGTGGTGTCGTTCAGCGCGGTCGGCCGCCACAGCCGGGTGGGCCGGGCGATGTCGAACGAGCCCGCGATCGCGGGCCCCGCCGGGGCGTTCGCGTCCTTCGTGGTCTCGTTGTCCGCCCACAGCGCCAGCCCCGCCAGACCGCCCACCGCCAACGAGGCCGCCCCCGCGACGAGGAGGGTGCGGCGGGTGGAGCCGGAACCGGGGTGCGCCATGGTGCGGGGCCGTTCTGTCGAGGACAAGACGCGCCATTCTGGCATCTTCGCTCGAATCCCGAACGAGAGGCCGGGGCTGGGCGCGGGGGACACCAGGGGAGACGCGCCCGGACACACGAACGGGTGCCCGCCCCTCACGAGGTGAGGGACGGACACCCGAAGGCTGTGCGGCGGCCTGCTTACGCGGGAACGCTCGCCACGCCCTGCGCCAGGAAGCGCTTGCCGTTGACGCGTTCGGAGACACCCTCGCGGTCCAGGTACGGCGTGATGCCGCCCAGGTGGAAGGGCCAGCCGGCGCCCGTGATCAGGCACAGGTCGATGTCCTGCGCCTCGGCGACGACACCCTCGTCCAGCATCAGGCCGATCTCCTGCGCCACCGCGTCCAGGACGCGGTCGCGGACCTGCTCCTCCGTCAGGACGCTGTCGCCCTGCTTGAGGAGCGCGGCGACCTCGGGGTCCAGCTCCGGCTTGAAGCCGTTCTCCGGCTTGTAGACGTAGAAGCCGCGCTTGCCGGCCTCGACGACCGCCTTCAGGTTGGGGGAGACCTTGAAGCGCTCCGGGAAGGCGCGGTTCAGGGTCTCGGAGACGTGCAGACCGATCGCCGGGCCGACCAGCTCCAGGAGCACCAGCGGGGACATCGGCAGACCCAGCGGCTCGACCGCCTTCTCCGCCACGGCCACCGGGGTGCCCTCGTCGATGACGTTCTGGATCTCGCCCATGAAGCGGGTCAGGATGCGGTTCACGACGAACGCCGGGGCGTCCTTCGTCAGGACCGCGGTCTTCTTCAGCTTCCGGGCGACACCGAACGCGGTGGCCAGGGAGGCGTCGTCGGTCTGCTCGCCGCGCACGATCTCCAGGAGCGGGAGGATCGCGACCGGGTTGAAGAAGTGGAAGCCGACGACCCGCTCGGGGTGCTTCAGCTTCGACGCCATCTCGCTGACGGACAGCGAGGAGGTGTTGGTGGCGAGGATCGCGTGCGCCGGGGCGACGGCCTCGACCTCCGCGAACACCGTCTGCTTGACGGACATCTCCTCGAACACGGCCTCGATGATGAAGTCCGCGTCCGCGAAGCCCTCGGCCTTGTCGAGCACACCGGAGACCAGGCCCTTGAGACGGTTGGCCTTGTCCTGGTTGATGCGGCCCTTGCCGAGCAGCTTCTCGATCTCGCCGTGTACGTAGCCCACGCCCTTGTCGACGCGCTCCTGGTCGATGTCGGTCAGGACGACCGGCACCTCGAGGCGGCGCAGGAAGAGCAGGGCGAGCTGGGAGGCCATCAGACCGGCGCCGACGACACCGACCTTGGTGACCGGGCGGGCCAGCGACTTGTCCGGCGCGCCGGCCGGGCGCTTGGCGCGCTTCTGCACCAGGTTGAAGGCGTAGATGCCGGAGCGGAGCTCGCCGCCCATGATCAGGTCCGCGAGGGCCTGGTCCTCGGCGTCGAAGCCCTTCTGCAGGTCGCCGTCCTTGGCGGCCTCCATGATGGCGAGCGCGCGGTAGGCCGCAGGGGCGGCGCCGTGCACCTTGGAGTCGGCGATCGCGCGGCCCTTGGCGACGGCCGCGTCCCAGCCCTCGCCGCGGTCGATCTCCGGGCGCTCCACGGTGATCTCGCCCTTGAGGACCTGCGCGGTCCACACCAGCGAGCGCTCCAGGAAGTCCGCGCCCTCGAACATCGCGTCGGCGATGCCGAGCTCGAAGACCTGCTTGCCCTTGAGCTGGCGGTTCTGGTTGAGCGAGTTCTCGATGACGACCGAGACGGCCTTCTCCGGGCCGATCAGGTTCGGCAGGAGCGTGCAGCCGCCCCAGCCGGGCACCAGGCCGAGGAAGACCTCGGGCAGCGAGAAGGCCGGCAGGGCCTTGGAGACGGTGCGGTACGTGCAGTGCAGACCGACCTCGACGCCGCCGCCCATGGCCGCGCCGTTGTAGTACGCGAAGGTCGGCACGGCCAGCGCGGACAGACGCTTGAAGACGTCGTGGCCGCCCTTGCCGATGGCGAGCGCGTCGGAGTGCCGCTTGAGCAGCTCGACGCCCTTGAGGTCGGCGCCGACGGCGAAGATGAACGGCTTGCCGGTGATGCCGACGCCGACGATCTCACCGTTCGCGGCCTCGGCCTCGACCTGGTCGATCGCCTTGTTCAGGTTGCCGAGGGACTGCGGGCCGAAGGTGGTCGGCTTGGTGTGGTCGAAACCGTTGTCCAGCGTGATCAGCGCGAACCGGCCCCCCGCGGCGGAGCCGCTATCGGACCCGGTCGCGGGGAGTTCGAAGTGCCGTACGTGGGCGGACGTGACGACCTCGTCCGGGAAGAGCTCGGCGGCGCCCTTCAGAAGCTCAGTGGTGGTGCTCACTTGCTGCCTCCGGCGTCCTTGTGGTTCGGGTTCTCCCAGATGACCGTGGCGCCCATGCCGAAGCCGACGCACATGGTGGTGAGGCCGTAACGGACCTCGGGCTGCTCCTCGAACTGGCGGGCCAGCTGCGTCATCAGACGGACGCCGGAGGAGGCGAGCGGGTGACCGTACGCGATCGCGCCGCCGTACTGGTTGACGCGGGTGTCGTCGTCGGCGATGCCGTAGTTCTCCAGGAACGCGAGGACCTGGACCGCGAAGGCCTCGTTGATCTCGAAGAGACCGATGTCCGAGATGGACAGACCGGCCTTGGCCAGCGCCTTCTCGGTGGCCGGGATCGGGCCGTAGCCCATGACCTCGGGCTCGACGCCGGCGAAGGCGTACGAGACGAGGCGCATCTTCACCGGGAGGTTGTTCTCCCGGGCGAAGTCCTCGGAGGCGATGATCGAGGCGGTGGCGCCGTCGTTGAGGCCGGCCGCGTTGCCCGCGGTGACGTTGCCGTGGACGCGGAACGGCGTCTTCAGGCCCGCCAGGCTCTCCATCGTGGTGCCCGGGCGCATCGGCTCGTCGGCGGTGACCAGACCGAAGCCCGTCTCACCGGCCTCCGGGGAGGTGCGGCGCACCGAGATCGGCACCAGGTCCTGCTGGATCTTGCCGTCGGCGTACGCCTTGGCGGCCTTCTCCTGCGAGCGCACCGCGTAGGCGTCGGCGCGCTCCTTGGTGATGCTCGGGTAGCGGTCGTGCAGGTTCTCGGCGGTCATGCCCATGAACAGGGCGGACTCGTCGACGAGCTTCTCCGACACGAAGCGCGGGTTCGGGTCGACGCCCTCGCCCATGGGGTGACGGCCCATGTGCTCGACACCACCGGCGATGACGGCGTCGTACGCGCCGAAGGCGATCGAACCGGCCGTCGTCGTGACGGCGGTCAGCGCGCCGGCGCACATGCGGTCGATGGAGTAGCCGGGCACGGACTGCGGCAGACCGGCCAGGATGCCGGCGGTGCGGCCGAGGGTCAGGCCCTGGTCACCGATCTGCGTGGTCGCGGCGATGGCGACCTCGTCGATCTTGGCGGGGTCGAGACCGGGGTTGCGGCGCAGCAGCTCCCGGATGGCCTTGACGACGAGGTCGTCGGCGCGGGTCTCGTGGTAGATGCCCTTCGGGCCCGCCTTGCCGAACGGGGTACGGACGCCGTCGACGAAGACGACGTCCCTGACGGTACGAGGCACGATGGCTCTCCTCCAGGGTGCGGGATGGCACTGCAGCTGCGGGCGCGCGGCCCGGACACGCGCCTAAGCGCGCGCTTGCTCCCCCCATGCTACTTACGAGTAACCAAGCTGCCCACCCCCGGGGCCGGGAGCGGCGAAGGTCACACCGCGCTCCGGCACCGGAAGCCGGCCGTCCATCATGGCGGCCATCGGGCCGCAGGAGCGGACGACGTCCCGGAAGAAGGCGGTACGGGAGACCCCGAGCGCGCGCAGCGCCGGACCGTGGTCGTACGCGACGACCAGCGCGGCCCCGGCCACGAGCCCCCGCCAGACGGCGGTCGTCCCGCGCCGCGCCGGGAGCGGACGGCGGCCGAGATCCGCGCGCAGCCGCCGGCAGTGGAAGGGCACATGCCGCTCCTCGTCCGCCAGAATCCTTCCCGCGACCTCCGCGGTCAGCGGATCGTCCGTACCGTCGCGCAGCGCCCGGTAGTACCGCAGCGCCACCACCTCCGCGACCATCAGCACCAGCACCTCCGTCCGCAGTCCGAGCGTCCGCCGCAGCCGGACGAACACGGTGTCCGTCCAGTGCCCGTCCAGCGTCCCGGCCCCGGCCGCCGACAGCAGCAGTGCCAGCATGCGCGCGTGATTGCGCTCCTCGGCGACGAACAGGGCCGCCGCCTCGCCGTACCCGGGTATCCCGGCCCGCCGGGCCTTGGCCAGCAGCTGCGCGCCGTCGCCGCCCTCGCCGACCTCGAAGCGCTGGATACTGCGCACCAGGGCCGCGGGCAGCCGGGAGCCCTGCTCCCAGGACGGATCGCCGAGTGTGTCGCGGCGCCGCCGCTCGGTGTGGAAAGCGGCGACCCAGTCCGCGTAGTCCTCGCGGTCGTCGTGTGCCGAGTGTGCCGAGTGTGCCGGGTGTGCCGGGTGGGCCTGATGCGTGAGCCTGTTTTTGAGCATGTTCGAAAACTAGGCGGCGCGAGGAGCGGCCCCTAGAGATCCGGATCAGCGGTGACAGAACCGGGACATGAACCGGGGGAGCGGGGACACCTGCGTCCGCCTATGCGGGGATACGTGCCTCCGTGACGTGCCCGCGCGGATACGGCGGAGGCCCCCGGCGCCGGAGCGTCAGGGGCCTCGTGTGGTTCCGCCGTGTCCTCAGCCCGCCAGAGCGGCCGCGAGGAGCGGGGTCACCAGGTGGATCTGCCAGGGACGGGCGCCGTGCCCGGCCAGGGCGGCGGCGATGGTGTCCGGATCGGCCGGGGCGGGCGGCTCCCAGCACACCCGGCGGACCGTGTCCGGGGTGATCAGGTTCTCCGGCGGCAGGTGCAGCTGCTCGGCGAGGGCCGAGACCGCCGCGCGGGCCGCGGACAGCCGGGCCGCCGCGGCGGGGTCCTTGTCCGCCCAGGCCCGCGGCGGGGGCGGACCCGCCAGCGCCTGGCCGGGCTGCGGAAGCTCCACCTCGGGCAGCGCCTTGGCCCGGTCCACGGCCGCCTGCCACTGCTCCAGCTGGCGCCGGCTCATCCGCTGCCCGAAGCCGGGCAGCGAACCCAGGGCGTTCGCGTTCGGCGGCAGCGCCAGGGCGGCCTCGACGATCGCCGCGTCGCTCAGCACCTTGCCGGGGGAGACGTCGCGACGCTGGGCCACCTTGTCGCGGGCCGTCCACAGCTCCCGTACGACCGCCATCTGCCGGCGCCGGCGTACCTTGTGCATGCCGGACGTACGGCGCCACGGGTCCTTGCGGGGCGGGGCGGGCGGGGCGGACGCGATGGCGCTGAACTCCTCCAGCGCCCAGCCCAGCTTGCCCTGCCGGTCCAGCTCCCGCTCCAGCTGGTCGCGCAGGTCGACGAGCAGCTCGACGTCGAGCGCCGCGTAGCGCAGCCAGGGGTCGGGCAGCGGGCGGGTGGACCAGTCGACGGCGGAGTGGCCCTTCTCCAGGGCGTACCCGAGGACGGACTCGACCATCGCGCCGAGGCCGACCCGGGGGAAGCCGGCGAGCCGGCCGGCCAGCTCGGTGTCGAAGAGCCGCGAGGGCCGCATGCCTATGTCGCGCAGGCACGGCAGGTCCTGGGTCGCGGCGTGCAGGATCCACTCGGTGCCGGTCAGCGCCTCGCCGAGACCGGAGAGGTCCGGGCAGCCCACCGGGTCGATCAGCGCGGTGCCCGCGCCTTCGCGGCGGATCTGGACGAGATAGGCCCGCTGCCCGTAGCGGTATCCGGAGGCCCGCTCGGCGTCGACGGCGACCGGGCCGCGACCGCCGGCGAAGGCCGCGATCACGTCGGCGAGGGCGTCCTCGCCGGCGACGACGGGCGGGATGCCCTCGCGGGGTTCGAGCAGGGGGGTCGGCAGCCCGTGCGCAGGGACTTCGTCGTCCGAGGGGGCGCCCCCGGTGGTTCGTAGTGCGGTGTCACTCGCGGTGTCTTGGGCTTCGGTCACCTGTCAAGGGTATCCGTCCATGGCAAGCGCCCATCGAGGGAACGGTCCCGTTCGGCCCGGGCCGACCGGGCAGAGGGAACGTTCCGTCGACGGGCGCTCGACGTTCTTCACCTGCTGACGCGCAGGGTGGGGCGGGGGTACGCGCTCAGTGGATGATCCCGGTGCGCAGGGCGACCGCGACCATGCCGGCCCGGTCGCCGGTGCCCAGCTTGCGGGCGATCCGGGCCAGGTGGGACTTGACGGTCAGGGCCGACAGGCCCATGGACACGCCGATGGCCTTGTTGGACTGGCCCTCGGCCACCAGCCGCAGCACCTCGACCTCACGGCCGGAGAGCTCGCGGTAGCCGCCCGGGTGGCTCGGGGCACCCGGGGGGCGGCGGTGGCCGAGGCGGGCGGCCGCGGAGCCGATGGGGGCGGCGCCGGGGCGGGTGGGGTGCCCGATGTTCGTGCGCGTACCGGTGACGACGTATCCCTTGACCCCGCCCGCCAGCGCGTTGCGCACGGCGCCGATGTCGTCGGCGGCCGAGAGGGCGAGGCCGTTGGGCCAGCCCGCGGCGCGGGTCTCGGACAGCAGGGTCAGCCCGCTGCCGTCGGGGAGGTGGACGTCGGCGACGCAGATGTCGCGTGGGTTGCCGACGCGGGGACGCGCCTCCGCGATGGATGACGCCTCGATGACGTCGCGTACACCGAGCGCCCACAGATGACGGGTGACGGTGGAACGGACGCGTGGGTCGGCCACGACGACCATGGCCGTCGGCTTGTTCGGGCGGTAGGCGACCAGGCTTGCGGGCTGCTCGAGGAGAACGGACACCAAACCTCCTGGGGGGAAGGTGCGGGACGGGAGCCGGCTCGGGGAAGAAGCCGGGGGGCGGACCCGACTGTGAAGGGGTCATTGACTCCTTCGGCAGCCGGACGGCCCGCCTTTAGGGAAAGATCACGATTTGGTGAGCGACAAGGGGGGCAAATCGGACGCGCGATCGATCATCGTACGAGCCTCATGCCGTTCTGCGGCCCACCCTCGCTCGAAAGTGTCCGAAAAGCGTCGCTCGGGCGTGTCGCCGCCCGGGCGTGTCGCGCCCCCGCGCCCCGCGTCTCCCGAACCCGGTGTGTCCCCCCGGTCCCCTCTGTCCCTCTGCCCCCGTGCCGCCGTGTGCTTGCGTCCCCTGGCTACGGCTGCTGCGGGCCCCGCCGCTGCGGCAGCGAGACGACCCCGGCGCCGGACGTGGTCCCCGCCCCCGGCCCCTTCGGCGGCTCCGGCGACGACGGCGGAAGCCCCGCGACCTGGCACAGCAGATCGCACCAGGCCTCCAGATGCGCCCCGGTGTCCGGCACCCCGCCCTGCCCCTCCCGCGGCGTCCACGACGCCCGGATCTCGATCTGCGTCGCCGGCGCGCGCTCCGCGAGCCCCCCGAAATAGTGCGAGCCCGCCATCGTGACGGTGCCGCTCGCCTCCTCGTACGCGAGGCCGCGCGCCTCGAACGCCCCGGTCAGCCAGGACCAGCACACCTCCGGCAGCAGCGGGTCCGCCGCCATCTCCGGCTCCAGCTCCGCCCGCACCAGGGTGACCAGCCGGAACGTCCCCTTCCAGGCGTCGTGCCCGGCCGGGTCGTGCAGCAGCACGAGACGCCCGTCCGCGAGGTCCTCGTCTCCGTCGACGACCACCGCCTCCAGCGCGTACGCGTGCGGGGCGAGCCGCTGCGGCGGCCGGGTCGGCTCGGCCTCGATCTCCGGCCGCAGCCGCACCGCGCGCAGCCCCTCGACCGCCCGCCGGAACGCGGGCGGCACCGCGTCGGCCTCCGTGGCACTCACCTTGTCGTCACCCGCCGTCTTCCCCGTCCCCGTCTCTGTCCCTCGAATGCCGTCGGAATGATCGGAAGAATGTCCCTGAGCCGCAGCCATGCGGGGAAGAGTAGGCGGAACGGGGCCCTGGCGCAGGGAGGGACACCCGGGCCGGGCGAGCGGCTTCTCGCCACATGCGAAGATTCTGGGCGTGAGCGCCATGGATCGCCCTACGGGCCAGCAGACGAAGCACCAGCCGCAGACCTACGACTCCACGTTCCTCAAGGCGTGCCGGCGCGAGGCGGTGCCGCACACGCCGGTCTGGTTCATGCGGCAGGCCGGGCGGTCCCTGCCCGAGTACCTCAAGGTCCGCGAGGGCATCCCCATGCTCGAGTCGTGCATGCGGCCCGAGCTGGTCACCGAGATCACCCTGCAGCCCGTCCGCCGGCACGACGTCGACGCCGCGATCTACTTCAGCGACATCGTCGTCCCGCTCAAGGCCATCGGCATCGACCTCGACATCAAGCCCGGTGTCGGCCCCGTCGTCGACGAGCCGATCCGCACCCGCGCCGACCTGGCCCGGCTGCGCGACCTCACGCCCGAGGACGTCGCGTACGTCACCGAGGCCATCGGCATGCTCACCGCCGAGCTGGGCGCCACCCCGCTCATCGGCTTCGCCGGTGCGCCGTTCACCCTCGCGAGCTACCTCGTCGAGGGCGGCCCGTCCCGCAACCACGAGCACACCAAGGCGCTCATGTACGGCGACCCGCAGCTGTGGGCCGACCTGCTGGACCGCCTCGCCGAGATCACCTCCGCCTTCCTCAAGGTGCAGATCGAGGCCGGCGCCTCCGCCGTCCAGCTCTTCGACTCCTGGGTCGGCGCCCTCGCCCCCGCCGACTACCGCCGCTCGGTGATGCCGGCCTCCACGAAGGTCTTCGACGCGGTCGCCGGGTACGGCGTGCCGCGCATCCACTTCGGTGTCGGTACGGGCGAGCTGCTCGGCCTCATGGGCGAGGCGGGCGCCGACGTGGTCGGCGTCGACTGGCGCGTCCCGCTCGACGAGGCCGCCCGCCGCGTCGGCCCCGGCAAGGCGCTCCAGGGCAACCTCGACCCGGCCGTCCTGTTCTCCTCCCGCGAGGCCGTCGAGGCCAAGACGGACGAGGTCCTGGCCGCGGCCGAGGGCCTGGAGGGCCACATCTTCAACCTCGGTCACGGTGTGCTGCCGACGACCGACCCGGAGGCCCTGACCCGGCTCGTCGACTACGTGCACACGCGTACCGCGCGCTGAGTCGCTGAGTGGGTACGCGCGGCGGGCCGGGGCGAGCAGCCCCTGAGCCCGCCGCCTCGGCCCCGGTGCCTCAGCCCGCCGCCCGTACCGCCGCGACCGCCTTGCGCGCCGCCACCAGGACCGGGTCCCACACCGGCGAGAACGGCGGCGCGTACCCGAGGTCCAGGGCGGTCATCCGCTCCACCGTCATCCCGGCCGTCAGCGCCACCGCCGCGATGTCCACCCGCTTCGCCGCACCCTCGCGGCCCACGATCTGCACCCCGAGCAGCCGTCCCGAACGCCGCTCGGCCAGCATCTTCACCGTCATCGGCGCCGCCCCCGGGTAGTAGCCCGCCCGGCTCGTCGACTCCACGGTCACCGTCACGTACTGGAGCCCCACCGCACGGGCGTCCTTCTCCCGCAGCCCGGTCCGCGCGATCTCCAGGTCGCACACCTTGGACACCGCCGTGCCCACCACGCCCGGGAACGTCGCGTAGTCGCCGCCCACGTTCGAGCCGATGACCTGGCCGTGCTTGTTGGCGTGCGTGCCCAGCGGAATGTGCCGCTCCTTGCCGGACACCAGGTCGAGGACCTCCACGCAGTCGCCGCCCGCCCACACGTTCTCCTGCCCGCGCACCCGCATCGACAGGTCGGTGAGCAGACCCCCGTACGCCCCCAGCGGCAGCCCCGCCGCCCGCGCGAGGGTGGTCTCCGGCACCACGCCCATGCCGAGCACGACCACGTCCGCCGGGAACTCGCCGGTGTCCGTCGTGACCGCCCGCACCCGGCCGTCGTCGCCGGTCAGGATGCCGGTGACCGCCGACGATCCGACCGTACGGATGCCCAGGCCGTCCATCGCGTGATGCACCAGGCGTCCCATGTCGGGGTCGAGCGTGGCCATCGGCTGCTCGCCCCGGTTGAGGACCGTCACCTCGAAGCCGTGGCCGAGCAGCGCCTCCGCCATCTCCACCCCGATGTACCCGGCGCCGACGACCACGGCCCGCCGGCCGCGCGCCCGGGACAGCGACTCGATCAGCGACTGCCCGTCGTCGAGGGTCTGCACGCCGTGCACGCCCGGCGCGTCGATGCCCGGCAGCGGCGGCCGCGACGGGCGGGCGCCCGTCGCGATCACCAGCTTGTCGAAACCGGTCCACGCCTCCGTGCCCGACTCCAGGTCCCGGGTCCGCACCCGCTGACCGGGCAGATCCAGCTCGGTCACCTCGGTCCGCATCCGCAGATCGATGTCCCGGGCGCGGTGCTCCTCCGGGCCGCGCGCGATCAGCGCGTCCCGGACGGGGACGTCACCGCCGACCCAGTACGGGATGCCGCAGGCCGAGTACGAGCTGAAGTGACCGCGCTCGAACGCGACGATCTCCAGCTCCCCGGGCTTCCTCAGCCTGCGCGCCTGTGACGCGGCGGACATGCCCGCCGCGTCCCCGCCGATGACCACAAGGCGTTCGCTCATGGGGCCTTATTCTGCGGGCTCCCCGTCGGGTGCGGGCATGGAGGGTCCGGCCGTGTCGCCGGATCCGGCCGTTCCGGCCGTTCCGGCCGTTCCGGACGTGGCGGCCGGTGCCTGAGGTGCGGCCGGTGCCGGCGATGCGGGTGTTCCGGGCGTGCCGCCCGTCCAGTGCGGCAGCCCGGGGGTGGCGAGCGCCCCGTGCCCGGTCGCCACCGGCGCACGCCGGCGCAGCCGGGGCCGGATCAGCCACCGCCACACCGCGTACCCGACCGCCGCGACCGCCAGCCACGGCGCGAGCGCGGCGAGCACGACGAGGACCCACGTGACGGCGGTGGCCAGCGCGTGCCAGCCGCCGCTCAGGGCGTCGAGGAAGCCGGGCCGGTCGTCGTCCTCGGCGGGGGGCGCGCTGGTCCGTGTCTCGCTCAGCAGGAGCGTGATCGTCGCCAGTGACGTACGGTCCTTCAGTGAGGCCTGCTGGGCGAGCAGCGCCTCCAAGTCGGCCTGCCGCCTGCTCAGTTCGCTCTCCAGGGACACCACGTCGCTCAGCTGCGTCGCCTTGTCCATCAGCTCCCGCACCCGCGCGACGCTCGCTCGCTGGGTCGCGATCCGGCTCTCGACGTCCACCACTTGGTCGGTGACGTCCTTCGCGTCCGCCTTGCGCGACAGCAGCTTGCCGCCACCCGCGAGCTTGGTGAGGACGTCGTCGTAACGGTCCTGCGGGACGCGCAGCACCAGCCGGGACGTGACCAGACTCTCGTCGCTGTAGGAGACCTCGTCGCCGTCGTCGCGTTGCGTCGTCTCGGTCTCGACCCGGCCGCCCGCGTCCGTCGCGGCACGGCGGGCGTCGGCCGCCGCGTTCTCCACGCTGCGGACCCGGACGGACAGTTCGGCGGTACGGATGACGTGCTGTTGCGCCGCCGGGGTACGGGGCGTGCCGCCCTTCCCCTGCGCCGGAGGCTTGGCCGTCAGTCCCGCGCTGGGCCCGTCGGCCCGGTCGGCGGCGGCCCCGCTCCCGGCGGCGTACCCGCGGTCCGCCGCCTTCGCGTCCGCCGACCCGGCGTCGGCGGTGCCGCCTCCGGCGCAGCCCGTCAGGACCAGCGAGGCCGTCAGCAGCGTCGCCGCCGCGCCCGCCCGTACCGTCCTGGCTCTCTTCTTCCCCATGTCCACGTTCCCGTTGCTCATCAAGGCCCCCAAGGCGATCGTCGGTGTGTCGTGGCGCCTTTTTGACGGAGGGGGCGGGTGTCCGGTTTCGCTCGGGCGGTCGCGATGCGGTCACGGTCAGGCCTCGGATCGGGCGCGCCGAAGCGGTTTGAGAGAGTGGGACCATGAACGCGAACGCGCAGACAACGGACGCACCGGACGTCGTCGTCATCGGCGGCGGCATCGCGGGCCTCGCCGCCGCCCACCGCCTCGTCACGGCCGGTAAGCGGGTCGTCCTCCTCGAAGCGGGCGACCGGGTCGGCGGCAAGCTGCTGGCCGGCGAGATCGCCGGCGCCCCCGTCGATCTCGGCGCCGAATCCCTGCTCGCCCGGCGGCCGGAGGCCGTCGCGCTCGCCGAGCGGGTCGGCCTCGGCGACCGCCTCCAGGCCCCCGCCACCACCACCGCCTCCGTCTGGTCCCGCGGCGCGCTCGTGCCCATGCCCAAGGGCCACGTCATGGGCGTCCCCGGCGACGGCCGGGCCGTCGAGGGCCTGCTGTCCGCCGAGGCCGTGGCGCGCGTCGGCCGCGACCGCGAGCTGCCGCCCACCGAGATCGGCGACGACATCGCCATCGGCGCGTACGTCGCCGAACGGATGGGCCACGAGGTCGTCGACCGGCTCGTCGAACCCCTCCTCGGTGGGGTGTACGCGGGCGACGCCTACCGCATCTCGATGCGCGCCGCCGTCCCCGCGCTGTTCCGCGCCGCCCGTGAGCACGCCACGCTCACCGAGGCCGTACGCGCCGTCCAGCAGGCGGGCGCGGCCGGCCCGAGCGACGCCGCGGGCGGCGGTACGGGCCTCGGCACCGGCCTCGGCGGCTCCGCCTTCGCCGGCATCCGGGGCGGCGTCGGCACGCTCCCCGGCGCGGTCGCCGACGCCGTACGCGCCGCGGGCGGCACGATCCTCACCCGTACCCCGGTCACCGGCCTGCGCCGCACCGGCCCCGACGGCTGGGAGGTCACCACCCCGGACCGGGTCCTCACTCCCGGCGCCGTCGTGCTCGCCACCCCCGCCGGACCCGCGGCCGAGCTGCTCGCCGGTCTCGCGCCCGCCGCGGCGACCGAGCTGAGCGCCGTCGAGTACGCGTCCATGGCCCTGATGACCCTGGCCTTCCGGCGCGCCGACCTGCCCGAGCTGCCCGGCTCCGGCTTCCTCGTCCCGCCGGTCGACGGCCACACCATCAAGGCGTCCACCTTCGCCAGCCAGAAGTGGCAGTGGATCGCCGACGGCGCCCCCGACCTCTTCGTGCTCCGCACCTCCGTCGGCCGCTACGGCGAGGCGGAGCAGGTCGACCGCGAGGACTCCGACCTGGTCGACGTCTCCCTGAAGGACCTGGCCGCCGCCACCGGTCTGGCCGCCCGGCCCGTCGCCTCCACCGTCACCCGCTGGATCGGCGGCCTGCCGCAGTACCCGGTCGGCCACCTGGCCCGGGTCGACCGGATCCGCGCCGCCGTCGCCGGACTGCCCCGGCTGGCCCTCGCGGGCGCCGTCTACGAAGGCGTCGGAATCCCCGCGTGCGTCGCTTCGGGCGAGCGCGCGGCGGACGAGATCATCGCCACGTCGGAAACGGGCGACCCCGGTGCGGGGCACTCTCGGTGAAGGGCGAGAATAGAGCCATGAGTGCGCCCGAAAAGATCCCGAACGCCGGTAAGAAGGCGAAGGACCTCAACGAGGTCATCCGCTACACCCTGTGGTCCGTCTTCAAGCTGCGCGATGTTCTTCCCGAGGATCGGGCCGGCTACGCCGAAGAAGTCCAGGAGCTGTTCGACCAGCTCGCCGCCAAGGACATCACCATCCGCGGCACCTACGACCTCTCCGGGCTGCGCGCCGACGCCGATCTCATGATTTGGTGGCACGCCGAGACGAGCGACGAGCTCCAGGACGCGTACAACCTGTTCCGCCGCACCAAGCTGGGCCGTGCCCTGGAGCCGGTGTGGTCGAACATGGCGCTGCACCGTCCCGCCGAGTTCAACAAGTCGCACATCCCGGCCTTCCTGGCCGACGAGACCGCGCGTAACTACGTGTCGGTGTACCCGTTCGTGCGCTCGTACGACTGGTACGTGCTGCCGGACGAGGACCGTCGCCGGATGCTCGCCGACCACGGCAAGATGGCCCGCGGCTACCCGGACGTGCGCGCCAACACGGTCGCCTCGTTCTCGCTCGGCGACTACGAGTGGATCCTGGCCTTCGAGGCCGACGAGCTGCACCGTATCGTCGACCTCATGCGTCACCTTCGGGGCTCCGAGGCGCGCCTGCACGTCCGCGAGGAGATCCCGTTCTACACCGGCCGGCGCAGGAGCGTCGCCGAGCTGGTGGCGGGCCTGGCCTGAGGCTGACGTCCCCGGGGCCCGACCGGGCCCCGGAGCTCAGTCCTCCGGCATCACCGACCAGGTCACCGTCCGGCGCCCAGCCGGATGGGTGGCCCCTCGACCCGGAAGATCAGACGGCTCGCGGTCCTTCGCGAGCCGCTCCAGCGACACCGGGTCCGGCTCCGGGTGCGGCGCGCATGACGCGCGCCGCACCGGCGTCTTCTGGGCCGTGTACGCGGACGGATCCGCGTGCGGCCCCATCGCGGCCAGAGGTGCCGCCGTCTCGGCCTCCTCCTCCGCGCTCGCCCCGTCGCCGCCCATCGCCTCGTCGGGCACCTCGCCCGTCAGCAGATAGCGCTCCAGATAGCCGTTCACACAGGCGTTGGGGCCGCCTCCGGTGCCGTGCGTCCCGGCACCCCGCTCGGTCACCAGCGCGGAACCCGCCAGCCGGCGGTGGAGTTCGAGCGCCCCCTCGTATGGTGTCGCGGCGTCGCGTTCGGCCGCGAGGATCAGCACCGGCGGCAGCACTCCCGGACCGGTGCGCACGTCCAGCGGTTCCTGGCGCGGCGCGGGCCAGTACGCGCAGGGCAGGTTCGCCCACACGTTGTCCCAGGTCTCGAACGGGGCGCGGCGCGCGAGCCGGGTGTTGTCGTGGTCCCAGACGGCGAAGTCCTCCGGCCACGGGCCGTCGTTGCACTCCACGGCCGTGTAGACGGCGGTCCCGTTCCCCGGATCGGCGTCCTTCGTGACCTCCGGATCGACGGGGTCGGGAGCGGCCTGGGTCACCAGCGGCTTCGGATCGCCCTTCAGATACGCCCCGAGCGCGCCCGCCCGGGCCGGCCAGAACCGGTCGTCGTACAGTGCCGCGAGCATCGCCCGGTGCAACTGCCCCGGCCCGACCCGGTCGTCCGCCGGGTGCGCGGCGAGCCGGGCGCGCACCTTCTCGTAACGGCGGGCGACCTCGGCGGCCGTCGTCCCCAGCCCGTACACCTTGTCGTGCCGGGCCGCCCAGGTACGGAAGTCCTCCCAGCGCTGCTCGAAGGCGAGCGACTGGTCGAGGTTGCTCTCGTACCAGATCTTGCCCGGCGCCGGGTTCACGGGCGCGTCGAAGACCATCCGGCGTACGTGGTGCGGGAACAGCGTCGCGTACAGGGCGCCGAAGTACGTGCCGTACGAGGCGCCCATGAACGTCAGCCGCCGCTCGCCGAGCGCCGCCCGCAGCACCTCCAGGTCGCGGGCGTTGTTGAGCGAGTGGTAGTGCCGCAGGGCCGGGCCGGTGCGCTCCGCGCAGCCCCGCGCGTACGCCTTGGCGCGGGCGATCCGCTCCCGCTTGAAGTCCTCCGGGGGCTCCGACGGCGCGAGCGACGGCCCCTGCTGGCGGTCGGCCGGGGCCTGGCAGGACACCGGCGCGGACCGGGCCACGCCGCGCGGGGCGTAGCCGACCAGGTCGTACGCGGCGGCGATGCGCTTGAAGACGGGCAGTTCGGCGGCGAGCGGGAAGAAGGTGGAGGAGGCGCCGGGGCCGCCCGGGTTGTAGACGAGCGCGCCCTGCCGCTTCGCCTCCGGGCCGGCGGCCCTCACCCGGCTGACCGTCAGCGGGACGCGGGTGCCGTCCGGTTGCGCGTAGTCGAGCGGGACCTCCACGGTCCCGCACTCCACCGGCTCCGGCAGTTTCTCGGCCGCCGGGCACGCCCCGAACCGGATGCCCCGCGCCGCCGCGACCCGCACCGCGACCGCGACGCCCAGGCTTTCGGCGGACGGGGCCGGCCCGCCCGGCGCGGCCGCGGCGGGGGTGGCGACGGCGGCCGGGGTGAGGAGGGCGGACAACAGCAGCGCGACCGGCTTCATGGGGGATCCTTCGAGGAGACCTTCCGGCGGGGGCGGGACAGACGCCTCCCAGGGGGAGGGTTCGCCGCCGGGGCGGCGCTGTAAAGCACCGTCGGCGGGTGTCGCCGCACTGTCCCCGGAACGCCGCACGCGGCGGAAGCGCGGGGAGGGACGCGCGCCCCCGGCGTGCGCTGTCCCGGGCTCTTGGCGTCCGACCTTGACCTTGACACGGTGACAAGCCCTTCACTGGGCCGCAGGAGGTGGCCCACATGACCATGTCGGCATCGGCATCCGTGCCAGAAGAAGACGCCAAGAAGGCGTCCGTGCTCCGGGGGCTGGAGCATCCCGACGCGTCGGTCCGGGTCCGGGCGGCACTGGCGATCGGTTCGCGCCCCGACGCGGGGTACGTCGCGCCGCTGATCGAGCGGTGCCGGGTCGAACCCGACTTCTCCGTACGGGAGACGCTGACCTGGGCACTGACCCGCCACGCGGCCGACGCGACGGTTCCGCCGCTCGTCGCCGAGGTCCGCTCGGACCGGCCGCGGGCGCGGAGCCAGGCACTGCACACGCTGTCCAAGATCGGGGACCGGCGGGCGTGGCCGGTGATCACCCCGGCGCTGCTCGCGGACTCCGACGTCGAGGTGGCCCGCACCGCCTGGCGGGCGGCGGCCGTGCTCGTACCCGAGGGGGAGGAGCGGGCGCTCGCCGTAGAGTTGGCGAAACGGTTGGGGTGGGGAGCGCACGACACGCAACTGAGTCTCAGCCGGGCGCTGATCGCGCTCGGCGAGGTGATGCTGCCGCTCCTGGCGGCGGCGGAGACGGACCCCGATCCCGACGTGCGCGCGCACGCGGGGGCCACGGTGAGGCTGTGGCGCGACCCGGACGCCGGATTCGCCTCGGCCGTCGAGGAGGCGAAGCGGGTCGTGGCCCTGGGCGGGCAGGCCGGCGGGGATTCGGGCGCGTCGGGTTCGGGCGCGTCGGGTTCAGGCGAGGGCGAGGGCGAGGGCGAGGCGGAGGGGCGGTAGACGGTGCTGATCGGTGAGGTCGCGCGACGGTCCGGGGTGAGCGCCCGCATGCTGCGGCACTACGAGGCGCTCGGCCTGGTGCGGCCGACCGGCCGTACCGGCTCGGACTACAGGGAGTACTCCGCCGAGAACATCCGGCGGATCTTCCACATCGAGAGCCTGCGGTCCCTCGGCCTGTCGCTGCGCGACGTCGGACGCGCGCTCGACGACCCCGGCTTCGCGCCCGCCGGGCTCGTCGACGACCTCGTCCGCCGTACGCGGGAACGCATCGCGGCGGAGACGGAACTGCTCACGCGGCTGCGCCGGATCGACGCGGCCGAGCCCGAGGACTGGGAGGACGTCCTCCAGATCACCGCGCTGCTCCAGGCGCTGGGCTCGGAGAGCCCGAAGGCGCGGCAGCGCGCTGCCCTGTCGGCGGCCGAGGAGGTCCCCGTACCGGTGGAGGCCCTGGTCGAGGCGGTCCTGCGGGAGCCGGACCCGAACGTCGCCGGTGCCCTGCGCTGGGCGCTCGTCCCCGCGGGCGAGGAGGCGGCCGTGCTGCTCGCGCGGGGGCTCGACGCGACGGAGGCCGAGGTACGCGTCCGGGCCGTCCGTTCCCTCGCCGAGATCCCGGGCGACGCGGCGACCGCCCTGCTCCACGAGGCCCTCGCGCATCACGACGGGGCCGTGCGCGGGTACGCGGCCCTCGCGCTCGGCGCGCGGGGCGTGGCCGACGCCGTACCGACCCTCGTCGACCTGATCGTCGAGGGCCGCAACGACGTCGACGCCGCCGACGCGCTGGGCGCGCTTGCGCACGAGGCCGCGCCGGCGGAGCGGATCACGGCCGCGCTCGTCGGCCGCCTCGCCGCCGGCACCCTGGAGCCCCCGGCGCGCCGGCGGCTCACCCAGGCGCTCGCCGACATCCCCGGGCCCGCGGCCGTCCGCGCGCTCGAAGCGCTGTCCGACGACGAGGACCGGGAAGTGTCCCTGACGGCCACGGCGGTGCTGAGGCTGCGGGACGTACAGACGCGTCCGGGGCCGTGAGCCCGCGCGCGTGAGCCCCAGGTGACTACCGCCTTCTGCCGCCGACCGGCCGCACCGCCGTACGGAGCCGGTGGGCGAGCCGGGCG
Organism: Streptomyces laurentii; assembly: GCA_002355495.1. Lineage (GTDB taxonomy): Bacteria > Actinomycetota > Actinomycetes > Streptomycetales > Streptomycetaceae > Streptomyces > Streptomyces laurentii. The sequence continues at coordinate 6,225,694 of AP017424.1, forward strand.
GCCGGGCCCGGCGGGCGGGTGCCCGCCCGTTCGCGCCACCAGGCGACGAGCAGCCGGCGCGCGGCCGGGTCCTCGGGACGGCCGGAGACCAGCAGTTCCTCGGCGAAGTCGAGGGCGTCGTGCCGGTATCCGTCGGTCATGGGCTGCGTACGGGCGTACGCGAGGAACGCCGGCCGGTAGTCCGCGCCCAGGATCTCCGGCAGTTCCGGCGCCACCTTCGCCACCACGTCGGCCCGCTTGCCCGCGAGCGCCCGGCTCTGCACCCCGAGCCGCCGGACGTCGAACCCCTCGGGCGCCGGGGTCCCCGCCACCAGAGCCGAGAGCAGCGCCGTCTCCGCGAGCCCGACCCGCTGCCGGGCGCGCAGGGTGCCGGCCGGGTCGGGCTCGCGCCGGATGGCGTGCGCGACGGGTGTCGCGGCCGGCACGGCCCGAGGGGCGTGGACGGGTACCGCGGGCGGCATCGCACCGCCCGAGACCCGGGCGCCCGCGCCGATCAGCAGCGGCCGCGGGCGTGCCGCGAGCACCGTCGTACGGATCGCGTCGAGTTCGGCGGCCAGCTCCTCGCGCGCGGGGAAGTGGTCGTCCCGTTCGAGCAGGACGCCCGGTGGGGAGACCCGGGAGGCGAGGTCCGCCAGGATGTCGAGGACTGGCCGCGGCACCGGGTGGGCGTGCGTGTCGTGCCACACCCCGTCCCGCTCCAGACCGCCCGCGACGTGCACGTACGCGAGGGCGTCCAGCGGCAGCCCGGACAGGGCCTCGGCCGGGTCCTCGCCCCGGTTGACGTGGTTGGTGTACAGATTGGCGACGTCGATCAGGAGCCGTACCCCCGTACGGTCCACCAGCTCGGTCAGGAACTGCGCCTCCGTCAGTTCCTCGTCCGGCCAGGCGATCAGGGCCGCGATGTTCTCCAGGGCCAGCGGCACCGGCAGCGCGTCCTGCGCGATCCGCACGTTCTCGCACAGCACGTCGAGCGCGTCCCGGGTGCGCGGCACCGGCAGCAGATGGCCCGCCTCCAGCTGCGGCGTCGCGGTCACGGGCCCCCCGGCCCGTACGAACGCCACGTGTTCCGTCACCAGCGGCGCGCCCAGCGCCTCCGCCTTCCGCGCGAGCGCCGCGAGCCGGCCGGCGTCCGGCCGGTCGGCGCCGCCGAGCCCCAGCGACACGCCGTGCGGGACGACGGTCGTCCCCCGCGCCCGCAACCGGGCCAGCGAGTCGGGCAGGTGGTCGACGCAGAGGTTCTCCGCGACCACCTCGACCCAGTCGATCCCGGGCAGCGCCTCGACCGCGTCCGCGATCTCCGGCCGCCACCCGATGCCGACCCCCAGATCCACGTACGCGCGTGCCTTCCCCGATTCCCCCATGCCGTTGTCCCCCTTCTCGGCCGTGCGGTCTCTGAGCTGATGGCCCGGAACCAAACGTTCGAATCCGGATCAAGAGACGTTCAGAGCTTCATTTGAGGTTCGCTGCCGTGTACGGTCCCACAGGCCCCGGCAGCCCCGCCGGGACTCTGCGTCACCCGGTTCTCCGGGTTAGGCGTCGGCCGGTTCTCCGGGTTAGGCGTCGGCCGAGAGGCCCGCGGCCGGGAACTCCGAGATCACGGTGTTCGAGCCCGGGGCGATCTCCGTGAAGCCGGCGTCCCGGACCACCGGGAGGTCGCTCGCCGACAGGCGCGCCCAGCGTTCCGGGGAGGCCGTACGGACGGCGAGCGGGAAGCCGGCCGCGCGCCAGGCCGCGCGGGCCGGGTCCGGCAGGCGCCACCACAGGAGCTGGGCGCCGTGGCCGGCCTGGGCCATCGTCTTGCCCGCCGACATGTCGAGCCGCGGGTTCAGCCACAGCACCGCCGCGCCCTCCGGGACGGGGCCCGGCTCGGCCGGGTCGTCGAGGTCGGTGCCCGACACCTGGAGCTTGGCCAGCTCCTTGGGCCAGCCGTCCAGCGGGATCGGCGGGAAGACGTGCACCTCGGCCGGCGCCGGCCTCTCGGTCCCGCCCGCTTCATCCGCCTTGTCCGTCTCATTCGAGCCGTCTCCGGTCGCCGGACCGGTCACGGTGATGCCGGGCAGCCCCGCCGCCTTGCGCCACTCCGCGCCGCGCGCCCGGCGCACCACCTTGCGGATCCGGGCGTCCTGCCAGTCCGTCATGGCCTGCGCCCAGGGCCCCTCGCCGAGCGACCGTTCGTCGGACAGGATCGTCAGGACCGCGCGGGCGGCCGTTTCCAGGGCGTCGGTACGGGCCGGGGGCGCGGCGCGTTCGATTCGTACCACCAAGGGGAGAACGAACTCGGGCTTTTCGTCACTGCTGCTCACCCGGCAAGTCTGCCACCGCGTCCGCCGGGTCCCGCTCCCGGTTTTCTTGTGGGAACCGGCGCTTCCGGGACAGGATGCCTCTCATGAAGAGTGATTTGTTCGCGAGTGAGCACCTCGCCGAGGCCGCCATGGTCCCGGGGATGACCCTGCAGAACGCCAAGTCGGTCAAGTACGCCGTCAATGGCGAGATGCACGCCCGGCAGGGCTCGATGGTCGCGTTCCGGGGGAATCTGCAGTTCGAGCACAAGAGCCAGGGCCTGGGCGGCCTGCTCAAGCGGGCCGTGACCGGCGAGGGCCTGGCGCTGATGGCCGTACGCGGTCAGGGCGAGGCGTGGTTCGCGCACGAGGCGCAGAACTGTTTCATCGTCGAGATCGAGCAGGGCGACTCACTGACCGTCAACGGCCGCAACGTCCTCTGCTTCGACGCCACCCTCCACTACGAGATCAAGACGGTGAAGGGCGCCGGCATGACCGGCGGCGGCCTGTTCAACAGCCTCTTCACCGGGTACGGCAAGCTCGCCCTGATGTGCGAGGGCACGCCGATCGTCATACCCGTCACGCCGGAGGCGCCGGTCTTCGTCGACACGGACGCCGTCGTCGGCTGGAGCGCCCAGCTCCAGACCTCGCTGCACCGCTCGCAGTCCTTCGGCTCGATGATGCGCGGCGGCTCGGGCGAGGCCGTGCAACTGCGCCTGGACGGCAACGGCTTCGTCGTCGTCCGCCCGAGCGAGGCGACCCCGCAGAAGGCCGCGAACTGACCGTCGTACGGGATCAGCGATGAGGTTCGAGGGCGTCGGACGCCGCTACGGACCGCGCGGGCCGTGGGTGCTGCGCGAGGTGGGCATGGACCTGCCCGCCGGCACCCTCACCCGGGTCACCGGCGCCAACGGCACCGGGAAATCCACCCTGTTACGGCTCGCGGCGGGCCTCGACGCGCCCGGCGAGGGCCGGATCACCGGCCGCCCGGCCCGTACCGCGTACGTCCCCGAACGCTTCCCCGCCGCCCTGCCGCTCACCGCCCTCGGCTACCTCGTCCACCTCGGCCGGATCCAGGGCCTCGACAGGCGTACGGCCCGGCGGCGGGCGGGGGAGTGGCTGGAGCGCTTCGGCGCCGGCGGCTACCGGGACACCCGGCTCGGCGAACTGTCCAAGGGCAGCAGCCAGAAGGTCGCCGTCGCCCAGGCCCTGCTCGCCGCGCCGGGCCTGCTCGTCCTCGACGAGGCATGGACGGGTCTCGATACGGGGGCCCGCAACGAACTCGACCAGGCGGTGAGGGAACGGACCGCCGCCGGTGGCCGCGTCCTCTTCGTCGACCACGATCCGAGGCGGCTGGCGGGCGAGCCGGACGCCGTGTGGACGGTGGCGGCGGGCCGCGTCACCCGTTTTGACGTCGAACCGCCCGTGGCCGAACTCCGGGTCCACATCACCGCCACTGCCGGCACCGGCGTCCCCGAGGGCTTGCCCACCGCGTACGTACGGCGCGACGGCGACCGACTGACCGTCACGGCGGCCCCCTCCGCATCCGACGCCATCCTGCGCGCCCTGCTCGACGCGGGCTGGCACATCGACACCCTCCGCACCGGCACCCACACGACCGACGACGAGAGTGTCCGCGCATGACGGCGTTGATCCGCTATCAGTCCGCCCTGCTGCTCCGCTCCCAGCGCTGGCTCGCGCCGTTCCTCGTGTACGCGGCCTTCGCCGCCGTCGGCATCCGCCCCGGGGACCCGGTGCTGGACTCCCTCGGGTACGCGGTCGCGGGCCTGGTGCCGGTGACGGCGTGGGTGGTCCGGATCTGCCTCGTCCAGGAGCCGCCCGCCGCCCGCGCCGTCACGGCGACCGCCGCCGGCCGCACCCGTGCCCACCTGGCCACGATCCTCACCGGAGCCCTGGCCGCACTCCTCGTCGGCGTCGTCACGGTCCTCGCCGTCACGACCATGGCCGACCGGCGCGGCCTCACCCCGCCGGCGGCGGGGATGGCGGGACTCGTGGCCGCCGCCGTCTGCGTCCTGACCGGCACGACCGTCGGCGCGCTCACCACCCGCCCGCTGATCCAGGCCCGCGGCTGGTCCCTGGCCGCTCTCCTGCTCGGCTCGCTGCTCGCCCTGGTCACCGCGGGCTCCCCGGCCCGCACCACCCTGACGGCCCTGACCACGGCGGCCCGCACGACCCCGGCCACCGCCCCGCACCCCTGGCCGGCCTTCCTCCTCGCCCTCACCCTCACGACGGCCTCCGTGACCCTCGCCTGCCGCGCCACGGCCTGGCGCCCATGAGCGCGCGGAGTCCCCATCCCGCCTCGGCCCGAGGCGGCCGACCGATCCCGCCGAACGGCTCGTCCTCGACTTGAGCAACGACTGGGCTTGGAAACGTTCTGGGAGACAAGCGCACCCCCTCACGCTGAGAACGGGAGGGGGTGCATCTTGGCATCAGCCGAGTTGCTCAGTGGGATGTCACCTCATGCGTGTCACCTTGAGGTTCACCCGGCCTCTGCGGGGGTGCGCTTGTACCGCGCACCATCATGGGTGATATACCCTCTCCCGCCCTTCCTGTCCCTGACAGCCAGGTAGATGCTGCACAGGTTGGAGTCGCCCGGGACCCGGTAATCGAAACGGATGCCAGGGGATTCGTCAGGGAAGGTGTCGAACTTCCAGGTCGCCGGACCGCTGTATACGTCGCTTGGCTGGTTTTCGTCGGGCTCCGCGCAACGAGTGAAGACATTTTCGATGTGCTGCAGTTCGGCGGAGCCGTCCGGCCGAACCTCTATATGTCCACCATTCGGCCCCGACCAGGACCCTTCAATCTCGGCCGTTTTGAGTGGAATGATGGGGGTGCCCCTGACAATCCATAAGATGAACCCACCCATCAGGACGGCAATCCCTGTGATGGCAAATGTCCATCCTCTCATCCTCTTCCTGTTGCTCACTTGAAATCATCCCGTTTGTATCTGTCGAACTGCTTCGGAGTGGCGTACTGCTTCGAGTTGAGTCGCCCGCGACGCGGCCTGAGCGCTGCCCGCCGAGAGGGCGAGCAGTGGCGGAGTGCTCACCGTCTGGCCCATGGTCAAGGCTATGCTCGCGAGCCGCTTTGATCTGAGGGCGCGCGGAACGGGCTCTCTTTTTCATGCCTCGGCAGAGAGTCATATGCGCTTCACGGCGCATGCATAATCTGACATAGGGAACAGGTCCCCGACAGGACCCTTCGAGTGCTTTTCGCGCCGGTCCTGCCTCGAATTTCGCGAGGGTCGCATCACGGGCGCCCCGGTCGTGGACGCGTCGGCAGGGCCCGGTACGCTGCCCCGTCAGGAAGGCGTCTCCGGTGAGGGCCGGGGCAGGGCCTCCATGATCCGCGTTCTCGCCGGGCAGCGAGCCCTTCCGCTCCGTCGGCCACCAGCCGGACGGTCCGCTTCCGAAGCGCGGGGCCGAGGCCGGCTCGGCGACCGGCACCGTCATCGGTGTGGACCGGGGCCCGTCGCCCGCCCGCAGAGCGGCCGCCCGAACCGTCACCACCCGAGGAAGCCCGTGTCCCAGCTCGCGCCACCGGTCCAGAGTTCCGCTCCCGCGCCGGCCGCTCCACCCGAGCGCGCCGCGTACTTCGACAACGCGAAGCTGCTGGCCGTCGTCCTCGTGGTGTGCGGTCATTTCTGGGAGCCGTTGATCGACCAGCCGGGGCAGCGTGTCGCGAAGGCGCTGTACCTGCTCGTCTATGCGTTTCATATGCCCGCGTTCATTCTCATATCGGGCTTCTTCTCGCGCAGTTTCACCGCTCAGCCCCGGCAGATGCGGCGACTGGTGAGCGGCGTCCTGGTCCCCTTCCTCATATGGGGAATCCTCCTCGCGTACTTCACCGGCGCGGTCAACGACAAGTCGGTCTCGATCCAGCCGCTCACGCCGGTCTGGGTCACCTGGTTCCTGATAGCCCTCTTCCTCTGGCGCCTCTCCGTGCCGCTCTGGCGGAATCTGCGTGCCCCGGTGACCGTGGCGACCCTCGTCTTCCTGGCCGCCGGCGCCTTCTCTCTCGGCGCCCAGCTGTCCGTCACCCGTGTCCTGCAGTTCCTCCCGTACTTCGTGCTCGGCCTCACCCTGGACCCCCGGCACCTCGCCTGGCTGCGTGAGACCCGATGGGTCAAGGGCGCCGCGGTCGCCGTCTTCGTCGTCGCCGGCGCGGCGGCCTACAAGGTGGCGCCCGACCTGGAAGCCGTCTGGCTCTACCGGAGCAAGGGAGCCCCCGAGCTCCATGTCGGCTACGCCCAGTGGCTCCTCGAGGCCGGGGTCGTCTTCGTCGCCGGCCTCGTCCTCACCGCCGCGTTCCTTGCCCTCGTCCCGGCTCGCCGCGCCTGGTTCACCTCGCTCGGCGCGGGCACCATGGGCGCCTTCCTGCTGCACGCCTTCATCCGGCAGGGCGCGTTCGCGGCGGGCTTCTTCGACCACCCCTTCGTCCGCGGCCTGCCCGGCCTGGCGGCACTCACCGTCCTCTGCGTCGCCCTCTCTCTGCTGCTGTGCACGCGACCGGTCCAATTCCTGCTGCGCCCGCTGGTCGAGCCCCGCCTGAACTGGCTCTTCCACCCGGAGGAGTCGACTCGCGTCACCGGGTCCCACAGGCGGAAGTGACGCATTCTCTGTGAGCTCCGTCACGTTACGGTGCGGGGAATTCCGTTTCGCCCCGTGATCTTGTCCCGGTAGTTTCGGATGTGACGAGATGTCATGCACCGTCAATGTGACGAAGGGTGTTGACGCAGTCACGCTGGCGCGCTTTTCATGCCCCCGTACATCTGTAACTGAGGGGTGGGACCTCGTGCGTTCGAAACGTGTGCGTTGGAGACCTGTCCGCAGAGTGAGCAAGGCTGCGGCAGTTCTTTTTCTTGTGACTGCCGTATCACTCTCGGGGGAAGCCTCCTGGGCGGACAGTTCACCGGAGGGGCCCGCGGCGTCGGCAGGTGGCGACGAGCCCCGGGAGGTTGATTCACCGGAGGCCGTGGATGCACCAGAGCGACGGCCCATCGGCGTTTCTCGGAGTGGTCGAAGGCCAGGGTGTGGGCCAAGCTCTACCGCCTGGTCCTCGACGGGCTCGGCTCCCGGGGCGAGCTGGACTGGTCCCGCTGTGCGATCGACTCGGTGAACATGCGAGCCTTGAAAAGGGGGACCTGACCGGTCCGAATCCTGTGGACCGGGGCAAGTACGGCTCAAAGGTTCACTTGATCACTGAGCGGACGGGTCTGCCCATCTCTGTCGGGATCTCGGCAGCGAACCTGCACGACAGCCAGGACCTGATCCCACTGGTGAAAGGCATACCGCCGATCCGGTCCCGCCGCGGGCCCCGGCGGCGCAAGCCGGCAAGCTCCACGGCTACAAGGGCTGCGATTACTCCCACCTGCGGCGATGGTTACGCGAGCGCGGTATCACCCACCGCATCGCCCGCAGGGGTGTCGAGTCCTCGCGGCGACTGGGCCGTCATCGCTGGACCATCGAACGCACCATGGCCTGGCTCGCCGGCTGCCGACGCCTCCACCGACGCTACGAACGCAAAGCCGACCACTTCCTCGCCTTCACCACCATCGCCTGCACCCTCATCTGCTACCGCCGACTCGCTTGCTGATGTGGGTGCGCAGCAGTCGTACCGCCAGGTCATGGGCATGGAAGGTGGCCATGTCCAAGGGGGTACGACCGTCGGGATCTGCGAGGTCAGGATCCGCGCCGAAGGCCAGCAGCACGGCCGTGGTGTGCACCGTCAACGGTTGGCCAGTCTGGAGGGCACCATCCCCCTCGGTATCGATCGCGTGCGTCAGCAGCGTCACATTGCTGAAGACCTCATCGGGATCGGAACCGCCGGCGAGCAAGCGGGCCAGGGCTTCCGCATCCTCGTGCTCAACCGCGTAATGGGCTGGTGTCCAGAAGTCACTCATCAGGGCATTCAACAACGGTCGAGACGCCTCTACCAGCGACTTTCCATGCTGTCGGTAGCCAATTGAGATGACCACTTAGCCGTGGGTTTGGTGAGCTTCTTCCGGCCGAGCCCAGGGATGAGGCATCGGTGGACGCAGGTGGTGTAGCGGGTGTGGGTGGTTTCGCGGAGGTGGTGGACGGCGACGTTCTCCAGCCAGTACGTCAGGTACGCGGCCTGGCTGCCCTGGGCGGAGGGGACGGGGACGCCGCGGTTGCTGCTGGCGATGAGCCCGTCTGTGGTGGTGCGCTGCAAGGTTCGGCGGATGGTAGTGGTGCCCGCGGAGAGGTCGAGGCCGACGGTGCTCTCCGCCCCGGACTCCGCGGGGGTGAGCTCCGACAGCGCCCGCCTCGGGACTTCGTTCAGCGGCTCATCAGTTCCGACACGCGGACGAAGCGGTAGCCCTTCGCGCGCAGCTCCGGGACGATGCGGCGGATCGCCTCCTCCGTGACCGGTGCCGCGCTGCGCGTGCAGTGCATGACGACCAGGGAGCCCGGCTTCACTCCGGACAGGACCTCGTCGGCGACCGCGTCCGCGTCCGTGGCGAAGGCGTCGCCGCTCACCACGTCCCACTGCACGGCGGTGACCCGGGCCGGGGCGAGGGCGCGGCGGGCCGCGTCGTCGTAGCAGCCGCCGGGGAAGCGGAAGTACGGCACGACATGGGTGACCCCGGCGTCGCGGAAGGCGTCGAAGGCGCGCTGGACGTCGGTCGCCATCTCGGTCCGTTCGACGGTCGGCAGGCCGTAGCAGGGGGTCGAGAAGGCGTAGTGGCTGAAGGAGTGGTTGGCGACCTCGAAGAGCGGGTCGTTGCCGATGGACTTGGCCTGGTCCGGGTACTCCTGCGCCCAGCGGCCCGTCATGAACACGGTGGCGTCCACCTTGAGGCGGCGCAGGGTCGCGATGAGCTGCGGGTTGTCGAAGTGTTCGCCGCCTGCCGCGCGCGGTCCCTGGTCGGCGGTCATGTCGGCGTCGAAGGTGAGGGCGACGACCTTTTCGGTGCTCTTGGCCCGGTGGGTGTAGACGGGGGTGAGTCCGCCGGCCGCCGGGGGGAGGGTGGGGGGTGCCTTGCGGACGGATTCGGCCGGCCGGCTCGCCGGGTGGTCCGGGGCGGGGCGGGCTCCCGCGGCGCTGGCGCTGACTTCAGGGACAGCGGCCTTCGGGGGAGTGGACGGGCCGGTCGCGCTCCCGCCTCCAGCGCAGCCGACAAGAAAGGCGCCAAAAAGGGCAATCGACGCAACTCTTCGTGCAGAAATGGTCACCTGGGGAAATTAGCTGATTATGCGGTGAGTAGCCGTCTCCGGCACTCCGTGACGTCGAAGTCCCCCCTCGGATACTGCGGATCCAACTCCTCCAGATGCTCCAGGAGCAGGGAGCTGATCGCCCAGTTGCGGTACCACTTGCGGTCCGCCGGGACCAGATACCAGGGCGTACGGTCGGTCGCGCACCGCTCCAGGGCGATCTCGTACGCCTCCTGGTACGCGGGCCACAGCGCGCGGTCGTCGATGTCGCCGGGGTTGAACTTCCAGTGTTTGTCGGGGTCGTCCAGCCGTTCGAGCAGGCGGGCCCGCTGCTCCTCGTGGGACAGGTGCAGGAAGACCTTCACGAGGGTCACGCCCTCGTCGGCCAGGGCCTGCTCGAAGCGGGCGATCTGGCCGTAGCGGTCCTCGATCACGGGCGGCGTCGCGAGCTCGCGGACGCGCGCGACGAGGACGTCCTCGTAGTGCGAACGGTCGAAGACGCCGATCTCACCGGGCAGGGGAACGGCCTGGGCGACCCGCCACAGGAAGGGGTGTTCGCTCTCCTCCGGAGTCGGAGCCTTGAAGGCCCGGATGCGGCAGCCGGACGGGTTGAAGTGCCCGGCGACATGCTTGACCGTGCCGCCCTTGCCGCTGGTGTCCATGCCCTGGAGGACCAGCAGCAGCCGGCGCCGGTCACCCGCCGTGCTCGACGCGAACAGCCGCTCCTGGAGCGCGGCGAGCCGGGGTGCCAGCGCCTCGGTGGCGGCGAGACCGACCGCCTTGCTCTGGGGTGCCCAGGTGCCGCCGGGGGTCCCGCCGGTGTCGTACGCGGAGAGGTCGACCCGCTCGCCCAGCGGGACCCGCAGCAGCTCCCGTACCGACGGCCGCTCGCCCCCGCCGGGCCCGTTCATCTTCTTCGGCACCGTGTCACCCCTTCCCGGCCGCCCGCCCGGCGGCCTCCCCCCGATCGTGCGCGTCCAGTGCCGGGGCCACCATCGTGAACGCCCGGTCGAGCAGCTCCAGCGGGTCCCTCTCCGCGTCGCTGTCGCTCCACAGTTCCAGTGTCGTATGGAAGGCGACCAGTGCCGTCCCCGCCGCCAGTCGCGGATACGGATCGGCCGCCGGATCGAGCCCCCGGCGGCCGGCCAGCTCCTCCGCCAGCGTCTCGCGCCACGCCGCCTGGCGCTCCAGGAAGCGGGCGAGGAGGGCGGGCGTACGGAGGATCAGCCGGACCACGCGCAGCGCGCGGGCCGCGTGCTCGGGGTGCCGGTCGGTGCAGGCGGCCAGCGGTACGGCGACCGCGTGCCGCAGTGAAACGGACGGCGCCTCCCCGGCCGGCCGGGCGGCGAGGGCCGCCCGGATGTCGCCGCCCATCCCGGACAGGAACTGGACGACCACGTCCTCCTTGGACGCGAAGTAGCGGAAGAACGTCCGCTTCGACACCCCGGCCGACGCCGCGATCTCGTCCACCGTCACCGCGTCGAACCCCTTCAGGGCCAGCAGCTGGAGCGCCGCCTCGGTCAGCTCGGTGGCCACCAGCAGCCGCTTGCGCTCGGCCAGACTCATCGGCCCAGAGGCAGAGGCGGAGGCAGAGGCAGAGGTGGAGAAGGGGGAGGAGACGGAAGGGGGAGTCATGGTCCCGATCCTAGACCTGTCGCCGACACCGAATGTAAAACTTGACACCAAGTGACACCAGTGGCAGCGTGTGTCGCATGGGTAAATCTTCGAGCGTCCCCGTGGCCGTCCCCGATCTGACCGGACGCCGCTTCGTCGTCACCGGCGCCAACAGCGGTCTCGGCCTCGCCACCACCCGGGCCCTCGCCCGCCATGGCGCCCACGTCGTCCTCGCGGTACGCGACGAGGCGAAGGGCCGCGCCGCCGTCCGCGCACTCGCCGACGAGATCCCGGGAGCGGCCGCCCGGCTCGATGTCCAGCGGCTCGATCTGGCCGATCTCGACTCGGTACGGGAGTGCGCGGCGGCCCTGCGCGCCGCGTACCCGGGCCTCGACGTGCTCGTCAACAACGCGGGCCTGATGGCGCCCCCGTACACCCGCAGCGCCCAGGGCCACGAGCTGCAGTTCGCCGTGAACCACCTCGGCCACTTCGCGCTCACCGGGCTGCTGCTCGACCGGCTCGTCGCCGGGAGCGCACCCCGCGTGGTCACGGTCAGCTCGGTCCAGCACCGCAAGGGCGGCATCCACTTCGACGCCCTGGAGGGCGGGGGTCGCCCCCGCGACTACTCGCCGATGGGCTGGTACAACCAGTCGAAACTCGCCAACGCCGTCTTCGGCCACGAACTCCACCGCCGTCTGACCGCCGCCGGAAGCCCCGTACGCAGCCTGCTCGCGCACCCCGGCTACGCCGCCACGCACCTCCAGGCCGAGACCCCGGTCGCCGCCGTACGCCTGCTTTTCGGCCGGATCCTCGGTCCGCTGTTCGCCCAGTCGTCCGAGACCGGTGCCTTCTCGCAGCTGTACGCGGCGACCGCGCCGGACGCCGAGGGGGGCGCGTTCTTCGGGCCGGGCGGCCCCGGCGAGTTGCGGGGAGCGCCGAAGCGGGTCGCGCTCGCGCCGGCGGCGACGGATCCGGAGACGGGCCGCCGCCTGTGGGAGCTGTCGGAGAGGCTGACGGGGGTGGGCTACCCGCTCGGGTGACGCGGCGGGTCGGGGCGGGGTCGCGGCGCGGGGTGCCGAGGGGTGACGCCGGTGGTCGTCGCCCTCCGCCGGATGGGGGTACCCCGATCCGGCGGTTTGGCCGAAGTGTGTATGGACCGAATAGGTGCCTCGGGCATGTAGTGGAAGCGGCGCCACAACAGAAACCGAGATCCACCACCGCCCTCTGCGAGGTCCTTCATGACCGAAGCCGTGGCTTTTCCTCAGAATCGAAGCTGTCCCTACCACCCGCCGACCGCCTACGAGCCCCTGCGCGAGGAGCGTCCGCTGTCGCGGGTGACGCTGTGGAACGGGCGTCAGGTCTGGTTCGTGACCGGGCACCAGGCCGCCCGCGCGCTGCTCGGGGACCAGCGGCTGTCCACCGACTCGACGCGGGAGGACTTCCCGCTGCCGACCGAGCGGTCCGAGTCGCTGCGCCGACAGCGCCGCGGGGCACTCCTCGGCTGGGACGACCCGGAGCACAACGAGCAGCGGCGCATGCTGATCCCGAGCTTCACCCTGCGGCGGGCCGAGAGCATGCGGCCCCGCATCCAGGCGATCGTGGACCGGTTGCTGGACGACATGATCGCGGCCGGGCCGTCGGCCGAACTGGTCGGCGCGTTCGCGCTGCCCGTGCCGTCGATGGTGATCTGCGAGCTGCTCGGGGTGCCGTACGGAGACCACGAGTTCTTCGAGGAGCAGTCGCGCCGGCTGCTGCGAGGTCCCGCCGCCGAGGACATCGAGAAGGCGTTCCGGTCGCTGGAAGGCTATTTCGGCGAGCTGATCGAGACCAAGCGGACCGACCCGGGCGAGGGGGTGATCGACGACCTGGTCGCCCGGCAGCGCGAGGAAGGCAGGCCGGACGACGACGAGTTGGTGCAGTTCGCCACGGTCCTGCTGGTGGCGGGGCACGAGACCACCGCGAACATGATCTCGCTGGCGACGTACACGCTGCTCGAACACCCCGCGCGGCTAGCGGAGTTGCGGGCCGACCCGGGGCTCGTCCCGGCGGCCGTGGAGGAACTGCTCCGCTTCCTGTCCATCGCGGACGGGCTCGTCCGGGTCGCCCGTGAGGACGTGCCGGTCGGGGACCAGGTGATCCGGGCGGGTGAGGGCGTGGTGTTCCCGACGTCCCTGATCAACCGGGACGACTCGGTGTACGAGCACCCCGACACCCTGGACTGGTCGCGTTCGGCCCGGCACCACGTGGCGTTCGGCTTCGGCATCCACCAGTGCCTGGGGCAGAACCTGGCGCGGATCGAACTGGAGATCGCGCTGGGCACACTGCTGCGCAGGCTGCCCGGTCTGCGCCTGGCCGCCCCCGCCGACCGGATCCCGTTCAAGCCCGGGGACACCATTCAGGGGATGCTCGAACTGCCCGTCACCTGGTAGGCGGAGCGATGCCGTGGGCGGCCCCACCCCGCCCGCGGCACCCGGTCATCAGGCCCCGGTTACTTCCAAGGCCCCGTCACCGCGAACGTCGTCCCCGGCGTGTAGCAGTTGACGTACATCGTCGCCCCGTCCGGCGAGAACGTGACGCCCGCGAACTCGCCCCACTCCGGAGCTTCCGGCGTGCCGATGTTCTGGGCCCCGCGTGCCACCGCGTACACCTCGCCCTTCCTGCTCACGCCGAAGACGTGCTGCGCGCCCTCGCCGTCCTCGCACACCATCAGGCCGCCCGTCGGCGCCAGGCAGATGTTGTCCGGCGACTCGCCCGGCAGCCGCACGTTCGTGTCCGGCCCGAAGACCACGACCAGCGTCAGCCGGCGCGGCCCCGGCTCGTACTTCCACACCTGCCCGTAGTGGGTCGCCGCCGAGCCGTCCTTCGCCCGGGCGAACGACGACACGAAGTAGACCGCCTGCCCGCCCCAGTAGCAGCCCTCCAGCTTCTGCGCGTGCGTGATCCCCTTCGATCCGAAGTCCTGGTTCCTGATGGGGGTTTCGGCCGCCATCGGATCCGGTACGGGCACCCACTGGATCCCCTCGAACCGTGTCCCCGGCTCCTGTACCACCGACAGGTCCGGCACCCCCGGTACCCGCATCGCCTCAAGCGCGCCGCCCGCGCGCAGCGAACCCGTCCCGCCCAGCGGCTTGTTCGGCAGGAAGCGGTAGAAGAGGCCGAAGGGCTTGTCGAACGCGTCCTCCGTCTCGTAGACGATCCCGTTCCGCGGGTCGATCGCGATCGCCTCGTGCTGGAAGCGGCCCATCGCCGTCAGCGGGACCGCTCCGGTGCGGTGCGGGTCGGCGCCGTCGACCTCGAAGATGAAGCCGTGGTCCTTGGTGTAGCCGCTCGTGCCCGCCCGGTCCTCGGTCTCCTCGCAGGTCAGCCACGTCCGCCAAGGGGTGGGCCCGCCCGCGCAGTTGACCGCCGTCCCGGCGATGCCGACGCGCTCGCCGAGCACGTTGTCGCGCCCGTCCAGCTCCAGGACCGTACAGCCGCCCTTGGCCCCCGGGTCGTACGTCAGGCCGGCCACGGTCGGCACCCCGATCAGTCCGGTGGCCCGGTTCTCGTGATTGCGCACCAGGTGCACCCGGCCGCGCCGGCCCGCGAAGGCGCCCATGCCGTCGTGGTTGCTGGGCACCAGCCCTTCGCCGGACCGCAGTTGATCGCCCTGCCGCGACAGGACCTTGTACGAGAAGCCGGCCGGCAGGTCGAGCAGTCCGGCCGGGTCGGCGACCAGCGGACCGTATCCGGCGTGGTTCCCGCCGAGCGGACCGGCACCCGAAGGGCCCCCACCCGAAGTGCCGCCCCGGCCGCCGCGGCCGTGCCCGCGAAGAGTTCGGAGAAGGCGCCGGCGAAGGCGATGCCGGCGACGGACGCGCCCGTCCCGGCGAGGATCTGACGTCGTGTTGCGGAAGAACGTTCGGCGAACATGAGGCAACGACCCGCTTTCTGCAAAGGAACAGAGAAGGGTGTGACGTGTGACCCGCATGTGTGTACCACGCACGGTGGTGACACGTGAACCACGCGGGCCACACGCTGCCTCAGGGAAGAGCCCAGGGAGAAGCCCGGGGAAGAGCCTCAGGCTGGAGAGCCGCCCCCGCTCAAGCCAGCTCGGCCGACAGGGTGATCGTCGTCCCCGTCAGCGCCTGGCTCACCGGGCAGTTCTTCTTCGCGTCCTCCGCGAACGACTGGAACTGCGCGGCGTCGATGCCGTCCACCTGGCCGCGCACGGACAGGTGGATACCCGTGATGCCCGTGCCCGGCTGGAAGGTGACGTCCGCCTTGGTCTCCAGACGGGTCGGCGGGTTCCCGGCGCCCGCGAGCGCGTGGGAGAGGGCCATGGAGTAGCAGGCGGAGTGCGCGGCGGCGATGAGCTCCTCCGGGCTGGTCTTGCCGTTCGCCTGCTCGGCGCGCGACGGCCAGGAGACCGGGTACTTGCCGATGCCGGAGGAGTCGAGGCTGACGACCCCCTCCCCTTCATGAGGTCGCCCTGCCAGACGGTGTGGGCGTGACGCACGGTGGCCATGTGTATCCCTTTCGCTTGGGGTACGGCCCAAGCTACTGCGCCACCAGCCCCTTCGCGTCCCGCGCGAGGGCGGTGAGCCGGGAGATCGCCCGGAAGTACTTCTTCTTGTACCCGCCGTTCAGCATCTCGTCGCTGAACAGCTTGTCGAAGGGCAGGCCGGAGGCGAGCACGGGTATCTCGCGGTCGTAGAGCCGGTCGGCGAGCACGACGAGCCGCAGCGCGGTCGACTGGTCGGGGACCGCCCGCACGTCGGTGAGGCACACCGCCGTCAGGTCCTCGGTCAGCGCGCTGTACCGGCTCGGGTGGACCTTGGCCAGGTGATCGAGCAGGTGCGGGAAGTCGTCGAGGGAGGCACCCGGCGTGGCGTACGCGGTCCGGGTGACGGTCTCGTCGTCGTACGGCGCGGGGGCCTCGGGCAGCCCGCGGTGGCGGTAGTCCTGGCCGTCGATTCGCAGCGGCCGGAAGTGCGCGGACAGGCCCTGGATCTCGCGCAGGAAGTCGGCGGCGGCGAACCGGCCCTCGCCGAGCTTGCCCGGCAGGGTGTTGGAGGTCGCGGCGAGCGCCACGCCCTCGTCGACGAGCTTGCCGAGCAGGCTGGAGACGAGGACGGTGTCGCCCGGGTCGTCCAGCTCGAACTCGTCGATGCACAGCAGCCGGTGTCCGCTGAGGGTGCGCACGGTCTGCTGGAAGCCGAGGGCGCCGACCAGGTTGGTCAGCTCGACGAAGGTGCCGAAGGCCTTGAGCGCGGGCTCGGCCGGGGTGGCGTGCCAGAGGGAGGCGAGGAGGTGGGTCTTGCCGACGCCGTACCCGCCGTCGAGGTAGACGCCGCGCGGTCCGGCCGCCGCGGCCGGCTTCTTCGGGGCGCGGGAGAACCAGCGCCGCCGTCCCTCGCCGGAGGCGTGGGCGCCGCCGAGGCCCGCGGCGAAGTCGGAGAGGACCTGGACGGCCTGGGTCTGGCTGGGCTGGTTCGGGTCCGGGATGTACGTGTCGAAACGCACCGAGTCGAACCGGGGCGGCGGCACCATCTCCGCCACCAGGCGGTCGGCGGGGACGTGGGGCTCACGCGAACACAGCGAGAGCGGGGCGGCCTCGATGGGCGCCGCTTCGGTTATGGCACGGGTCGACACAGTTATCCACTGTAAGCGCCATGTCAGACTGCGAGGATGCGACGCCTGTTCCCTGTGACGGACATGACATCCACGACGCCGCCGCGCGCGGCCGGTGACACCGCCGGTACAACCTCTTCCGCTTCCGCGGACGCGGCCGTGACCGGCGCCGACCGGGAGTGGACCCTGGACGAGCTGGCCGACGCCTACGCGTACCCCGACCCGCTTCCGGAGGGTGCCTCCTGGCTGCGCGCCAACATGGTCTCCTCGCTCGACGGCGCCGGCCAGCACGACGGCCGCTCCCAGCCGCTGTCCTCGGACGCCGACATGCGGGTCTTCGGCACCCTGCGGGCGCTCGCCGACGTCGTGATCGTCGGCGCCGAGACCGTACGGCAGGAGGGCTACCGTCCCGCCCGGGCGCGGGAGGCCTTCGCCGAGCGCCGGGCTGCGGCGGGGCAGGGCCCGGCGCCGGTGATCGCGGTGGTGACCGCCTCGATGGAGCTGGACTTCTCGCTGCCGCTGTTCACCGAGCCGCTGGTGCCGACCCTGGTCCTGACCGGTGCCGCGTCCTCCCCGGAGCGCCGGGCGGAGGCCGAGCGGGCGGGCGTGGAGGTGGTGATCGCGGGCGACGGCCGTGACGTCCAGCCGCTGGAGGCGGTGGCGGCGCTCGCCGAGCGCGGGCTGCGGCGCCAGCTGACCGAGGGCGGGCCGACGCTGCTCGGCCAGTTCGTGGCGGCGGGAGTGCTCGACGAGCTGTGCCTGAGCCTGTCGCCGACCATGACGGCGGGCGGTGCGCAGCGGATCGCCGGGGGCCCGGTGATCGCGGTTCCGCAACGCTTCGCCGTGGCATCGGTACTGGAGCAGGACGGCTTCCTCTTCACCCGCTACCGTCGGATCTGACAATCGGCGGAATTAGTCGTTCCGCTTACTTTGCGCTGGGCAGACTTACCCTCGCAGTCCCCGGTCCCGCATCCCGTGCGGGCACGGGGAAGGATGGTTTCCGCAGAAGGGCTCCTGAGGTGTTCACAAGCGTTCTGATGATCGAGAAGCCCTTGACGGCCGTCGACGTGGAGTTCGTCACCACTCTGCACGGCGACGAGGGCGTGTCCTTCATCGTCCTGATGCAGCCGCGTGGTGACCAGGCCGACGTACTGCTGCGCGCCATCGACGACGTCGCCATGGGCGATCTGAAGGAAGCGGCCCGCGAGCGCGACGAGCTGGAGGGCAAGGCCGCGCTCGCCCCCGCCGAGACGGCCCTGGAGGTCTCGCTGCAGGCCCTGCGGGCCGCGGGATGCGACGCGGTCGGAGAGGTGATCGAGGATCACCCGCTGGACAAGATGAAGAGCGTCGTCGACGGGTCCGAGGCCGACGAGGTGATCGTGCTGACGGCCCCGCACTACGTCGAGGAGTTCTTCCACCGCGACTGGGCCTCCCGCGCCCGCCACAAGGTGGGTGTCCCGGTTCTGAAGCTGTTCGCGCACAGCGAGTGACTCCGGACACGACCTGACGCGGCGCGGGCGCCCGGGGCCACCGCTCCCCGGGCGCCCGCCCGTCATCGCCTAGGCTGGGCCCGCATTCGTCACACACGGACACGGACTGACCCAGGGGAGAACCGCATGGCACCCGCCATCCCTGCCGCCATGGAACGGCCGCACTTCATCGGCATCGGCGGTGCCGGAATGTCGGGCATCGCGAAGATCCTCGCCCAGCGCGGCGCCAAGGTCGCCGGCAGCGACGCCAGGGAGTCCGCCACCGCCGACGCGCTGCGCGCCCTGGGCGTCACCGTGCACATCGGCCACGCCGCCGAGCACCTGGCCGACGACGCCTCCGCCGTCGTCGTCTCCAGCGCCATCCGTGCCGACAACCCCGAGCTGGCCCGCGCCGCCGAGCTGGACATCCCGGTCGTCCACCGCTCCGACGCGCTCGCCTCCCTCATGGACGGCCTCGGCGCCATCGCGGTCGCCGGCACCCACGGCAAGACCACCACCACCTCCATGCTGGCCGTCGCGCTCACCGAGCTGGGTCTCGACCCCTCGTACGCGATCGGCGGCGACCTCGCGGGCCCCGGCACCAACGCCCGGCACGGCGAGGGCGAGATCTTCGTCGCCGAGGCCGACGAGAGCGACCGCAGCTTCCAGAAGTACGACCCGTCGGTCGCGATCGTTCTCAACGTCGAGCTGGACCACCACGCCAACTACGCCTCCATGGACGAGATCTACGAGTCCTTCGAGGCGTTCGCCGCCAAGATCCGTCCCGGCGGCACCCTGGTCGTCGGCGAGCACGCGGGCGCCCGCGAGCTGGCCGGCCGCGTCTCCGGCGACAAGGACCTGGTCGTCCGTACGGTCGGCGAGGACGAGACCTCCGACGTGTGGATCCGCACGATCGAGCCGAAGGGCATGACCAGCGAGGTCGTCGTGGTCATGGACGGCGTCGAGTACGTCTTCACCGTCTCCGTGCCCGGCCGCCACTACGCCCACAACGCCGCCGCGGCCCTCGCCGCCGGCGCCGCGGCGGGCGTCGACCCGGCCGCGCTCGCCCAGGCCCTCACCGCGTACACCGGTGTCGGCCGCCGCCTCCAGCTCAAGGGCGAGGCCGCGGGCGTGCAGGTCATCGACTCGTACGCGCACCACCCCACCGAGATGACCGCCGACCTGGAGGCCATGCGCGGCGCCGTCGGCGGCTCGCGCCTCCTGGTGGTCTTCCAGCCGCACCTGTTCTCCCGGACCCAGGAGCTGGGCCGCGAGATGGGCGACGCGCTCGCGCTCGCCGACGCGTCGGTCGTCCTCGACATCTACCCGGCCCGCGAGGACCCGATCCCGGGCGTCACCAGCGAGGTGATCATCGACGCGGCCCGCGCGGCCGGCGCCGGCGTCACGCCCGTCCACGACAAGGCCACTGTCCCGGACGTGATCGCGGGAATGGTCCGGCCCGGTGACTTCGTTCTCACCATGGGCGCGGGCGACGTCACGGACCTCGGCCCGAAGATCCTCGCCCGCCTGTCCAACTGATCACCTGAGGGAGGCGGACATGGCCGATTACGAGGTCCAGAAGACCGACGAGGAATGGCAGGCCCAGCTGACGCCGTCCGAGTACCAGGTGCTCCGGCTCGCCGGCACCGAGCCCGCGTTCCGCGGCGCGTACACGGACACGAAGACCAAGGGCGTCTACGCCTGTCGCGCCTGCGGCGCCGAACTCTTCACGTCCGAGGAGAAGTTCGAGTCGCACTGCGGCTGGCCTTCCTTCTTCGACCCGAAGGACAGCGAGGCCGTCGAGCTGATCGCCGACACGTCCCACGGCATGATCCGTACCGAGGTGCGCTGCGCCCGCTGCGGTTCGCACCTGGGGCACGTCTTCGAGGGGGAGGGGTACCCGACCCCGACCGACCAGCGGTACTGCATCAACTCGATCTCGCTCCGTCTGGAGACCGAGGAGAGCTGATCCGGGGCCGTCCGGCCCCTTGTACGACCTCTAGGATCGTCTGACGTTTTGCCGGCGGGCGGTCGGACAGCGAAGCCTGCCCGACCGCCCGCCGCGCAACGCCCGCGCCCCGCCGTACGTCGAGGGGCCGGGCATCGTCGACGAGAGGAACGTTCATGCGTGCTCGCATCATCGGAACGGCCGCCGCGACGGCCCTGGCGGCCGTGGCAGCCCGCGACCTCGTCCAGAAGAAGCACGCGCTGCTCAGAAACTTCCCCGTGGTCGGCCACGCCCGCTACCTGCTGGAGCGGATCGGGCCGGAGCTGCGGCAGTACGTCGTGACGTCCAACGAGGAAGAGCGCCCGTTCAGCCGCGACCAGCGCACCTGGATCTACGCGTCGGCCAAGGGCGAGAACAACTACTTCGGCTTCGGCACGGACGTCGACGTCGAGCACGTGCAGGGTCACGCGTACGTGAAGCAGCGAACGTTCGCCGGTACGCTGCCCGACCTGACGGATCCGCAGGCTCCGCTGCCCTCGGCGAAGGTGCTCGGCGGCCCGCGCGGGCGCGCCAAGGCGTTCCGCCCGGCGAGCGTCGTCAACATCTCGGCGATGAGCTTCGGCTCGCTGTCCGGTGCGGCGATCACGGCGCTCAACAAGGGTGCGGCGCTGGCCGGCACGATGCACAACACGGGCGAGGGCGGCCTGTCCTCGTACCACCGCAACGGCGGTGATCTCGTGCTCCAGATCGGCACCTCGTACTTCGGCTGCCGCAACGAGGACGGCACCTTCAACCTCGACAAGCTCAAGGACGTCGTCGCCGGCGCCCCGGTCAAGGCCATCGAGATCAAGCTCTCCCAGGGCGCCAAGCCCGGCCTCGGCGGCATGCTGCCGGCCGCCAAGGTGACCCCCGAGATCGCCGGGATACGCGGCATCCCGGTCGGCGAGGACTGCGCGTCCCCCTCCCGGCACACCGCGTTCCACGACGTCGACTCGATGCTCGACTTCGTCGAACTGCTCGCCGCCGAGACCGGACTGCCGGTCGGCATCAAGAGCGCCGTGGGCGAGATGAGCTTCTGGGAGGAGCTGGCCACGAGGATGTCCCGGGGCGACCGGGGCGTCGACTTCGTGACCGTCGACGGCGGCGAGGGCGGCACCGGAGCGGCGCCGCTGATCTTCTCCGACTCGGTGTCGCTGCCGTTCCGGATGGGCTTCTCCCGGGTCTACGGCACGTTCGCCGAGCGCGGTCTGACCGACGACCTCACCTTCATCGGCTCGGGCAAGCTCGGCCTGCCCGAGAACGCCGCGGTCGCCTTCGCCCTGGGCGTCGACATGATCAACGTGGCCCGCGAGGCCATGCTGTCCATCGGCTGCATCCAGGCGCAGAAGTGCCACACCGACAAGTGCCCCACGGGCATCGCCACGCAGAACCCGTGGCTGGTACGCGGTGTCGACGCGCCCTCGAAGGCCACCCGCGCGGCCGTCTACCTGCGCACCCTGCGCAAGGAGCTGCTGAAGGTCTCGGGCGCCGTCGGCGTCGCCCACCCGGGCCTCATCACGACGAACGACATCGAGATCATGAACGGCGACTACGACGCCCGCAGCCTGGCGAGCGTCTACGGGTACAAGGACGGCTGGGGCGAGCTCGGCCCGGAGGCGGCGCGGGAGATCACCGCCCTGGTCACCCGGTAGGTCCCGTAGGCCCCGTAGGCCCCAGGAGTGTCCGGTGAGCCGGCCGGCGCGCACGCGCCGCGCCGGCTCACGCGTGTCCGGGCGTCAGGGGGGCGCGCCGTGCCCTGCCGCCCGCCGTCCAGCAGACCCTGCGGGATCCGGCGGGATCCGGCCAATGCCGGAGCCCCGGCCGACGACACCGACTGGCGGGACGTTCGCGACGACGCTCAGGAGTTCGTCGACGAACACCCTTGGGGCGGCGGGGCCGTCGAGGCGCTGAAGCGGGACATCCAGAAGCTCGACTACTACTGCGCGTCCTGATTTCGACGCCCGGAACGATCGGCCACGAGGAACAGGACTACTGTCGGTCGCCGTCCATGTACCTTTCGTGACGGATCCGAGGTTCCCTGATGCTCGACCGACGCTCTCTTCTGCGCACCAGCGGTGTCGCGGCGGCCGGCGCGCTCGTCGCCGCCGCTTCGCCGCCCTCCTTCGCCGCCGCCGCCGTGGCGCCGAAGTCTCTCCCGCTTCCCGGCTGCCACTACGCGGCGGACTCCGATCCGCACGCCGGTGTCACCCGGGTCGTGCTGCAGGACCACCCCTCGCCCGCCGCGGGCTGGAAGGCCGTGCAGGCCCGCGTGGAGATTCCCGCGCACAAGGAGTCGGGCCGGCACAGTCACCCCGGCGTCGAGATCGGTTACGTGGTCAGCGGAGAGGTCCTGATGGTCTACGACGACCGGGCGCCGCTCCGGTTGCGCGCGGGGGACCCGTTCTTCACCCCGAACGGCGTCGTCCACAATGCGCGCAATGTCGGCATGGGGGAGGCGATGATCGTCTCCTCGTACGTCGTCGACGAGACGAAGCCCCTGGTGACCTACCTGACGGATGACGCGACGGGCGAAGGGGCGTCCGCGCGGCAGTCGGCCGCGCCCTGCCCGACCGGCTGACGGTTCGGTGCCGGGCCCGTTCCGCGGGTCCGGTCAGGGCCGCGGGATCTTCCACAGGCAGACGACGTCATCGGGGCTCGCCGACGCGACGAGCGTGCCATCGGGACTGAACGCCAGGTGCAGGACGTTCCCGTCGTTGCCCACCAACCGGTACTTCAGCTTGTTCTCGGCCGTGTCCCAGAGGTTGACCTCAGGGCCGTTGAACACGGCGAGGACGGAGTCGCGAGGGCTGAACTGCACGCTCTGGACCGGTACGACCATCGTCTCGTCGATGGTGCCTCTGAAGCGGCCGTCGGAGGCGTCCCGCAGCTCGACCGTCCGGTTCCTGGCGGCGGTGGCGATGGTCTTGCCGTCGGCGCTGTACGAGAGGCCGTAGACCTCCTCGGTGCTGACCACCTCCTCGCGCGCCTTGCGCCGGGCCACGTCCCAGAGCTGTGCGATGCCCTCGTGGCCGGGGTTCCGGTGACCGTCGTAGCCGACCGTGGCCAGCGTCTTCCCGTCGGGGCTGAACGCCACCTGATTCGCCAGCATGTCGTCGCCGAGTGAGGCGACCCGCTTGCCCAGGTCCGGGCCGGTCCTCGCGTTCCAGAGGGAGGCGCCGCTCGCGCTCGCCGTGGCCAGAAGCCGGCCGTCGGGGCTGAACGCCACGTGACGAGGTGTGAGGGTGTTCGCCGGCCGGCTCAGGCTCACTGGGGCCGTGCCGGCGACTCTCCGCCCGGCGGCTCCCCGCCCGGCGACTCGCCCTCCGGCCGCCCATCGTCCGGCAGCTCCCCGTCCCCGCCCCGCGCCGCCGCGCACGCCGGGCACAGCCCCCGGTACGTCACGTCCGCCCCCGTCACCGTGAACCCGAAGCGTTCTCCCTCCGGCAGCACGTCCAGCGGATTCCCCTGGGGGTGGACGTCCTTGACCGTGCCGCAGCCCGCGCAGACCAGATGCTGGTGCGCCCGCAGCACGTTCGGGTCGTAGCGCTTGGCGCGCCCGACGCTCGACACCTCGACCACCTCGCCGAGCGCGACCAGCTCGCCCAGCGTGTTGTACACGGTCGCGCGCGAGATCTCGGGCAGTCTCGCAGTGGCACGGGTCAGTACCTCGTCCGCCGTGAGGTGGATGTGCTCGCCGTCGAGGACCTCGGCGACCACGCGGCGCTGGGCGGTCATCCGCCAGCCGCGAAGGCGAAGCCGTTCCAGCAGGTTGCTCATGGTCACCAGCCTTGCTGTGCGAGTAACGCGCTACTACCCCGACCGTACGAGTCCGGCTGTCATCTTGACTTGGACTGCGTCCATATTAGGATCGACTCCAGTAGTAGCCAAGAGGGTGCGCGCCGGTATCCGACGTCTACCCCCGAACACCGACGCCTCAGCAGTCCCCCCAGCTCCGTGAGCCGAATGGTTCGGAAGGAAAGTCCGATGTCTGAGCAGAAGCACGATCCACTTGTCACCGAAGACGGGGCGACGGAAGGTACGGGCGGCTGCCCGGTCGCGCACGGCCGCGCCGCGCACCCGACCCAGGGCGGCGGCAACCGCCAGTGGTGGCCGGACCGGCTCAACCTGAAGATCCTCGCGAAGAACCCCGCCGTGTCGAACCCGCTCGGAGGCGACTTCGACTACGCGGAGGCGTTCAACGCCCTCGACCTCGCGGCCGTCAAGCAGGACATCGCCGAGGTCCTCACCGACTCCAAGGACTGGTGGCCCGCCGACTTCGGCAACTACGGCCCGCTGATGATCCGTATGGCCTGGCACAGCGCCGGCACGTACCGCGTCCGTGACGGCCGCGGCGGCGCGGGCCACGGCCAGCAGCGCTTCGCCCCCATCAACAGCTGGCCGGACAACGTCGGCCTCGACAAGGCCCGCCGTCTCCTCTGGCCGGTCAAGAAGAAGTACGGCAAGTCGCTCTCCTGGGCCGACCTGATGATCCTCACCGGCAACGTCGCCCTGGAGACCATGGGCTTCGACACCTTCGGCTTCGGCGGCGGCCGCGTCGACGACTGGGAGCCCGACGAGGACGTCTACTGGGGCCCGGAGACCGAGTGGCTCGGCGACGAGCGCTACACCGGCGACCGCGACCTGGAGAACCCGCTCGCCGCCGTCCAGATGGGCCTCATCTACGTCAACCCCGAGGGCCCCAACGGCAACCCGGACCCGATCGCCGCGGCCCGCGACATCCGCGAGACCTTCGCCCGCATGGCCATGGACGACGAGGAGACCGTCGCCCTCATCGCCGGCGGCCACACCTTCGGCAAGACCCACGGCGCCGGCCCGGCCGACCACGTCGGTGCCCTGCCCGAGGACGCGCCGATGGAGCAGATGGGCCTCGGCTGGAAGAGCACGTACGGCACCGGCTCCGGCAAGGACGCCATCGGCTCGGGCCTGGAGGTCACCTGGACCACCACCCCGACCCAGTGGGGCCAGGGCTTCTGGAAGAACCTCTTCGAGTACGACTACGAGCTCACCAAGAGCCCGGCCGGCGCCCACCAGTGGGTCGCCAAGGACGCCCCGGAGACCGTCCCGGACGCGTTCGACTCGGAGAAGAAGCACCGTCCGACGATGCTCACGACGGACCTGTCGCTCCGCTTCGACCCGATCTACGAGCCGATCTCGCGGCGCTTCTACGAGGACCCGGAGGCGTTCAAGGACGCCTTCGCCCGCGCCTGGTTCAAGCTCACCCACCGTGACATGGGCCCGGTCGTCCGCTACCTCGGCCCGGAGGTCCCGAGCGAGGAGCTGCTCTGGCAGGACCCGCTGCCGGAGCGTACGTACGAGCTGATCGACGCCGCCGACGCCGCCTCCCTCAAGGAGAAGGTCCTCGGCACCGGCCTCACCGTCGCGCAGCTCGCCGGCGCCGCCTGGTCCGCCGCCGCCTCCTTCCGCGGCAGCGACAAGCGCGGTGGCGTCAACGGCGGCCGTGTCCGCCTGGAGCCGCAGGCCAGCTGGGAGGTCAACAACCCCGACGAGCTGGCCCAGGTCCTGCGCGCCCTGGAGGGCGTGAAGGACGCGTTCGACGCGGAGTCCGGTGCGAAGCGGGTCTCCCTCGCCGACCTCCTCGTCCTCGCGGGCAACGCGGCCGTCGAGAAGGCCGCCAAGGACGCCGGCACCCCCGTCGAGGTCCCGTTCCACGCGGGCCGCGTCGACGCCTCCGCCGAGCAGACGGACGTCGCCTCGTTCTCGGTCATGGAGCCGAGCGCGGACGGCTTCCGCAACTACCTGGGCAAGGGCCTGCGCCTCCCCGCCGAGTACCTGCTCGTCGACAAGGCCAACCTGCTCACCTTGTCCGCCCCGGAGATGACGGTCCTGGTCGGCGGCCTGCGCGCCCTGGGCGTGACCCAGCCGCAGACCTCGTACGGCGTCCTCACCGAGCGCCCCGGCGCGCTGACGAACGACTTCTTCGTCAACATCCTCGACATGGACACGACCTGGAAGTCCACCTCGGACGACCAGACCACGTTCGAGGGCCGCGACGCGGCGGGCGAGGTCAAGTGGACGGCCACCCGCGCCGACCTGGTCTTCGGTGCCAACTCCGAGCTGCGCGCCGTCTCCGAGGTGTACGCCGCGGACGACGCGAAGCGGAAGTTCGTCGAGGACTTCGCGGCGGCCTGGGGCAAGGTCATGGAGCTGGACCGGTTCGACCTGCACCGCTGACCGGTGGCACTGACCGCCGGTGGCACTACCGGTCGCACTGACCGGTAGTGCCGACCGGTAGCGCGAGGCCCTGACGCTCCGGCGGCTTTCAGGGGTCACCGCGACACGTGGTCGTGTGGAACAGGCCGTAACCGGCTTGTGTGAGCGCCCGGCTGGGATTTCCCAGCCGGGCGTCTCGCGTGGGTGGGGGTGACCGTTCGTCGCGTGATTGCCGCCGTTCGTCGGCAAAGTCGCGAGGAAGGGCTCCCGGCGTGTCCGCGCGTGCCGCACAGTAACCGTCCGGCGAGAGACACAGTCGCCCCTCGCCCTCTGTGGGGAGTGGCCGAAGGCAGCCGGGCTGTCGGTCTTGGCGTTGAGTTCCTCAAGTAAGAGTGAGGTACGTAGCACTGCCGACGATGGGCGTGTTTCGGCCACTAGCCTTCCGCGCAAGCGCCACGAATGAAATGAACGAAAGGCACGTCGACGTGTCCCGTACCAATCCCCGCAGCATTGCCGTATGGCTGCTGGTAGCAGCCCTCGGCGCCGCCGGTTGGGCAGCCATCGCCCTCGCTCGCGGTGAGAAGATTTCGGCCATCTGGATCGTCGCCGCGGCGGTCGGGTCCTATCTGATCGCCCAGCGGTTCTATGCCCGGTTCATCGCCCGCAAGGTGCTCCGTGTCGACGACACTCGTGCGACCCCGGCGGAGCGGCACAACGACGGCGTGGACTACCACCCGACCGACAAGCGGGTGCTCTTCGGCCACCACTTCGCGGCGATCGCGGGCGCCGGCCCGCTGGTCGGCCCCGTGCTGGCCGCGCAGATGGGCTACCTTCCCGGCACCATCTGGATCATCGTCGGCGTGATCTTCGCGGGTGCGGTCCAGGACATGGTCGTGCTCTTCTTCTCGACCCGCCGCAACGGCAAGTCGCTCGGCCAGATGGCCCGTGACGAGATCGGCCGGATCGGCGGCATCGCCGCCCTGATCGCGGTCTTCGCGATCATGATCATCATTCTGGCCGTGCTGGCGCTGGTCGTCGTGCAGTCGCTCTCCCACTCCGCGTGGGGCACCTTCTCCATCGGCATGACGATCCCGATCGCCCTGTTCATGGGCGGCTACCTGCGGTTCCTGCGCCCCGGCCGGGTCACCGAGGTCAGCCTGATCGGCGTGGTGCTGCTGCTCGCCGCCATCATGGGCGGCCGCTGGGTCTCCGAGTCCTCCTTCGCGGACGCCTTCGTCCTGAGCCCGAAGACCCTGGTGATCTGCCTGGTGGTCTACGGCTTCGTGGCCGCCGTGCTGCCGGTGTGGATGCTGCTGGCCCCGCGTGACTACCTGTCCACCTTCATGAAGATCGGCACGATCGTGCTGCTCGCCGTGGGTGTGCTGGTCGCCAACCCGGACCTCACCGTCCCGTCCGTCTCCGAGTTCGCCGCCAGCGGCACCGGTCCGGTGTTCGCCGGTGCGATGTTCCCGTTCGCCTTCATCACCATCGCCTGTGGCGCCCTGTCCGGCTTCCACTCCCTGATCTCGGCCGGCACCACGCCGAAGATGATCCAGAAGGAGAGCCAGATCGCGGGCATCGGCTACGGCTCGATGCTGATGGAGTCCTTCGTCGCGATCATGGCGCTGGTCTGTGCCTGTGTCCTCGACCCGGGTCTGTACTACGCGATGAACGCCCCGGCCGGCGTGCTGGGCGACACCGTCCAGTCGGCCTCCCAGGCGGTGCAGGGCTTCGGCTTCACCATCAGCCCCGAGGCGCTGCAGCACGCCGCCGACCAGGTCGGCGAGGAGAGCCTGATCGCCCGCACCGGCGGCGCCCCGACGCTGGCCGTCGGCATGTCGATGATCCTCGCCAAGGCGTTCGGCTCCACCGGCATGATGTCCTTCTGGTATCACTTCGCCCTGATGTTCGAGGCGCTCTTCATCCTGACCGCGGTGGACGCCGCGACCCGGGTCGGCCGCTTCATGCTGCAGGACACCATCGGCAACGTGATCCCGCGCTTCCGCGACAAGAACTGGAAGCCGGCCATCTGGCTCTGCTCCGCGATCGTCGTGCTGTGCTGGGGCTACTTCCTGTGGGTCGGCGTCAGTGACCCGCTGGGCGGCATCAACCAGCTGTATCCGCTGTTCGGCATCGCCAACCAGCTGCTGGCCTCGATCGCCCTGATCATCTCCACCACGCTGCTGATCAAGTCGGGCCGCGTCAAGTGGGCCTGGGTCACCGCGGTGCCGCTCGCCTGGGCGCTGGCCGTGACCATGACCGCCAGCTACCAGAAGCTCTTCTCCGACAACCCGGCGATCGGCTTCTGGGCCCAGCGTTCCAAGTACGCGGACGCCCTGGAGGCCGGTAAGACCCTCGCCCCGGCGAAGAGCCTCGACCAGATGTCGACGGTGATCACCAACTCCACGGTGACCGGCACGCTGATGGCGGTCTTCGCGGGCCTGACCCTGGTGGTCTTCTTCTCCTGCCTGTGCGTGTCGGTCGCCCACCTGCGCGGCAAGGGCAAGCTGCCGCTGCAGGAGGACCCGTACGTGAAGTCCGAGCTGGAGGTGCCTTCCTTCTCCCTGCGCAAGCCGCGGGCGGACGAGAAGGAGCTGGTCGGCGCCGGGGCCGAATGATGGCCGCCGCTCTGACCCTGCTGAGGGAGGCCGGCGCCCGCGCGTGGTGGCTCCTGCGCGAGCTGAACGGTGAGCACGCGTACGACCGTTACGTGACCCACGCCCGCTCGCACGACCCCGACGCGACGGTGCTCTCCCGGCGGGAGTTCGAGAACCGGCGCGTGGACCGGCGTGACGCCGATCCCCGCGAGGGCGGCTCCTGCTGCTGACCGTCCCGACGCGGGGCCCGTCGCACCCCGCTCGGGCTCTGACGGTCCCCGCGACACCTGCGATGCGCCGGTGCCGCGGGGACCGTGGCGCCCGAGGTCCGCTGCCCGGGGGCCTCCTCGGCTTTCGTCCGGTCTCAGTGGACGGACAGGCCGCCGTCCACGAAGAGCGCCTGCCCCGTGACGTACGCCGAGGCCGGGCTCGACAAGAAGACGGCCGCGCCCTCGAAGTCGCCGGCGAGGCCATTGCGCCCGACCATCGTGCGCTCGGCGAGCGCCGCGACCTTCA
This sequence comes from Streptomyces laurentii, assembly GCA_002355495.1. Lineage (GTDB taxonomy): Bacteria > Actinomycetota > Actinomycetes > Streptomycetales > Streptomycetaceae > Streptomyces > Streptomyces laurentii. Next base: position 6,255,160 of record AP017424.1, read on the forward strand.
CGGGGTCGGAGGAGAGCCGCTCGTTCAGCGGGGTCATCACGAAGCCGGGGACGAGGGTGTTCACGGTGACGCCGTACGGGGACCACGCCTCGGCCTGCGAACGGGCCAGCGACTCCAGGCCGCCCTTCGACACCCCGTACGCCCCCGACTGGACGAACGCCCGGTGCGCCTGCTGCGAGGTGACATGGATGATCCGCCCGTAGCCCCGCTCGGCCATCCTCGGCCCGAACCGCTGCCCGAGCAGGAACGGCGCCTCCAGGTTGACCGCCATCGTGCGGTCCCAGTCCTCGTCGGTGAGTTCGGAGAGCGGCGGACGGATGTTGATCCCGGCCGAGTTGACGAGGATGTCCGGCTCCCCGAACACCCCGGCGGCCTCCTCGGCCACGGTACGTACGCCCGCGCGCGTGGCGAGATCACCGCTCACCCACGCGGCCCGGCACCCGGCCTCCGTCAGCTCGTCCACCGCCGCCTTCAGCTCCGCCTCACGGCGGGCGACGACGACGACGGACGCCCCGGCCCGGGCGAGGGCCCGGGCGATGGCCTTGCCGATGCCCGAACTTCCGCCGGTGACCAGGGCGTTGCGTCCTTCGAGGGAGAACAACCCCTCCAGATAACCCATCAGAGCGACTCGCAGCTCGCGACGAACGCGCTCCAGGTGGTGGGGGCGACGGCGAGCTGGGCGTCCTGGGGACGCTTGGAGTCGCGGACGTGGACGGTGGTGGGGCAGGTGGCGACCTCGACGCAGTCGCCATCGCCGCCGCTGCTGTAGGTGGACTTGTGCCAGGAGAGGGCCACTTCGACGCAGTCATCGCCGGAGCCGCTGCTGTAACTGCTCTTGAACCAGGCCAGGTCGGTGGTGCTCATGTCGCTCCTCGGATCTCGCGCAACAGGCTCAGGGAGTCTTCAAGGGAGAGAGCCTGCGAACGCATCCTGGCATACCGCAGTTGAAGGATGCTGACCACAGCGGAGTCCGAGATGAGGAGCCCGTTCTTCTGTCCTTCGGAGTAAGCGATCCAGCTGTTCTCGGGCGTCTCCATGAGCTGGAATGCGCCGTCGAGGCCGGAATGGTGGTCACGGCACTGCGGCAGCACCTGGATCTCGATGTTGCGCTGCTCGGCCATGCGCAGGAGGTAGTCGAGCTGGGCCCTGTGTACCTCCGGGCCACCGATCTGCCTGCGGAGGGCGTGCTCCTCGATGATGAAGCCGTACACGGTCTCGGGGCGGCTTGTCGGCAGCTCCATCCGCTCGACTCGCGCGATCATCTTCTCCTCGATGTCCTCCTCGGTCATCAAAGGGACCTGCTTCTCGAAGAGTGTCCGCGCGTAGGGCTCGATCTGGAGTAGGCCGGGGATCATCCGGTTCTCGTACATGTAGAGGCAGATCGCCGACTTCTCCAACTCGGCCCACTGAACGAACCAGTTGGCCAGCCCCTTCGTCCGTTCCAGATACTTCGCCGCCTCCTTGAGTGCCCCGCCCGCGTCCAGGACCCTTTCTGCGGCGTCCACGAACTTCCCCGAGGGGAGGCGTCGGCCCTGCTCGATCGACGCCACGGTCTCGACCGAGTAGCCGACGAGCGGGCCGAACGCCTCCTGCGTGATTCCCGCCTGTTTGCGGAAGAACTTGACCAGTGCACCGAACACCCTCAGGCCGGCCGAGGATTCCGTTCCCGAATTGCTGCCCGCCATAGCGACGCCACCTCCAGATCTCAGAGGAATGCTTACGGGCTGTGAGGAGTACTGTCTACGCTCCGAACCCGTAAGCTTACCAAGCGTACGGGTAGCTGATCTGGGATGACGGCGTTTTCGCCACGACAGTGGCCACATGACGACCCCCCACGCCGACGAAGTGCCGGTTACCGTAAGTGTGTTCAGCCAGCGCTTCAGTTCCACCCCTCGCGGCGCCCGCCTCGCCCGGCATCTCGCGCTCTATGAACTCGACAGCTGGGGCATCCCTTACGGCACGTGTGTGTCCGACGCCGCCGCGCAGATCGTCGCCGAACTCGCCGCGAACGCCGCCACCCACGGTCGTGTCCCGGGCCGGGACTTCGAGTTGACCCTCAAGTGTGCGAGGGAGCCGTTCGCCCTCCTCCGTATCGAGGTCGCGGACACCCGCTCCGAACGCCAGCCGATCCTCACGCTGTCCGATTCCTTCACCGAGTCCGGCCGCGGCCTGCTCCTGGTCGACGCGCTCGCGAGCCGCTGGTGGGTCCTGGACCGCGACCCCGTGGGCAAGACGGTCTGCGCCGAACTCGACCTCTGACGTCCGGCGTGAGACAAGTGAAAGGAGTGAAACGGCGCGAGGGAAGGCGAGACCCATGACCGTGATCCTTGTGACGGGCGGCACCGGCACTCTCGGGCGGCTCGTCACCGCGCGGCTGCGCGACGCGGGCCATGATGTGCGGGTGCTCAGCCGGCACGCCCAGCCGTATGCCGTCGATCTGCGCAAAGGCGGGCCGCGGCTCGATGCGGCGCTCGCGGGCGTGGACACCGTCGTGCACTGCGCCAGCTCTCCGAAGGGCGGCGACGAGGAGGCCGCACGTCACCTGATCGGCGCAGCCCGGCGGGCCGGGGTGCGGCACCTGGTCTATATCTCGATCGTCGGCGTCGACCGGGTACCGCTCGGCTACTACCGGTCGAAGCTCACCGTCGAACTGCTGATCGAGTCGTCCGGGCTCGGCTGGACCGTTCTTCGCGCCACCCAGTTCCATGATCTCGTACACAGGGGGCTGGAGGTCCTGGCCAAGCTGCCCGTGATCATCCTGCCGAAGGGAGTCTCGGACCAGCCCGTCGACACGTCCGAGGTCGCCGCCCGTCTTGCCGGCCTCGCCACCGCCGACCCCGCCGGTCGCGTTCCCGACCTCGGCGGCCCCGAGATCCGCACTCTCCCTGATCTGGCGCGCGCCTACCTCCGTGCCGCGGGCCGCCATCGTCGTATCGTGACCGTCCCCCTTCCCGGCCGGACGGCGCACGCCTTCGCCGTCGGCGGCCACCTGGCACCCGACCATGCCGAGGGGCGTGTGACCTTCGAGGAGTTCCTGGCGAAGCGCCGAGACAACTCCTGACCGCACGGTGCACCTTGCGGACGAGCAGCAAACGACGGCGGCAACGGGGCGGCCGGCTCCCGGAGTTCATCAGGAGTCAGACGCTGCGACCCGGGGGTGCCGCGCGTGCCGTAGCAGGGCGACGCGTCCGGAAACGGACGTGGCTCCCAGATCCGTGCGGCGCTCCGGCGGTCGCGTACGGCGGGCCGAGTGCCGGGCCCGCGTGTAACAGGTCTGTCAGGGACACGTCCCAGCAACGTGGGATCGGAACGGGGCGGACGCGGGCTGTGTCCTAATGATCAGCAGCGCACCACCGCCCTACGCCACCTCCCACATCACAGCAAGGAAGTTCCGATGTACGTCCAGCCGAAGCTGACGAAGAAGCTGACCCTCGCCACCGTGGCCGTCCTCGCGGGCCTGACCCTGACGGCCTGTCAGGACGGCACCACCGGCGCCGCCCCGTCGCAGGACACCACGTCCTCCCCTGCCGCCGGGAACTCCGCGGCCCCCTCGGACAGCAACGGCAGTGGCAACGGCGGCAACGGCGGCACCGCCACGGGCGACGGCAGCAAGGGCGGCGGCTCCGGCAGTGGCAACAGCGGCGGCAGTGGCAGTGGCAGTGGCAGCGGCAGTGACAAGGGCAGCGGCGGCGGTCAGATCAACACCGGCCCGTGCAAGACGGCCAATCTCACCATCACCGCCGACCACGGCATGGGCGAGGGCGATGTCCTGGTCAGCCTGAAGAACAACAGCGACGTCTGCTCGCTCAAGGGCTTTCCCGGCGTCGACCTGAAGACGTCGGACGGCGACACCTTCAGCGCGGCCCGCAGCACGAACACCCCGCAGGAGGTCGTCCTCGGCGGCGGCGAGACCACCCGCTTCACGCTCCACACCCCGCGCAACGACACCGGCGGCACCGGCCTCCGGATCGTCTCCATCGTGGTGACCCCGCCGAACGAGACGCACTCCAAGTCGCTCCGGATCGGCCTCAGCCTCCCGGTGACGGACGGCTCGGAGTCCGGTCCGGGCGTCACGGTCGACCCCGTCGGCTACGGCAAGCAGTGACGTGCGTCCTCTCCCTGAAGGGGAGAGGATTCCGGCCTTCCGGTCCGGAGCCCGCGCCGCTGCACGGCGCGGGCTCCGGCCTGGATTCCCTGACTTCCTGCTTCTCCACGCCCCGCCACGGCACTGGGCCGTGGTCTTGCGGGCGCTCCACAGGCATACGCCGCCCGTCCGGCGGTGTCCTTCACCTTGATGGCGGCGTTGATGGAGCGGTCCGGATGCGCACCGCGGGCTGTCAGCACGTACCCCGCCGCCGTGAACACGGCGCGCTCGTCGAGCGATGCGGTCCCGCCGCCCCGCGGGCGGGAGTTGAACGACGGCAGTAAGACAACCCCTAAGGTGCCGTTTCTTCGCCGCCGTACTCATCCGCCATCGCCGTCTCACAGCCGGGGCGGAAGGGGATGGCGACGTCGGCCGCGTGGTCGTCCGGTGCGGCGGTCGCCCAGTTCGGGTAGTACACCTCCCGGTTGGAGGCGCTTCTGGCGTGCCCGTGCTCGGTGAGCCACGCGCTGACGGCGTCATGGGCGGCGGTCGCCCCCGAGTAGCTCATCTGCGCCTTGGTTCGCTCGGTGTACGCCTCACGGTGCGCGGGCTCGACGCGTACCCCGATCCGGCCGGCCGGCTCGACCGCGTTCAGGGTGGGAGCGCAGACCTCGACCGGGCCGTCGGAGTCCTCGCTCACGACACCTTCGAAGACGGCGAAGACCGGTCCGGACAGGCAGGCTCCCGTCCGCCGCAGATGGGAGAAGAGCAGCTCGCTCGACTCCGAGAGGAAAGCGGGCAGGTCGGCGGCGGCCACATGGCGGCGGGTGAACAGAACCTTCCGCTCCGGCACTTCACGCTCGGCGATCTCGTACATGGTCAGGCTCCTTCCGGTCAGAACAGCTCGGGCGTAGCCCACCGCGTCCCGGCGGGCCGCGTGCTGGGACTCCTGATCGCGCCAGTACGCGGCGAGCAGCCGTACCGACTCCTCGCCGCTCGACGAAGAGTCGAGCACCTCCGCGATCCGCGCCAGTGGCATACCGGTGGCACGCAACAGCGCGATGCGGCGGGCCCGTTCGACCTGCGCGAGCCCGTAGCGGCGGAATCCGGTCCGGGAATCGACGCGGGCGGGCGGCAGCAGCCCCCGATCCCCGTAGAGCCGCAGGGCCTTGAGACTGAGCCTGGTCCTGGCCGCGAGCTCCCCGATACCGATCAATTCCTCTTGCACGCGGGACACTGTGCCCTCTGCCCTTGGGGGAGGGGCAAGCCCGGATGCTCGGAGACCGTCAGAGAGCGATCCAGGAGGGACGCGGCCTAGGGTCGAGGGCACGAGCGAGGGGGAGACGGCGCCGGCGAAGACGTGGACGGCGCGGACGGCGCGGACGGCTCCGGTGCGGATGGAGTCGTTGCCGCTTCCTTCCACACGGTCGGTGGGGGTGCCTGCCGATCGTGCTGGTGGTGTCGTGCCCAGCGGACGGCGAAGGGTGCTGCCAGGCACGTCAGGGTGAACAGCGCGCCTACGACGTACCACCCGGGGCGGCCCCAGGTGATGCAGAGTGCGATGAGCAGGGCCGGGCCGAGGGCTTCGGCCAGTCCAGCTCCGAGGCCGAACACACCGAGGTACTGGCCGGTGGCGTGCTGCGGGGCGAGGGCGAAGGACACTTCGAAGCCCGCGGCGGAGTGCCACAGCTCGCCGATCGTGTGGATCACCATCGCGGTCATGAGCAGCGCGGCGGCGGCCCACGCCGGTATCCCCGCGGACAGGGAGATCAGCGAGCAGGAGACGAGAAAGGCCACGCCTGCTCGACGGTAGGCGGCTCCGCCCGCCGTCGGGGAATCGATGCCGCGACTGGCTCGTATCTGGAACGCGATGACGATGACGGTGTTGGTGAGCATGGTGCCCGAGATGAGCCAGCGCGGGGCGGTGGTGGCCGTGACCAGCCAGAGGGGGACGGCCACCGTGAGCACCTTGAACTGGACGGCCATGATGCCGTCAAGGGCGGTGAGCAGGAGGTAGGGGCGGTCCCGCAGGGCGATCCAGCGGGGGCCGCCGGTGGTGGGGACAGGTGTGACCCGTGGCAGGTGGATCAGGATCGCCGCGGAGGCCGCGAAGGCGACCGCGTTGCCGACGACCAGGAGCCGGTAGGCGGGGAGGGTGCCCACCTGGACGGCCCAGCCCGCCAGCAGGGCGCCGAGGGAGATCCCCACGTTGGTCACGGCGCGGAGATAGGCGCGGAACGCCTGCGGACGGTCACCTCCGTAGTACCTGACGAGGGGACCGCGTGCGGCCAGTCCGGCCGCTTTGGCACCCATGGCCGTGCCTACCGCGAGGGCGAACAGCCAGAAGCTGTCCGCCAGTAAGAAGCCGGCAGTGGCCAACGCCTGGACGACGAGGGTGATCGCGTAGACACCACGTGCTCCGTGCCGGTCCGCGAGGTGACCGACGGCGATGCCCACGGCCGGCGAGAGGACACCGGCGATGCCGAGGCCGAGGCCCACGAGGGTCGCCGGGAGTCGGACGGCCTCGGTGAAGTACAGGACTCCGGCGGTCAGATAGAGGCCGCTGCCCACGGTGTAGACGAAGTTCGAGGCGGCGAGGACGCGCTGTGGTCCGGGTTCCGGCATCAGGGGCATGAGAGCGGCTCCGCATCCCGAGCCGACAGTAAGGACTGATGTAGCTTTTCGCTTATTACTTGCAAGAGCGAGAGAGTTGCAATAGGGAGGGGCTGCTGCCTGATCGACACCCAAGGCGTGGGCGGCGCGACCGGGGACCACATGCTCATCCGCGTACCCGACAAAGGCGGTGCGGACGATGTCGGGTGGCCGGGGCCGGTGGCGCCGCACGATGGGGGCATGGACGACACGACCTTGGTATCCCGTTTCCTGCGCGACGGCTTCGTGAAGCTGGAGGGCGCCGTCGCGCCGCGCGTGGCCGCGGACTGCGCGCGGCTGCTGTGGCGGGAGACGGGCTGCGACCGGGACGACCCGGCGACGTGGACGCGGCCCGTGCACTGGGTGGGCGGCATGGCGCAGGGGCCGTTCGCCGCCGCGCCCAACTCCCCGGCCCTGCAGCACGCGTACGACCTGCTCGTCGGCGCGGGACGCTGGGAGCCGCGCTACTCGCTGGGCACGTTCCCGCTGCGCTTCCCGCACGAGGACGAGCCGGACGACGCGGGCTGGCACATCGAGGGGAGCTATCTGCCGGAGGGCGAGAGCTGGTACTTCACGAATCTGCGCTCCCGGGGCCGGGCGCTGCTGATGCTGTTCCTGTTCAGCGAGGTCGGTGAGCAGGACGCCCCGACCCGGATCCGGGTCGGCTCACACCTCGACGTGCCGAAGGTGCTGGAGAAGTACGGGGAGGACGGGGCGAGCGGGCTGACCCTCGCACCCGATCTGGTGACGGCGTCCGACCACCGGCCCCTCGCCCTCGCCACCGGGTCCCCGGGCGATGTCTTCTTGTGCCATCCGTTCCTGGTGCACGCGGCGCAACCGCACCATGGGGTGCGGCCGCGCTTCATGGCCCAGCCGCCGCTGATGCCGGCCGCGCCGTACGAACTGGAGCGGGCCGACGGCGCGTACTCGCCCGTGGAGATCGCGATCCGCCGGGGCCTGGGACTGGACACCCCCGGTCCGGACGAGGACGGCACCGGCCAGCGCGCCGGGTAGACGCGCTCCACGACCATCGCCGGCAAGGCGGGCGTGAAGGGAGGGGCGAGAAAGGAGGCCAGGCATGTGGAGCGGCTGAACCAGGCCAGGGGCACATCGAGTGCCCTCCCGATCAGGCCGTCGAGGTGGAGGAGCCGGCACCCCTCGCGACCACCTACGGTCACCATCCGGCCGGACTCCCCGGCGACTCACCGACGGTTGAAGCTCAGATCACGTCCCGGACCTGCTGCGGGTAGCCGATCTCGGCGATGTCCTCGGCCAGGTCCACGACGGTGACCTCCGAGTTCAGTGAGGACACGAGCTTCTGGCTCAGCGGTCGCAAGCCGTACACATCGCGCACCGCCTCCAGGTCCACGGGAACCTCGTAGTAGTCCTCGGCGAAGCGTTGGAAGGCTTCCGGCGACCGGTCGACCAAGAGCTCGAACAGGCCCATCGCCCCGTCCGGGTCGGAACGTCCGGCGGGGAAGTCGATCACGCCGTGTCGCCACCGGTCATCCGTCGCCTCCCGCCACAGGCAGGCCGTCACGACGGGGACGCCGTTCTCGTCGGTGAACGTCGGCTCTTCGACGAAGGGCTTGAAGACCTCCGGTACCTCGTCGATCACTCCAGGCCAGGGATCACCGTCGTTGCCGTACGGGCTCATGGGTGCTTCGTGGTCGAAGCCACGGACGTAGGCCCCGGCCGCCGAGAACACGATGGAGTACTCGTCCCCCGACCCATTGCGCATCGACGCCATCTCCTCGCCGTCGGCCCAGCCGGCATCGAACGAGTAGTACCGGTCTTCCCAGTCCGGGCTCAAGATCGCATCGAGCATCGCCAGTGAGCGGCACAGGTTCCGCAGGTCGGCGAGGGAAGGGAGCCGGCGAGCTACGTCATAAACGGTCACGCGCTTATTTAACCGGGTGCCTCTGACACCCAGATTCTCCCCAAGGCTGTCATGTTGAGTAGCAGTGCCGGAGTGAGGGGTCAACTCGCGACGGTTGGATACGTGGGCTTCGGCGGCGAGTTCTGAACCACGTCGTCACTCGGTGAAGGGGTCCTCCAGCGTCGGGACGCACGGGGACAGCGGAGCTTCCGTGTGCAGGGTGACGGTGCCCCGGACGAGCCTGAGCACGCGTACCTCGTTCTCGTGGGCCGGGTCCTCGTCATCGAGCATGTGCAGGAGGCCGTAGGAGCCGGGGGCGATCCTCGCGACATGCTCGAACAGGCCGACGACGTCGGTCGATGAGCGGTGGTTGGAGTGGCCTCCCAGGTGGAGGAAGGGCTCGCCGTTCATCCACCTCAGGTCGAGGAGGCAGGTGCTCGCCGTCCGGTCGACGCGCAGACGAAGCCCGTCCACGATCTGCCGCAGTCGGAGCTCGTCGTCATCGCCGCTCGCGGTCTCCCGGACCGTGATCCAGCCGTGGTACTCGAATACGACCAGATCTTATGAGGGTTGGTCAGGCCTCGACGGACCAGCCTCGGCACAGCGGAGGATTGAGGCATGCCTCCTGGCGTCCTTCCCTCGAAGCCGCGGCGGCCGTCACCCTCACGAGGGCGGCGGCCACCGGACTTGGCACATGACGAGCGAGCCGATTTCACGGAGGAATTCGCGTCCGCTCTCTCCTGGTCCCTTCGGCACTGCCGGGTTCGGGACGAGAACTCGCCGCCCAGCCAGCCGACTTCAGAGGCCCGTGAACGCCTCGATCTCGTCGACGTGGCCCTTCGCACTCGCCCCAGCCGTCCGTGCCCTCGCCGGTGTGGGCCCGTCCCACCTGGAACGGACCATGGCTCGTCCAGCCGTTGGCGAGATGGGCGGTGGCCCCAGCGCGCGCCGTGCCGCCCAGTACGCGGACCAAGCGGGTACGGCGGGGCACATGCTCACCCACCTGTGGCCGGGGACGGATCCGAAGGCCGCGCACGAATCAGCCGCGGAAACCTTCCGGCGCCCCATCCATGTCGCGACCCCCGGGCTCGTCACCACCGTCGGCCCAGGCGCCGCGCACCCGCGCCGCGGCTGACGACTGAGCCCGCCGCTCCCCGGTCTGTGGCGGGGAGCGGTGCTCGGCCCACTCCGCCACGTACGGCGCTCGGTCACGCGCGTCCCTGGTCGGAAGCTCGTAGCCTTGGTCCTTGGCGGAGGCCATGTCCGGCGGCGGGCCGGACAACGGTCATGAGAAGGGCGACGTCCCGGGGCGGGCCCCTTCCGGCGGCTCGGCGCCCGAGGCACCCACGGCCGAGAACGGTGCCGAGGCCATCGAGCTCCCCGTATGGACCAAGGCACTCGGCTGGTGCGGTGTCGTCGGGCTGATCTACCTGCTGATCTGTGCCGTGAGCATCATCAGCCGAGGCTTCGCGGGGCTCGGCGGCGACGCGGCGCACACCATGTTCGCCTTCGCCGCGAACCCGTGGGTCGGGCTGAGCGTCGGTGTTCTCGGTACGGTCCTGATCCAGTCGTCGACCACGACCACCGCCATCGCCGTCACCGCCGTGGGGTCGGGCGCGCTGCCCATCGAGGGCGCGATCCCCATTATCCTGGGCGCGAACGTCGGCACCACCGTGACGACGAGCCTGGTCGCGCTGACCTTCATCAGGGACCGTACGAAGTTCCGCAGGGCGCTGGGCGCCTCGACCGTCCACGACTTCTACAACTGGCTCGCGCTACTGATCTTCTTCCCGATCGAGCTGATCTGGCATCCGCTGAAACACATCAGCGGAGCCCTGACACATGCGCTGTACGGCACGGACTGGCTGCCGAACCCCTCCCACTTCAACTTCATCCGGGCGGCCACCCGGCCCGTGGAGCACGGAGTCATCCAGGCGACCTCGCACATCAGCACCACCCTCGGTCCGCTCTTCACCATCGTGATCGGCGCCGCGCTGATCCTGGTCACCGTCCGCTACCTGGGAAAGCTGCTCAAACTGCTCATGGTCGGCAGGGCCCGACATCCTGATCAAGGCCGTCGGCCGCAACGCCTACCTCGCCATGGCGTCGGGCATGGCGGTCACCGTCGTCACCCAGTCCTCGACGATCACCACGTCCGTGCTGGTCCCCTTCGCCGGGACGGGCATCCTGACACCGGCGCAGGTGTATCCGGTCGTCGTCGGCTCCAACCTCGGCACCACCTTCACGGTGGTCTTCGCGGCGTTCGCGGGCGTCGGACCGGACGCGGAGATCGGCCTGCAGGCGGCCTTCGTGCACCTGATCCACAACCTCTTCGCGATCGTCGCGATCTACGTGACCCCGCTTCTGCGCCCCGTGCCCCTGCTCTGCGCCGAGAACCTCGCCCGCGTCGCCGCCGAGCACCGCTGGGTCCTCGCCGTCTACCTCGCCACCGTCTTCATCGCACTGCCCGCTCTGGTCATCGTGCTGGCGGGCGTGGTCTGAGGGGGTGGGTCCGGCGAATGCCCCGGCAGGTCTTGGCCGGGGCCTGCCGGGGTGCCCGGCGTGGCACCGGACACCCCGACCCGTCCGGCGCCGATCCGCCGGACAGCGGCTCAGCCCTCGAAGCCCATTGCAGGATCTCGGCGTGGCTCAAAGCGCCCGCGAACGCCTGGAGCTCGTCGGCGTGGCCCTTCAGGTACTCGCCCCAGCCGTCGGTGCCGTCGGCCGTGTGGCCCCGGCGCCCACCTGGAGCGGGCCGTTCCTTGTCCAGCCGTTGGCGAGATGGGCGGTGGCGTCGGCGTTCGTGTAGCCGTCGGTGTAGAGCTTGACCGTGTCGGTCGCGTCGTCGTACACGGTGGCGAGCTCGACATCCCGAAAGCTGGAAACTCGTCGACGAGAGCCGGGGGCCGAGTGAGGTCAGCTACGGGGCGGACGGTGCCGGTTTGTCCCGCATCACCATGTCCGCGGTGGACGAGACGGACCTCGAACAGTGGGCGGGAATGGCCGCGGCGAGCGACGAGGAAACAAAGGCCGGATACAAGGAAAAGAGACTGAATCAAAACGTGGACGGTGCTCGATGCCGGGCCTACGCCTACGCCTACGATGCCGAATCAGGGGTCTCCTCAGGGGCCGAATCTGGGGTGAAGAGGCTGTTCGCCATCGATTGCCGGTTCAAGGCGAGGAGGACAGCGGCACCGTGTACGGGATCGTCGTCCAGGGGAAGGCCGCCCGAGAGGCCGAGACCCGGCACGTGTGGAAGCGCGCGCAGGACAGTTTCAAGGTGCCGCCCGTGTTCCTCGGGTCCTGACCGATCGACTGTTCGTACGTCCGGCACGGGCGCGGGCGAGGTCATACGGACGGACGACTCGGATGGCGCGCGCCGTGTGCCGCGAGTGCCACGACCATGACAGCGGCGCTGATGCCGCCCAGAACCATGACGGTGGACGGCGAGCCGTGGTCCACGACAAGGCCGCCGACCAGCGCACCCGACGAGATGGTCGCCTGGAAGGACGCGGTGAACAGGACCGACGCGGCCTCGGGGGCGTCAGGGGCCGCTTTGGTGAACCACGTCTGCGAGCAGACGGGGACGGCGCCGTAGGCGACGCCCCACACGATCAGCAGTGCCATGGCGCCGATCGACCCGTGCCCCAGGACCGGCAGGAGCAGTGTCGCGGCTGCGATCAAGCCGGCGGCCAGGCCGAAGACGGTACGGGGGCGGCGGCCGACGGCGGCACCCCCCACGAAGTTGCCGACGATGCCCGCGGCGCCGTAGATCAGCAGGAAGACGGTGATCCGCGTCGCGCCGAGCCCGGTGACCTGTTCGAGGAACGGGGTGACGTAGGTGTAGGCGCCGAAGTGGGCCAACACGACGAGGAAGGTCAGGAGAAGAGCGAAGCGGGTGCCGGCGGTGCGCAGCATCCCGCGCAGCACGCTCAGGCGGGTCACCTGCTTCGCGGGCAGGGCCGGCACGAACAGCAGCAGCATGATCACCGTGCCGGTCGTCAGGACGCCCATGACGACGAACGCGGTGCGCCAGCCCGCCACTTCGCCGATGTAGGTGCCCGCGGGCACACCGAGGACGGACCCCAAAGGGACCGCGGAGAAGATCACCGCGGTGGCGCGGCCGACCGCCGCCGGGGCGACCAGACGCTCGGCGAGTCCGGCCCCGATGGACCAGAAGCCGCCGATGACGATGCCCACCAGGACGCGAGAGACGAGGACGAGCCAGTAATCGGGTGCCGCGGCCGCCAGGAAGTTCGCGACGGCGAGCAGGACCATGAACGCGCACAGCATCAGTCGACGGTCGACGCGTGCGGTCGCCGCCGTCACCACGGGGGCGGAGAAGGCGGCCAGGAACCCGGGCATCGTCATCATCAGACCGGCCACTCCGTCGGAGACGGTGAAGCTGGAACCGATCGTGGTGAGCAGGCCGATCGGCAGGATCTCGGTCGTGACGATCGAGAAGATGCCGAGCATCACCGAGACCACGGCCAGCCATCCGACCAGGGGTGATCGTGTCGGCAACCCGGGTCCGCCGGGTGTGTGCGTGGTGGGACTGGTCGTCGAGGCCATGATCTCCATCCGGTGAAGGACCGCCGTTGAATGATCAGTTCAACAGTCCTCGCGGGATGGAAGCTGGCAGATCCACGACATCACCCTTGGGCCCTCGCCCGGGCGGCCTCCGGCTCAGCGGAACTCGTGGACGACTTCGATCGTGCCGACGATGTGCCGGTTGAACTCGGTCAGCTCCTCGGCCGGGACCCACAGCTCCAGGATCGTCTCGCCGCCCGCCTGCTGGACGGGGTAGCGAGCCAGGAAGTCGCTCCCGACCTCGAAGCGGGTCACGTAACCGACCCCGCTGTGCGGGACGTTCCAGTCCCGCGCGATCCGGATCGCGTAGTCCTCGTTCAGCACCGGATAGAAGATCGGTTGCTCCGGCAGCCTCGCCGGCCACGCCCGCCAGCCGGACGCGCGCACCAGCTCCAGCTCCTCGGGGCCCGTGGGGCGCCAGAGGGTGGTGGTGGTCGCGCTGCTCGCGGTGGTGGTGGGGCGGGTGGACATGACCTCGGTCCTTCTCGGTGTCGGTCGTACGGGATTGCCGTCACGGTACCGGCGGGGGCGTGGAGCGGGCCATGGGATTCGGGACCGTTGTTCGCAAAGCCGGATCCGGAGGTGACGGGGTTCAGTCCTCCTGGGGGGCGCGCTCCTCAGGAGGCGCGGGCAGGATCGGGAAGATCCGGCTGATACCGCCACCGGCGCGGCCTGGGCCGGGCGCGTCGAGGGCAGCCACTCCCGGGCCTGGTAGGAGGCCGGCAACCGCCCTACCTTCTCGCCGAGGATCAACTGGCGCAGGTGATCGACGACATGTTCCTCACCGTGTACGTCGCCGAGGGCGCCGGTCTCGCGGCCAACCAAGCGGACGTGGACCTGCGGCTGTTCGTCCGGGACTGCGACGACGACGGTGCATGGCACGTGGGGCACATCCTGAACCCGGTCGTCGACGAACCGGTGAGCAGCCGCCGGCTCCAGGACGCCGGCGAAGGCTGCCTCTCCGTCCCCGGCCCGCGCCACGACCTCGGCCGCGAGGACCACACGGTCGTGCGCGGCTACGACAAGGACGCCAACCCCCCTTCTCCCCGAAGGCGTCGAGTGCCCCGACCCGAGACGAGGGCGGCAAGGATGTCGCCGTGGGCGGCTGGCAGGACAGCGGGCCGCGGATCGCCCGGTGCGACAATGGCGCCCATGGACGTGGACGGACTCGCACCCCTCGTCGAGCGCGCCCGGGGGCTCGCCCGGGACGGGCGGCGGCTTGTGCTCGGGATCGCGGGACCGCCCGGTGCCGGGAAGTCGACGCTCGCCGCCGAACTCGTCGCCCGGCTCGACGGCGCCGCCGTCCTCGTGCCCATGGACGGCTTCCATCTCGCCCAGGCCGAACTGGAACGCCTCGGCCGCGCCGGCCGCAAGGGCGCACCCGACACCTTCGACATCGCCGGCTACACCGCCCTGCTCACCCGGCTGCGCGCCGCCGAACCCGGCGTCACCGTGTACGCGCCCGCCTTCGACCGGGACCTGGAGGAGCCGGTGGCCGGGGCGATCCCCGTACCGCCGGACATCCCGCTGGTGATCACCGAGGGCAACTACCTCCTGCACGACGAGGGCCCCTGGGCCGCCGTCCTCCCCCTGCTCGACGAGGCCTGGTACACGGACCTGGACGATCGCACCCGCGTCGCCCGGCTCGTCGCCCGCCACATCCGCTTCGGCAAGACTCCGGCGCACGCCGAACGCTGGGTCGCCGGCTCCGACGAGGCCAACGCCCGCCTGGTGGCCCGGGGGAGAGCCCGCGCCCGCCTCGTCGTCCACATGACGTAGGCGTCGGCGGCGGACGTCAGCGGGACGTGAGGGCGATGGTCATCGGGGCTCCGATGAAGTCGTGGTCGAACGAGCCGTGGATGTGCTTGAACAGGGTCTGGTCCTCGTAATACAGAGGCTCGTCCACGTCCGCGTCCATCATCTGGGAGTCAGGCGTGTCGGCGCCGAATCCCTCGGGGTCAGGCAGCTTCATCAGCAAGGTGGCGGTGCCGTCCGCCTCGGCGAGGCGGAGCACCTCGCCGCCGAGCGAGCTTGTGGGCAGCATGTGGACGATCAGGCCGCCACCGTCGGTCTGGACGGGGATCATGGTCCGCGAGCGCTCTGTGTCCGGAGTGAAGGACCACTTGCGCTTTCCGGTGAGCGTGTCGAACGCGTGGATGGAGTCGGGCCCGCCGGCCTTGTGCGTCGCCAGATAGAGGGTGTCGGCCGTGGCGAGGACTCCGCCGCACTGACGGCGCTGGCCGCCGCAACCCGTGTCGTAGACGTCCTCCACCTTCCAGGTGGCCTGGACCCTGCCCTTGGGCGAAAGGGAGATCAGCCGGCTGGGAGCGTCGTGCTCGGGCAGGCCGGTGTCGACGCCCACGACCAAGGGATCGACGGACGTGATCCAGGTGTCGGCGGCCTGGACCCTGTACAGCCAGGACGTCTTCCCGGTCGAGGGATCGCGGTGCCCGACCCGGTGGGTGCCGTTCTCGAAGTCCCCGGCGCACAGGCTGTGCGTGACGAGAACCGTCCCTCCCGTGTGCTCATCGCTCTCGCATCCGTCGGCCGGGGCGTTCCAGATGGTCTTCCCCGTGGCCGGTTCGAAGCCGAACGAGCCGCCCGCCGCGGTGGCCTTGCTCCCGAACGTGGGCCAGCCGATCGCGGCCACCCGGTCGGTCAAGGCCACCGTCATGCTCAGCCCCAAGGGCCCGATCACGGTCTTCAGCGTGGACTGCCACACGACACCGCCCTTGGTGATGTCGATGACGACGAACTTGGTGCAGGGGCTCTTGAGTTCCTTGCCGTCGCGGTAGGAGACGGCCACCAGCCCCTTGCTCGACCGCGTGGGCGAGGCCGCGCAGATGTCGCCGTCGAGGGGAACCGACCACCGCGCACGTCCGGTCGCGGTGTCATAGCCGGTCACCGCGTTCGAGACGCCGGTCGCATAGGCGGTCCCGGACAGCCACGCCCCGCGCGCCGACACGGTCCGCCCCTCGGGGTCCGCGACCTTCGGGGCGTCGACCTTCCAGGCGACTCTCCCCTCGGTGGACGACCGCTTCGGCGTGGGTGAAGCCGGGGCCGACGAGGACGACGGGGCGGCGCTCTCGCCGGAGTCGTCCTGGCGCGTGTGACCGAGGTCGCCCACACGACTCCACCCGCCACCACGGCCAAGGCCGCCGCCACGCCGATCAGCAGGCGGGCGCGACCGCGCTTCCGTCCGGGAGGCGGGCCGGGCGGAGGTGTCTGCTGAAGCGGTGGGCCGAAGGAACCGTAAAGGCCGTAGGGGCCCTGGGGGTTGTGGGGGCCATGAGGAGACGGCGGACCGGGCGGCATCGGCTGTTGCGACACGCAGAGCACCAATCCTTGATCAACGGACGGGACAGGGAACTCTCTCCGTCACCTTCGCAAACCAGATCGAATACCGGCCAGGGGTGGATCGTTGCTCCGCGGGCGCCGACCTGCGTATCCCGCCGCCGATCGCTCCGGCCGCGGAGGCGAGTCCGTAGTTTGCCCTTCGAGAGGGGCGCACGGCCTGTCCGTCGCTCTGGCAGGCCGCCTCAACCGCCCGCCACGAACGGCCAGTCGGGCGAGACCTCCGCAGATGGCCCGGGAATTGCGGAGAGTGACCTGCGCGGGGATGATTCGCCGCTGTGATCAACATCCTCCTGTTCGTCGTACTCGGCGGATCCCTTCCCGTGCTCTACCGTCTCTTCCTCAGACCCAGCCGCCCCGATTCCTGGGTCTTCAATCCGTCCGCCTACGGCCTTCCGCCCCGCGAACTGCTGGACTCCACGCGCCCCGGCCCGCCCCCGCCGGCCCAGCGGACCGAGGAGCGGCAGGCTGTCGCCCAGGCCGCGTGGGACGGGCACTGGCAGTCCGCCGCGCGGTACATCCGGGCGGCGGGCGACGACTGGGACGAGCGCTGGTCCCGGTTCGAAGTCCTGCAGTACGTCGCCCAGGAGGACGACGCCTGGCTGGACGCCTGGCGTGCCGCCGAGCCCGGTGACTGCGACGCGGCCACCCTCCGCGCGAGCATGATGGTGCACCGCGCCTGGAAGATCCGCGGCAGTGGATACGCCCACGAGGTCAGTGCTTCGGCCATGGAGAGCTTCACCTCCCTCCTCCCGGCCGCGATCGAGGAGGCACGGCGGGCCGCGCTGCTCGACCCCGCCAACCCCGGCCCCTGGGTCGTCATGATCACGGCGGCGCGTGGCGCGAAGTACAAGCGTGCGCAGTTCCGGCGGCTCTGGGACGAACTCGTCGCCCGCGCGCCGTACCACTACGAGGCGCACTGGCAGGCTCTCCAGTACTGGTGCGCCAAGTGGTTCGGCAACAACCGGCTGATGATGCGGTTCGCCCGTCAAGCCGTCCGCAAGGCCCCGCCCGGCAGTCCGCTCGCGGGGATGTACGTGATCGCACTGGCCGAGCTGGGACGCAGGCTCCCCCTTGTCCCGCCTGGTACACCCCTGGTGAGGAGCCGCCGGCTGAAGCGGATCGCGGCCTCGTTCGACCAGGTCGCCGCCGACGACGAGCGCCTGCCGCCCCTGCGTCACCTGCTGGCGTACTTCATGGTCAGGTCGATGTCGTACGGACCCGCCGTGGAGCAATTCCGCCTGATCGGCCCGTGGTGCGATGCGCAGGTGTGGCGCGGGAACGGGCTTGCGGTCCCGGGGTTCGAAGCGGCCCGCCGCAAGGCCGTCAAACGCTCCCGCATCCATCCCGCCCCGCCGGCCCCGCAGACCCACGGAATGGCCCGGTAGTGCGGACGCGCACGGTGGCGCGTTCTTGACTGTGAAGATCGGGGCCGCCGGGTAACACCGGTAAGCGCCCCTCCGCTTCCATTAGGCTGCGGGGCCGGTACATGTCAAATCCGGCTCTCATGTCAAGGATTCTCACGTCATGCGACTCATCAGACGTCTGCGCCTCTCGGCGTTCACCGCCCTGATCGCGGTGCCACTGGCGCTGACCAGCGCACCCGCCGACGCCGTCTCCGGCACCGCCGTCACCGACAACGCCTACGGGTTCACCGCGCGGCTGGAGATCGGTGACGGACGGGACACCATGCGTGCCTGCTCGGGCACGCTGGTCGCCCCTCAGTGGGTGCTCGGCGTCGCGGGATGCTTCGCCGATTCGGGCAATCCGTCCGATGTCAGGGCCGGTGTGCCGCCGCACGCGACCACCGTGACCGTGGGACGAAGTGACCTTTCGGCCAAGACCGGGCGCGAGTCGAAGGTGACGGAGATCGTTCCGCACCCGGCCAGTGGCCTGGTGCTGGCACGGCTGCAGAGCCCCGCCACCGGCATCACCCCGCTGAAGGTCGCCGCCACTTCCCCGGCCGCCGGTGAATCACTCGCCGCGGCGGGCTTCGGGCGCACCCAGAGCGAGTGGGCCCCGCTGAAGCTCCACACCGCCTCCCTCAAGGTCGCCTCGGTCGGCACCGGCGCCGTCGGGCTGGCCTCCGACGATACGGCCGTCGCCAACATCTGCAAGGGCGACGCCGGCGGCCCCACGGTGCGTACGGGCGGCGACGGAAAGCTCGAACTCGTGGGGGTGCACGCTTCCACCAACGAGGCCGGGTGTTTCGGCTCCGACAGCACCGCCACCAAGGCCGCCGCCACCGAGGTGCGCGTCGACACGGCCGCGGCCTGGATCGCGAGCACGACCGCCCCGGTGCGGCTCAAGGCCGGCGAGACACTCATGCCGGGCGACCGGCTGGAGACCGCCGACGCGCGCTTGACCATGCAGGAGGACGGCAACCTCCTGATCTTCCGTAAGAGCGACAGCGCCATTCTCTTCGCCACCAAGACCACGAACAATCCTGGTGCCTACGCCCAGATGCGAAGCGACGGCAACCTCGTCGTCACCGGCAAGTCCGGTGGCGAGCTGTGGAGCGCCGGCACGTCCGGTGCCGGCAACTACGCGGAACTGCGCGACAATTCCACGCTCACCGTCCACAAGCAGGACGCCGGTGTGCTGTGGTCCCGAGGCGGCGGCATGCTGAAGGGCGCCGGCTCCGGCCGCTGCCTGGCCGTTCCCGCGTCCTCTCAGGAGAACAACACCCAGACCATCATCTGGGACTGTTACCCCGCTCCTCAGAGCGAGGGTCAGCAGTGGACTCCCTCCCCGGCCGGGGAACTGCGCGTCTACGGCAACAAGTGCCTGGCCGCGGCGGCCGGTGGCACCACGTCCGGGACCAAGGTCATCATCTGGGACTGCCTCGGGAGCCCCGGTCAGAAGTGGACCCACAACAGCGACGGCAGCATCGTCAACCAGAACTCCGGTCTGTGCCTTGACGCCGTGGGCGGAGGCACCGTCAACTCGACCCTCATCCAGACGTACACATGCAACGGCTCCGCCGCTCAGCGGTGGTCCCGTATCTGACGCCGGCCTCAGGCGACGGCTCTCGGCCGGGCGGCGGACGCGGCCTCGGCGGCCTCGGCGGCCACGGTCAGCGGATCGCGGAGCGGGCGGCCGAGAAGGTCCGTGAGGTCGGACGTGGTGCCGTCCAGGAAGCCGTGGCGGACGCTCGTGGCGATCGAGACGAGCATGGGCGGCTGGAACGGCAGCAGACCCGGCGTCTCGTCGAGCAGCCTGCGCCGGTACTCGCCCAGCCCGATGGCGCGGTGCGGGACCCCGAGCCGGGCCGCGACCCGGTCCGCCGTGATCGGCGTACCGACCAGGTCGTAGAGCCGGCCGACGTGCCGGGCCGGATCCGCGGCGACGACCGCCGCGGCCTCGGCGAGATCCTCGCGCGCGACCGCGGCCAGGGCGCCGTCCCCGAACGCCGACTCCATCCCCGCTCCGGCCCAGGTCGGCAGGGCGCCGAAGAGTTCGGCGTACAGGCCGTTGCGCAGGATCGTCCAGGGCGGTCCGCTCGTCCGTACGAGGCGTTCGGTGGCACGGTGGGCGGCGGCGAAGGCGAGATGGTCGCCGGCCGTGGTCAGGCTCGTGTAGACGACGTGGCCGACGCCGTCGCGCACGGCGGCCTCCAGGACCGCCGCGTGCCGTGCGACGACCTGGTCGTCCTCCGCGTACCCGGCGGAGACCAGCATCAGGGTCGATACCCCGGTGAGGTCGAGGCCCGCGGGGTCGTCGAAGTCGAGACGCCGGATCCCCTCGCCCGGCGTGCGGCTGCCGCCCGTCGCGGCGGCGCCGCGGGCGCGCAGCGCCGCGAGGGTGGCCGCGCCGAGGTGGCCGCGTGCTCCTGTCACCAAGATCATGTGAATCGCGGTCTTCCGTCGTTCCGTCGTTCCGTCGGGGTTCTCTTCGGTAACTACGCTCGATCCTCGATCGCCCGCACCCCGGCCACAAGGACGCACTTTGATGTCACCCACGCACACCGAGGTAACCGCCCCCGCCGGCGCTGCCGACCCCACCGGTCCTGCCGCCCCCGCCGACCTCGACCCCTGCGGGCGCGTGGACCATCCCGACTGCGGCATCCGCGACGTCCTGGACCGCATCGGCGACAAGTGGTCGGTGCTCGTGATCGTCGAACTCGCGGGCGGACCACGCCGGTTCCGCGAGCTGCAGCGCGCCGTCGACGGCATCTCCCAGCGCATGCTCACCCTCACCGTCCGCCGGCTCGAACGGGACGGACTCGTGCTGCGCACCGTGTACCCGACCGTCCCGGCGCAGGTCGACTACCGCCTGACCGAGACGGGGGCCGGCCTCACACATCTGGTCAAGGCGCTCGCCGACTGGTCGCTGGAGCACCGCGCCGTCATCGCCGAGGCGCGGCACACGTACGACCGGGCCCACACCGACCACGACATCCGCTGACCGGCTCCGACCCGCTGACCCGCCGACCTGCCGACCCGCCGACCCGGTCGCGGGCCGGCTCAGCCGTACATCGCCACCCGCTGGAACGCGGCGAGCGCGGCGTCGATGGGGTGCGGCAGAGGGCGGCCGTCGGCATCGAGGGTGTTCCAGCGCTGGCGGTTGACCGCGAGGGCCAGCCGGCGTTCGCCGTCGGCGCGGATCGCGGCGAGGGTCCCGCCGCCCCAGACCGTACCGCCGTGGCCCCAGTAGGAGCCCGGGCCGGACACGTTGTCCGGGTCGATCGGGTAGAGGCCGAGGCCGTAGTCGATCAGCTTGCTCTCCTGGGAGACGATCCGCACCGTACGCCGCATCTCCGCGAGCGAGGACGGGCGGACGATCTCGCCGGCCAGCAGCAGGCGGAAGAAGCGGTTCAGGTCCGCGACGGTCGAGACCAGGGCAGCGGCCGGGCCCACGAAGGACAGGTCGTAGACGCTGTATTCGCGCGGCGGCTCGAGCATGCCGAACCAGCTCTCGTAGAGGCGTGAACGCGGCCCGTGGACGTACGGATCGGTGGGGAATCCGGTGTCGCGCAGGCCGGCCCGCTCGATGACCTGGCGGGTGATGAACTCCTCGGCCGGCATGCCGGTCACCTGCCGGAGGAGTTCGCCGAGGAGCAGGTAGTTGGTGTTGGAGTAGGTCCCGGGGGTGCTGCCCGGGGCGCCGGTGGCGGGGGCGGCGACGCCCATCCCGATCAGCTCGACGGGGTCGAACCGGGTGAACCGGTGGTCGTCCAGGCTCTCCGGCCGGGTGTCCGCGACGACCGGGAACCCCTTGAGGGAGGGGTAGGCGTACGGGAGGTACTCGGCGAGGCCGCTGGTGTGGTCGATCAGCATCCGTACGGTGATCGCGGCGCCGCGCTCCCCGGGGACCAGCCGCGGCAGATACCGGCCGACCGGCGCGTCGAGCCCGATCTCGCCGCTCTCGACGAGCCGGAGCACGGCGGCGGAGCTGAAGGGTTTGGTGACGCTGCCGACGCGGTGGCGCATGTCCGCGGTGACCGGGGTGCCGGTGGCGAGGTCGGCGACGCCGGCGGCACCGCGCCAGACCTGATCGCCCGCCCGGACCTCGGCGAACAGGCCGGGCACACCGGCGCGGTGGACGTCATGGAGAGCGGCGTTCAGCTGTGCGGGATCGAGCGGGTTCCTCATGACGTGCGTCCTTTCGGTCACCTGTCCCAGCGGCGGCACACGGGTGGCCTGGCATCGGCCGCCGGCTCGTGTCCTCATTATGCACGCGGTGCGTGCAACACCAAGTGCACACGTTAGACTGCGAGTTGGCGGGGGCGGACGAGAGGTGGGAGACAGGGTGACGAGCCGAAGGCGTCGCTGGTCGAGCGGCGACATACTCGACGCGGCGGCCGAGTTGCTGCGGACGGGAGACGCCGAGTCGTTCAGTGTGCGCCGGCTCGCCGCGACCCTCGGTACGGACTCCTCCAGCCTCTACCGGCATTTCCGCAGCAAGACGGAGCTGATGCGGGCGGTCGCGGACCGGCTCCTGCTGGCCGCCATGGGCGGGTACCGCCCGAGGGCGACTGGAAGCAGCGCATCACCGCCCTGGCGCTGCGCGTGCGCGACGTCTTCGGCACGCAGCCCCAACTCGCCGCAGTCTGGGGCCGTTACGGGTCGGGTGGCCTGGGCTCCCGGCTGGTCATGGAGGAAGTGCTCCAGGCTCTGCGCGCCGCAGGTCTGCCCGACGAGGAGATCCCGGTGCGCTACCACCGGATCGTGGTGCTCCTCACCGCGCTGATCACCTCCGAGGCGGGGGCCGGCGGCCTCACGCCCGAGGAGAACGAACAGGGCATGGAGTTGTTCCGCGTCGCCGTCCTGGGCGCCGACCCCGAACGCTTCCCCGCCCTGACGCACTTCGCCCGCGACATCCGCCCCCTCGGCGCGGACCGGCCCGCCGCGTTCGAGGAGATCCTCGCCGACC
Source organism: Streptomyces laurentii (assembly GCA_002355495.1). Classification (GTDB taxonomy): domain Bacteria; phylum Actinomycetota; class Actinomycetes; order Streptomycetales; family Streptomycetaceae; genus Streptomyces; species Streptomyces laurentii. The sequence goes on from AP017424.1 coordinate 6,278,094, forward strand.
ACCTCGCCCACATCGAGAGCGCGCTCGGTCCCGCGGACCGGTCGGTCCACCCGTAAGAAGGGGCGGTCGGGGGCCTGTCACGTCCCTGGCCGACCACGCCGACGGCGGCTAGCCTCGACGGAGCGGGGCTGTACGGCAGCACCCGCGAGGCGACGGGGGGACCGATGCCGGGAACGGACCTGCTGGATCTGGGCGGACTGCGGCTCCCGCAGTGGCCGGATACCGAAATCAGGCTGGAAAGCGGGGGAGTTCCCGCCCGTCTGCTGGCGGCCACGGCGCTGCACGAGGGAACAGTCCTCCAACTCCAGGCGTATCGAGGCACGTCAGCCCAATGGGCCACCGTACGAGCCGAGTTCATCGACGGCGTCCGCGAGCAAGGAGGGACCGCCCGGGAGCGGACCGGGCCGCACGGCGTCGAGATCAGATGCACCCTGCCCGCGGACAGCGGCGAGGATCCCGAAGCCGGCCCGGATCTGCGGGTGCTGGGGCGGGAAGGCCCGGGGTGGCTGCTCCGGGGGACGGTCACGGGGCCGGACATCGACCCCGGCCCCGACCACGAGGACTGGGCCGCCGACTACTTCGCCGAGGTCGTGGTCGTCCCCGGCTTCGGCCGCCGTCGAGCCGTCTCGCTCGCCGCCGCGTGGGGCCGCGTCCGTACGGCCGAACCGATTCCGCTCCGCTTCCCCGCCTGACCCGACGGCCGCAAGACCCGGTGCCGCGGGGTATGCGGTGAACGGTCACGGCGAGAACCCTGGAACGGAGCTTTCGCCGGCCGCCCCGGAGTGCGGCTGATCAGAGTCCGTTCCCCGCTTCGCGCCGTGCCAGGACCGGGCCCAGGAGGAGCGCCGCCGCCAGCAGCGCCGGGATGCCGATCGTCAGGGCGGTGTTGCCGCCGACGAGGGTCGTGAGGTTCCGCAGGATCAGGGCGAGGAAGGCCAGCAGGCCGATCAGGCCCAGCCCCGGCGCGACGGTGTTCGGCCAGGCCCAGGTCCGGTGGGCGCGATGCCGGGCGAAGAACACCACCACCGCCGCGCTGGTCATCGCGTACAGCGGGCGCAGCATGCGCGCGAACGCCGCGGCGCCGGACCGCCAGGGGAGGGACATGCCGTCAGCGTAACGACCGCCGTCGCGCGGCCGGGCCGCCCGTGGATCCCGATGGGGCGGTCCGGGCGCGGCGCGCGCGGTTACGGTGGGGCCATGACCCATGTGCCGGCGCTCCTCGTCATCGACATGCAGAACGCCCTCGCCGAGATCGCCCATCGCGCCGCCGGCACCATCGCGGTCATCGCCCGTCTCCGGGCCCGTGCCCGCGCCGCCGGTGTCCCCGTCGTCACCGTCCAGCACCACGGCCCCGGCCTCGAAGCCGGCACCCACGGCTGGCATGTCGTCCCCGAACTCGCCCCGGGGGCCGGCGAGTCGGTGATCGCCAAGACCAGTGCCGACAGTTTCCTCGACACCGACCTCGACGCCACCCTCCGGACTCTCGGCGTCACCGAGCTCGTCGTCACCGGCTTCGCCACCGAGATCTGCGTCGACACCACCGCCCGCCAGGCGCTGAGCCGTCACTACGACCTCGTGCTCGTCGCGGACGGCCACACCACCTCCGTACGCGAGGAGGGCGACGGCCCCTACGCGGCGCCGGACGCCTCCCTCGCCCACCACAACGAGATCTTCCGCCACCTCGACTTCCCCGGCCGGTCGATCCGCGTCCTGCCCTCCGCCGACGTGGACTTCGCCCCGCCCCGCCCCCGCTGAGCCGCCGTTCACCGAACCGGAGCCTGGCGCCCCCACGCCCGCCGCCCACCCCGCGTCCGTCGCCCCCTCGCCCGCCGTCGAACCGGGCGGGTCGACGGGGACCGGGCGACTACCTGATGAACTGATGTCCGGTCGCCAGGACGTCGCGGGGCGTGCGGCCGGGCCCGCGCCCCGGCGCCTCCGGCGCGCGGGCCTGCGGCGGTGTGCGCGGCGGAGGCGCCCCGCGCGACCAACCCGCGCACCCGACCCCCTGGTTGACCGGACTGTCCTCCGATGCGCGGTCTCCGCCCCGCGCGGGTGGGTAACCTGGCGAGGACGGCCGACGAAAGGCGGGACGACGTGGGGTGGTTCCGGCGAGGGCCCCGGCGCGATGGCGAGGACGCGCCACGGGACCCGGAGTTCACGTACTTCTCCGAGCACGAGGCCGCGCTCTTCCGCGGCCGGGTCCGGCAGACCTTCGCCGAACTCGGGCTCGAAGTCTCCGTGTACGCCGACCACGTGACGGACGACTCGGGCCGCCGCTTCGGCCTCGCCAACCTCGCCGCCGTCTGCCACCACGACCCGCGCGGCACCCGCGTCTGGCCCCAGCTGATCAGCCGCCACGTCCGGCTCGTGGTCCGCGCCCTCGAAGGGCCCTCCGCCCTCGACACCCTGCCGCCCGAGCAGATCCGCTCCCAGCTCTACCCGCGCGTCGTCAGCGGCGACGGCATCGACCCCGGCACCTTCGGCTATGCCCGTCACGTCGCCCCCGGACTCTACGAAGTCCTCGCGCTCGACCTGCCGGAGAGCGTCATGACCCTCACCGACGAGGCGCTCGAACGGCTCGGCGACCCCGCCCGGCTGCGCGCCCGCGCGCTCGACAATCTGCGCGGACTGCCCGTCGAGGGCCACGAGACCGTCAAGGACGCCGACGGCATGAGCTTCGAGGTCATCCTCGGCGACTCCTTCTACACCGCCAGCCGCGTCCTCGACCTCGACGCCGTCGTCCGCCGCGTCACCGGCCGCCCGCTCACCCCGGACGGCGCCCTCGTCGCCATGCCCTTCCGGCACCAGCTCGCGTTCCACGTCATCCGCGACACCACCATCGTCCCCGCCCTCGGTGCGATGGCCTCCTTCGCCGCCTCCGGGTACGAGGACACCCCGGGCGCCATCAGTCCGTACGTCTTCTGGTGGCACTCCGGCACACTCACCCAGCTCAGCGAACACGGCGAGGAAGACGGGCAGTTGCGCATCGTCGTCGGCGACGAGTTCCAGTCTCTGCTCGAACGCCTCATCGTCCGCGACCCCGGATAGGTTGGAGGGAGAGGGCGCCGGGCCCGCGCGCGGCCATGCCCTAGAGTGGCCCGCCATGACCGACCCTGGAACCGTCTCCTGGCCGCCCGCACCGATACGGACCGAACGGCTCGTGCTCCGCGCCTCCGAGGCCCGCGACCGCGCGGTGTTCGTCGACCTCTTCGCCTCGCCCGAGGTGGGCACCTACATCGGCGGCGCCCAGCCGCGCGAGCGGCTCGAAAGCGCGGTCCCCGAGGTTCCCGGACAGCGCCCCGGCTTCTTCGTGATCGACCTCGACGGAGCGATGATCGGCGCGATCACGCTCGACCCGCGCGGCCCGGAGGACCCGGCCCGGGTGTCCCCGGGCGCCGGCGTGACCGACCTCGGCTGTCTGCTCCTGCCGGAGGCGTGGGGACGCGGGTTCGCCGCCGAGGCGTGCGAGGCGGCCCTCGGGTGGTTCACCGCCGCGCACCCCGGCGAGCCGCTGGGGCTCCGTGCCCAGGCCGCGAACGACCGCGCGATGCGCCTCGCCGCGAAGCTGGGCTTCGCCGAGGTGGAACGCTTCGAGGCGTACGGCGCCGAGCAGTGGTCCGGAGTCCGGCCGCCCTCCGCCCGCTGAGCGAGCCGCCCGGGTGCCGGTTCCCCGCCTCGGCGCGTCCGGGAAGCGGCGGGCGGGGTGGCGTCATCCGCGCCGGGCGGCTACGGGCAGCCTGACCGGGTCGGATTCCGTGCCGCCGTCCGGTTCGGCGAGGATGGAACGGCCGACGGTTCGGCGGGTCCGGACCGAGGTGTCAGCCGGGCGATCAGCACGGCGAGCACGAGCCCGAGCGCGCCGAGGAGCGAGGCCCATGCCGGCAGCTCGCCGGCGCCGGCGCCCCCGGCGAGCAGGGCGCTGCCGGCCGCCGACCCCGCGGCGGATCCGAGGTACATCGCGGCCATCTGGAAGGCGACGACGGTCATGGCCTGCTCGGCGCGGCCGAGGGTGAGTGCCTGTTGCAGAACCGGCACGCAGGCCCAGCCGCTCGCGCCCCAGACCGCGGTGGCGACCAGCCACGCCACGGGGCTGTCGACGCGCCAGACGGCGAGGAAGGAGGCGAGGAGGAAGACGGGGACGACGGGCATCAGCCGACGGGGACCCCACGCGTCGAGCGGTGTGCCGATCAGGCCCGAGGCGAGCACGCCGCCGATGCCCCAGGCCCAGACGAGCGCGAAACCCCAGGTACCCAGGCCGCGTTGGGCGGCCATCGGCAGCAGGTAGGTGTAGAGGCCGAGGCTTGCCATTCCCAGGGTGAAGGACAGCACGACGCCGAGTGCGACGCGCCGGTCCCCGAGCATGGTGCGGCCTCCGGAGCGACGGGCGGTGGGGAGTCGCGGCAGCGCGCCGGAGCGCAGGGCGAGGACGAGCATGCTCAGTACGCCGATGCATACGACGAATCCCATCGTTCCACGCCATCCCACCAGTTCGCCGATGAGCATGCCCAGCGGCACGCCGGCGACCGTTCCGAGGGACAGACCGAAGGTCACCAGTGCCATCGCCCGCCCGCGTTCATGCTCGGCCACGAGCGCTCCGGCCGTCGCCGTGGCGACCGCGGTGAGGACGCCGGCACCCGCGCCGGCCAGGACGCGGGAGGCCAGGAAGACGCCGAGGGCCGGAGCCAGCGCGGTGGCGAGGTTGCCGAGGTTGAACATGCCGAGCGCGACCAGCAGTGCCGTGCGGGTCGACCGGCCGACCAGGACGCGGGAGAGAAGCGGGCCCGCGGCCGCGTAGGCGGCGGTGAACGCGGTGACGCCCAGCCCGACCGCCCCGGCCGTCGTGGCCAGGGAGTCGGCCATGTCCGGCAGGACGCCCGCGAGGACGTACGCGTCGATGCCCAGGGAGACCCCGGCGAGGGCCAGCGGCCAGACCTTCCCGATCACGAGGCGTCCTCCTCGGCTTCGGCCGCGCCCGCCTCCTCGTAGCCGGCCAGGATCGTCCGCACCAGGCCGGGGAACCGCGCGTCGAGGTCCTCGGAGCGGAGCCGGATCATGCATTTGCGTCCCTCGGCGCGGACGAAGACCACACCGGATTCGCGCAGCAGGCTCGTGTGGTGGGTGAGTGTCGAGCGTGGCAGGTCCGGGCCGAGATCGAGGCTGTCGACCTCCCCGCGCTCGCTCAGCGCGCGCACCATCGTCAGGCGCAGGGGCTCACTGAGCGCGAACAGCACGCGTGGGAGCGCGATCTCATCGACGTCGGGATGGTGGTACGTGCGGACCGCGGCCATCGCGTCACTCCAATCGTTCGAGAATTCCCGCACAAATATAGTGCGGGAATTCTCGAACGATCAACCCCGGTACCGCCTCCCGCCGGCCTCCGAGACGGGCGAAGGAGGAACAGCGGCCCAGCCTCTGACGCCGAGAACGACCAGGGCCGGCCGGCGTGGCACACCCGCGTGGACACCGTCCTGGGCGTCGGGACCAGGACGAAGGGGCGTACGCGGTCGCGGGGCCCCGGACCGGCGGGGCAGGATGCTGTACGTCGAGGAGGAGATCACCCATGACCGAGAGCCCCGCGCCCCGGAGCACCACGCCCGAGGCCGCCGAGAGCGCCCCCGCCCCCTTCACCGCCGCCGACTACCGGGCCCGGATGGCCCGCGCCGCCGAGTCCGCCGCCGAGGCGGGACTCGCCGGCGTGCTCGTCGCGCCCGGCCCCGACCTCACGTACCTCACCGGCTACCGGCCCACCGCGATCACCGAACGGCTCACCGTCCTCGTTCTCGTCCCCGGCGGCGATCCCGTCCTCGTCGTCCCCGCGCTGGAGGCCCCGGACGCGGCGAAGGCCGCCGGCGCCGCCGCGTTCACCGTGCGGGACTGGACCGACGCCAAGGACCCGTACGCCGTCACCGCGCCCCTGCTCGACGCCGCCGGGCGCTTCGGCGTCAGCGACAACACCTGGGCCCTGCATCTGCTCGGCCTCCAGCAGGCCCTGCCCGGCACCTCGTACGCCTCGCTCACCGAGGCCCTGCCGATGCTCCGCGCCGTCAAGGACCCGCACGAGCTGGCCCGGATCGCCGCCGCCGGGGCCGCCGCCGACGAGACGTACGGCGAGATCCTGAAGGTCCGTTTCGCCGGCCGTACGGAGAACGACGTCGCCGCCGACCTGGCCGCGCTGCTGCTGGGCTTCGGGCACTCGCAGGTCGACTTCACCGTCGTCGGCTCCGGCCCGAACGGCGCCAACCCGCACCACGAGGCAGGCGACCGGACGATCGAGCACGGCGACATGGTGGTCCTCGACTTCGGCGGCCTCAAGCACGGCTACGGCTCCGACACCACCCGTACCGTCCACGTCGGCGAGCCCACCGCCGAGGAGCGGCGCGTCCACGACCTCGTCCGGGAGGCGCAGCAGGCCGGCTTCGAGGCGGTCCGGACCGGGGCCGCCTGCCAGGACGTGGACCGCGCCGCGCGCAAGGTGATCACGGACGCGGGCTACGGCGAGTACTTCATCCACCGCACCGGCCACGGCATCGGAGTCACCACGCACGAACCCCCGTACATGATCGAGGGCGAGGAGCGGCCCGTCGTCCCCGGCATGTGCTTCTCCATCGAGCCGGGGATCTATCTGCCCGGCCGCTTCGGCGTGCGCATCGAGGACATCGTGACGCTGACGGAGGACGGCACCGGCCGCCGCTTCAACAACACCCCGCGCGAGATGGCCCTCGTCGAGTAGCGGCCGCGCACACGAACGGACCGTCCGTCAGCCGTCGGTGAAGACCGCCGCCGACTCCGCGGGCAGCCGCAGCAGCCCGTCCCGGCCGGGTGCCTCCGTCCGCTCCCACGCGGCGAGCACCCGGTCGCGGCCGTTCGAGCCGAGCGCGATCTCCGCCGGCTTCGGGCCGAGGTTCACCGCCACCCGGACGTCCCCGCGCCGGAACACCAGCCAGCGCGCCTCCTCGTCGTACGCCACCCGTACCGCCGAGAGATCCGGGTCGGTGAGGTCCGGCAGCGTACGGCGCAGGGCGATCAGCTCGCGGTGCCAGGCAAGGAGCCGCTTGTGCGGGTCGCGCCCGCGTTCGTCGCGGTCGAGCACCGAGCGGTCCCGGGTGGCCGGGTCCTGCGGATCAGGAACGTCCTCCTCCGTCCAGCCGTACGCCGCGAACTCCCGCCGCCGGCCCTGCCGTACCGCCTCCGCGAGCTCCGGATCGGTGTGGTCGGTGAAGTACATCCAGGGTGTGCCCGCCCCCCACTCCTCGCCCATGAACAGCATCGGCACCGCGGGACCGGTCAGCACGAGCGTCGCCGCGCAGGCCAGCAGACCGGGGGAGAGGGTGGCGGAGAGACGGTCGCCGGCGGCGCGGTTGCCGACCTGGTCGTGGGTCTGGGCGTACCCGAGGAACCGGTGCGCGGAGGTCCGCGCCCGGTCCACCGGCCGGCCGTGGTGCCGGCCACGGAAGGTCGAGTACGTGCCGTCGTGGAAGAAGACCCGGGTGAGGGTCTTGGCCAGCGCGGCCATCGGGGCCCGCGCGAAATCGGCGTAGTAGCCCTGCGACTCGCCGGTCAGCGCGGTGTGCAGGGCGTGGTGGAAGTCGTCGTTCCACTGGGCGTGCAGGCCCAGGCCGCCCGACGCCCGCGGCGCGGTGGTGCGCGGATCGCACCGGTCGGACTCGGCGATCAGGAAGTGCCGGCGGCCCTGCTCGACGGAGAGCGCGTCGACGGCCGCCGACAGCTCCTCCAGGAAGGTGAGCGCCCGGGTGTCGACGAGCGCGTGGACCGCGTCCAGGCGCAGCCCGTCGATCCGGTAGTCGCGCAGCCAGGCCAGCGCGCTGCTCTTGAAGTACGCCCGGACCTCGTCCGAACCGGGCCCGTCCAGGTTCACCGCCGGACCCCAGGGGGTGGCGGCCCCGCCGTGCGCGCCGGTGAAGTACGGCCCGAAGGACGGCAGATGGTTGCCGGACGGGCCCAGGTGGTTGTGCACCACGTCCAGGACCACGCCGAGCCCCAGCCCGTGCGCCGCGTCCACGAACCGCTTCAGCGCCGGCGGCCCGCCGTACGGCTCGTGCACCGCCCACGGCGCGACCCCGTCGTACCCCCAGCCGCGCGTCCCCGGGAACGGGCACAGCGGCATCAGCTCCACATGGGTGACCCCGAGGCCCGCGAGCTCCCCGAGCCGCGCCGCCGCCGCGTCGAGGGTGCCCTCGGGGGTGAAGGTGCCGACGTGCAGCTCGTACAGGACGCCACCGCGCAGCCGCAGCCTCGCCGGGACGCCGTGCTCCCAGACGTACGTGTCGTGGTCGACGACGGCGGCGAGCCCCCCGGGCCCGTCCGGGAGGCGGCGGGCGCGCGGGTCGGGCAGCACGGGGCCGCCGTCCAGGGCGAAGCCGTAGCGGTCGCCGTCGGCGGCCGGGGCGGTGGAGGTCCACCAGCCGGCCCGCTCGGGGTCCCGCGCCATCGGATGCGCGGCACCCGCCAGCTCCAGCGTCACCCGGTCACGGGCCTTTGGCGCCCATACCTCGAACAGCACCTGACGGTCCCCTCGTCTCGTCGGGGGCGCGCGGCACCGGGGCCGGACCGCCCGCAGGCGACGGCCGGCGGCCCCGGATGACCACACGCCCGGTCCCGGGCCATGGCGGTGGGTGGCTACGGAACCATCCTGGCAGTCAGGCGCCCTGTCCGCCCGGCACGTCCCGCGCGTCCCACACGTAATCGATGGCCCGCTCGAACGTGGCGTAACCGGCCCGGGCGAAGGAACGCGCCATCGGCACGTTGCCGACGTCCGTCCGCGCGCGGATCCGCGGCACGTCCTCGGCGGCGAGGACACGGGTGCCCTCGGCGAGGATCTCGTCGGCGTAGCCCCGGCCGCGGTGGGCGGGCAGCACACCGAGGTACGCGATGATCGCGTGGTAGTTGTTGCGTGCGGGCACGACGAAGCCGACGGGTTCGCCGGTGCCGGCGAGCTCCGCGATCCGCCACCACGACTTCGGCGAGGAGTGCTGCGCCAGCTCCTCGTCGTAGTGCTGCTCGGCGGCCTCGCGCGGGGACAGTCCGGACGCCAGATCGGCCTGCCCGTGGGCGTCCAGGGTGCCCTCCATGACCGGGGTCATGAGCGCGAGCAGGTCCTCACGGTCCCGTACGGGGCGGAAGGCCAGCCGGCCGGAGGGCGGGGCGATCGGGGACGCCGTCCCGGGGCGCCACTCCAGGCGCAGGCGCTCCACCAGCCGGCGGGCGCCGGCGGCGGTGAGGACGCCGAAGAGGGTCTCCAGGTACGCGCGGGTCTCCGGCACCTCCCGCCAGTCGGGCGGCATGAAGCGGCCGTACTCGGGGCGCGGGCCGTCGCCGACGACCGCCGCGCTCGCCGTCTCCAGCAGCCGGAGCCCGATCGCGGCGGCCTCGTCGGCCGGCAGGGCGGGGTCCAGATCGAAGAAGTCCAGGAACTGCGGCGCTTCCCCGGCCCGGCCGGTCCACCAGCCGATCCGTCCGACCAGCCGCTCGCCGCGCAGCGCCACCCACAGCCACTCGGGGCGGCGGCGGCCGGCGGCGAGGTCGTCGGCGAGTTCGTGGTCCAGGACGTAGTCGAGACGGTCGAACAGCTCCAGCTCCTCGGTCCCGGCGAGCGGCCGGATGACGAGCGGGGCGGACGACGCTGACAGCGCTGACGACTCGGGTGACGTGGGTGACTCGTTCGACTCAGGCGACTCGGGCGAGCCGGATGCGTCGGAAGAGCCGGAAGAGCCGGAAGAGCCGAACGAGTCGAGCGCGGTCCTGGATGAGGTCATACGGAGGTCCTCCAAGGGGTCGGAGCGGCCGACCGTAACAGCGATCCGTCCTGGTGGCACGGGAGTTACGAAGGCGCTGCCGACCCTTCTGGACACCCCGGGGGATTCCGACGGACAATCACGGAGTGACGACCCCCCATCCGTACCCGCTCCCGGCGCCCCCGCCGGACCGCGCCCCCCGGCTCGGCGACGCCGAGCGGGAGCGGGCGCTCGCGGTGCTGCGCGAGGGCGTCGCACAGGGACGCATCTCCCACGACACCTTCCTCTTCCGCATGGAGCGGGTGCTGGCCGCCCGGCGGTCCGACGAACTCGTCATGCTCACCTCCGACCTCGCCACCGAGTCGGGCTGGAGCAAGCGGGTGGTGGGCGCGGTCGGCCGCATGTCGGCGTTCACGGCGAAGCTCCGCCTCACCTGGCACGCCGAGCGCCTGCCCAAGCTCCTGCTCCCGCCGCCCGGACCGTACCCGCTGCGCATCGGCCGCGACCCGGTGAACGGACTGCGGCTCACCCACGAGACCGTCTCCCGGCTGCACGCCGAACTGTCCTGCCAGGGCGGGGTCTGGGTACTGCGCGACCTCGGCTCCACCAACGGCACCATGGTCAACGGGCGCCGGGTCACGGGCGCGGTGGTGGTCCGGGCCGGGGACCAGGTGGGGTTCGGACAGGTGGGGTACCAGCTCTCGGGCGACTGAGCCGGGGCCGGGACCGCCCTTCCGTAAACCGTTGGGGTGCGGGCGGCTCGTCTTGTTACGGTGGGGGATGGCTTTCCTTTTCTTCGTCTGAGTCCGGGCACGGCCGCTGCCGCCGTTTCTGCCGCCCGTAGACCCTTCGTATGCCCAGGGAAAGCCCCATGCGCGACCGCGCCCCTCTTGCTTCGTCCCTTCCTTCGTCCGCCCTTTCGCCCGTCGCCGCTCCCGCCGGCGTGGCGCAGCTGTCCGTCAGGGACGTCACCCGGTCCTTCGGCACCCGGACCGTTCTCGACCAGGTCTCCTTCACCGTCCGGCCCGGTGAGAAGGCCGCCGTCGTCGGCGAGAACGGCTCCGGCAAGTCCACCCTGCTGCGGCTGCTCGCCGGGGCCGCGACGCCGGACTCCGGGGAGATCGTCGTCCGCTTCCCCGGCGGTACGGGACATCTCGCCCAGACCCTCGACCTCGCCGCGGACCGCACCGTGCGGGACGCCGTCGACGCCGCCCTGACCGAACTGCGGACCATGGAACGAGAGCTCCGCGCGGCGGAGGAGTCCCTCACGGACGCCTCGGAGCGCGAACTGGCCGCGTACGGCGACCTGTTGATCGCCTACGAGGAGCGGGGCGGATACGAGGCGGACGCCCGGGTCGACGCCGCGATGCACGGGCTCGGGCTCGCCCGGATCACCCGCGACCGGCGGATCGGCTCGCTGTCCGGCGGCGAACAGTCGCGGCTCGCGCTCGCCTGCGTCCTGGCCGCCGCCCCCGAACTGCTGCTCCTGGACGAACCGACGAACCACCTCGACGCGACGGCCGTGCGCTGGCTGGAGGACCACCTGCGCGCGCACCGGGGCACGGTCGTCGCGGTCACCCACGACCGCGGCTTCCTGGAGCGCGTCGCCACCACGATCCTCGAGGTCGACCGGGACGAGCGGACCGTGCGCCGGTACGGCGACGGCTGGGCCGGATACCGCGCGGCGAAGGCCGCCGCCCGGCGCGGCGCGGAGCAGCGGTACGCGGACTGGGCCGAGGAGGTGACCCGCGTGGAGGAGCTGCTCGACGCCGTGGGCCGGCGGCTCGCCGGCACCGGCCGTGACCCCCGGCAGGGCTTCGGCAAACACCGGCGGTCCAGCGAGGCGAAGCTCGGCGGGCAGGTGCGCGCGGTCCGGGAGCGGCTGGCTCAGCTGCGCCGTCATCCGGTGGCGAAGCCTCCGGAGCCGCTCCGATTCGCGGCGGTGCCGGTGGTGGCGGCGGCGCCGGTGGTGGCGGACGACGGTCACCCGGACCTTCCGGGTGACCTCCTCGCCGTGCTCGACGACGTACGGGTCGGCGACCGGCTGCGTCTGGACGGGCCGCTCACGATCGCGCCGGGACAGCGGCTGCTGGTCACGGGGGAGAACGGCGCGGGCAAGACGACGCTGCTGCGCGTCCTCGCGGGGGACCTGGAGCCGGACACGGGGACGGTGCGCCGCCCTGCCCGCATCGGCTATCTCGCGCAGGAGCTGCCCGCGCGCTCCACCCGGCTCCCCCTGCTCGCCGCGTTCGCGGCCGGGCGGCCGGGCCCCGCGGACGAGTACGCCGACGGGCTTCTGGCCCTGGGCCTGTTCCGCGAGGAGGACCTGCACGTCCCGGTCGCCCGGCTGTCCGCGGGCCAGCAGCGGCGGCTGCAGCTCGCGCGCCTGGTGACCCGGCCCGCGGACCTGCTCGTCCTCGACGAGCCGACCAACCACATCGCGCTCGATCTGGTCGAGGACCTGCAGACCGCGCTCGCGGCGTTTCCAGGGGCGGTGGTCGCGGTGTCGCACGACCGCGGCTTTCGCGCGCGCTTCGGCGGGGAGGAGCTGGAGCTGCGGTCCGGCCGTAGACGCTGATCCCCCGTGCCCCCGTGCCCCCGCGTCCCCGCGCGTCTCACCCGTTCGGCCCTGTACCTGCTGCGGGCGGGCGGGGCCGGTGGTGCTGTGGGGTGATGCGCAGCGCCGACCGGTGAGCGAGAGGGCGAGATGAGCGAGGGGGCGAGATGAGCGAGCAGCAGGCGGGCCGACTGCCGGACGGCAGGCCCGAGGGCGCGCCCGACGGCGTACCCGGCGACGTTCCCTGGCGCCGGCCCGACCGGGCGCCCTGGCGGGATCTCTGGGCCGCGTTGCCCGCCATGGCGCCGGCGTCGGCCCGCCCGAGTCCGGGCCCCGGCGCGGTGCGCCCCAGCGCCCGGCGGGTGGCGCCGAGCCCGCTGGCGCCAGGGGCGGCGCGTGATCCGTACCGTGCGTACCGCGTGCTGCGCGAGGAGTTCCCGCTCACCCACGACCCGCTGCTGCGGGCCTGGGTGCTCAGCCGGTACGCGGACGTGGCGGGCGCGCTGACCGACCCCCGGTTCACCCACGGGCACCGGCCCGGCGATCCGCCCTGCGCGCAGACCCACACGGACATCGACGAGGCCGAGCTGCGGGCCGTCGCGGAACGCACCGCGTTCGTGCTCGCCCACCGTCTCGTCGGCCGGCCGCTGGTCGACCTGGTCGCCGACTTCTGCCGCTGGCTGCCCGCCGGGACGGTCGCCGCCGCCGTCGGCGTGCCGTACCGCGACATGATGCGCCTGGTCCGCGGCCGGGCCGCCTCCGCGCTCGCCGGTCAGTGCACGGGGCAGATCGCCGTGCGGGAGAAGGCCCTGGCCGGGTTCCTCGCGGACGTCCTGAGCGATCCCGAGCAGGCCGCGGCGCTCCGCGACGCGCCGTCGGAGCTCGTCGCGCGGGCCTGGGCCGAGTCGCTGCGGCGCGAGCCGCCGGTGCAGATCGTGCTGCGCCGCACGCGCGGCGAGATCCCGGTCAGCGGCGGGGTGCTGCCGTCCGGGGTGCCCGTCGCCCTGCTGCTCGGCGCGGCCGGCCGCGACCCGGAGCGGTTCCGGGAACCGGACCGGTTCGACCCCGGACGCGACGACCCCGCGCAGCTGACGTACGGCGGCGGGCCGTGCCCCGCCGTCACCCTCGCCGCCCTGGAGGCCGAGTACGCGCTGCGCGCGCTGTTCGCGGCGATGCCCCGGCTCCGGCTCGCCGACGGCTTCCGGCCACGGCGCACCGGCGTCGTCACCCGCGCGCCCCGGAGCCTCGTCGTCCGCCCGGGCGGGTGATCCGGGGCAGGTGACCGGCCGGGTGGCGGGGCCCGTACCACCGCGGCGAAATCCGTGTGCGGTGAGGCGTGGGGGTTTGCGAGCATGCGTCCATGGAGCACGCAATCGAACGTCTGGTCGTCCGGCACACCCTTCGCGTCCCCGCGCCCGAGGGGAGCGCCGGCCAAGGCGCGGACGCGGCCCGGCAGTTCGACGTGGCCCTGATGTCCGTGGGATTCAAACTGTCCGGCGGACTCCTGGCCGCGCTGGCCGGGTACGAGCGGCCCGCGGTCGAGGCGATCGCCACCCGCACCCTCGCCACGGTCCGCGAGCTCGTCGGCGACCACGTCGACCACAACGTCTACTTCAAGGACTTCCCGGCCGGCGTGCCCGACACCCGGGACTTCTGGAACGAGTGCGTCGCCCAGGCGCTGACCGCCGACGCCGAGACCCGCGCCGACGTCCTCGACCAGCTGCGCCGGGGCTTCGTCGACCTGCTGAGCCTGCCCCTCTACGGGCGCTACCAGCACACGTACGAGGAGATGCTCGCCGCCCACGACGGGCTGATCGCCTCCGCCCGGGACCGGGTGACCGTGCTGCACCTCGGCGGCACCCTGGAGGACGAGACCGGCGCGCTCTACCGGGCGCTCGCCGGCAGCACCACCCCGCTCGGCCCCGAGCACCTGGCCGACCTGGCCGTCCTCGCCGCGCACCGCGCCGACGGCCCGCAGCCGGACGCGATCCCGATCCGGGAGAGCCGCGCCGTCGTCAACAAGGCGCGTCTGCTGGCCGGTCGCGGGCCGCTGCTCGACACCGTCACCGACGTGCTCCGGCTGGCCTGCGCGCTCTCCGACGGTGACGTCACCCTGCGCGAGCGCACCCGCTTCCGCGCGCTGTCCCGGCCGCACCGGCGCGCCCTGCTCGCCGGGCTCGACGCGGTCCTCGCCACGGCGCCCGGCAAGTACGCCGACGTGGGCCTGTACCGCGAGGTGTGGAAGCGGCTCGGCGAGCGGCTGCACCCGCACGAGTACCCCCAGTGGCCGCACGCCGCCGCGGTGTTCGCGATCGCGCGGGGCGAGCGCCGGGTGCCCTCGCTCACCGCCGGGGTCGAGGAACTGCTCGGCCGGGGCGACGTCACCCAGGCCGCCGACCTGCTCGCCCGTGAGGCGCCCGGTCTGCTGCTGCGCTCCCTGGACCGGCTGCTGCGCACCGCCGCGACGGACGAGGACCGCGAGGCCGTCCTCGCCGCCCTCGAACGGGCCGCGTCCGGCGGGTCCGGCCGGGTGCTGCTCTCCGTCCGCGAGCACGTCCAGAACCGCACCGAACAGAGCGCGCCCCAGCGGGTGTTCGTGAACCGGTCCGGCGGGGCCTGGGCCGTCGGTGACACCCGCGCGCCGCTCCCCGCCGCCGTACGCGACCGCGTCCTCGCCGTCCTCGACGCCGAGATTGGGCGCCGCCTCGACGCGCCCGCGCACCTGCTGGTCGACCCGGACATGCTGGACGTGGCGCTGCCGCTGAGCGGCCGGGCGACGACCGCCGGCCTCGGCGTGCTGCCGCGCGGCTCCCTCTCGCCGGTCGAGGGCGACCTGCTGCGTTTCTTCACGTACTGGAAGCAGACCGAACGCGGCACCGACTACGACCTGTCCGCGGTGGTCCTGCGCGACGACTACGAGACCGAGACCTGGCTGTCGTACACCAACCTCCGATCCATGGAAGGCGCGCACTCCGGCGACATCACCGACGCGCCCGACGGAGCCTCGGAGTTCATCGATCTGCGGCTCGGCGCGGTGACCGGACGGTTCGTCGTGCCGCAGGTGAACATCTACGCGGGGGAGGGCTTCGACGAGGTCGCCGAGTCGTTCTTCGGCTTCATGCTGCGCGACGCCGAGCAGGGCGGGCGGCCCTTCGAACCGCGGACCGTGCGCCTGAAGTCCGACCTGCGCGGGCCCGGCCGGGTCGCGCTGCCGCTGGCCTTCCGGCGTGACGACGAGGGCCGCTGGCAGGCCCGTTGGCTGCACCTGTACCTGAAGGGGCAGCCGTCGGGTAACCGGATCGAGGAGAACAGGGTGACCCTCGCGCTCCTCGTCCGCGCCCTGGTCGAGCGCACTCCGCTGACGGTCCGTCATCTCCTGGGCCTGATGGCCGAGAAGGGCACGCGGACCACGGTGTGGGACGGGCGGACCGTACCGGACGAGCCGGTCGTCTACCTCGGCCTGGAGCCGCCCGTCGCGCTGGCACCGGGCTCCCGGGTGATCACCCCGGAAAATCTGCGCGACATGATTCCCGCCTGAGTGTTACGTTCTTTCCGGGGCGAGGCCATGAGAGGGCTTCCTTCTACGAATCACTCCACATGATTAGTCCTCTCGCTTTCCTCGCCCCTTTCTCACTTCGCCGCGATGCGCTTGAGCGGCGAGTCACCTTCGTACGTGTTACTTCCGTACGAGCAGCGTCACGGGCCGGGCCTCGAACAGCTCAGTGAGCTTCACCGGAGTGTCGGGGCCACCCGTGAACTCCCGTACGTCGTCGAGGAGATCGGCCCAGCGGCCCTCCGGCAGCACCAGCGTGGTGTCCTGCCAGCCACCCGTCTCCGCGAGCAGCAGCGACAGCCGGGTGACGGCGGTCAGCACCCGGCCGGTGCGGGCGAAGGCCAGACAGTGCCGGGCGGCCGGGCCGGTCGCGGTCAGCGGGGTGTACGTGCCCGCCGGGCCGAAGAGCTCCGGGTGTTCGCGGCGCAGCCGGAGCGCGGCCCGCACCACGACCGTCTTGTCGTCGTCCGGGCCGCTCGCGAACGGCGCCCGGTTGTCCGGGTCGACCAGCGCCCGGTACTCGCGCTCGGTGTTCTGGTACAGCTCCGGCACCCCCGGCATCGTCAGCTGGACCAGCGTGGCGCCCAGGACGTGGGCCCGGATGTGGGGTTCGAGGCCGGCCGCGCCTCCGTCGGGGCCGCGCAGCGGGATCCGGCCCGGGCCCGCCGCCACGAAGTCGGCCACCGCCCGCTCGTAACCGGCGTCCGGCTCAGTCCAGTTGGTGTGCAGCCCCGCCTCCCGTACGGACTTCAGCAGGGCCGGGCCCAGCCGCTCCGGATCCGGGGAGCCGAAGCCGAACGCGGTCTGCCAGGCCGTCCACGCCAGATGCGGATCGGGCGCGGCCGCACTGTCCGCCCCGTCCGTCCCGCCCGTCACCTCCGCGAGCAGCTCCGCCCAGCGCTCCGGGCACTGGGACAGGACCGCGATTCCCGCCCGTACGTCCGCGCTGCGCTTGGTGTCATGGGTGCTGAGCACCGTCCCGGTGGCCGGCCAGTCCCGGGCCAGACGGGCGCAGAAGGCGTGGAACTCGTCGGGGGAGACCGCCGGACGGCCCGGATCGCCGCCCACCTCGTTGGCGGACAGCAGCGGGGTGTAGCGGTAGAAGGCGGTGTCCTCCACCGACTTGGCCCGGAGCGCCGACGCGGTCTGCGCGAACCGGGCCCGGAACGCCCGGTGTTCGGTGCCGTCTCCGTACGTACCGAGGGCCAGGCCGCGTACGACGTCCACCGCAGTCGCCTCCTCCGGCACCGCGAACGCCGCCTTCGCGCCCCGCGCCGCCTCCGCCGTGAGCACCCGCTCGCCGCCGACGCGGTAGGGGCGGTAGACCGGGACCCGTACGAGGAGTTCGCGGATCGCCGTGTGCAGCGCCCACGGCGCGTGATCGCGCAGCGCGGGTTCGGCCGCGCAGATCCGCCCGGCCGAACGGGTCAACGCCACGATCTCAGAGGCCAGTTCGTGGGTCACCACCTTGTACGCGGCGCGCCGGACCGTGGCCTCCCAGTAGCCGCCCCGGTCCCCGGCCTTGCCGGTGAACTCCCGGTAGATATCCGCGAGTTCGTCCGCGCCGAGCGCATCCGTGAACAGGCCGTCCACCTGCCGCAGCGCGTCGTACCCCGTCGTCCCCGCCACCGGCCACGCGCCGGGCAGCTGCTCCGCCCCGGTGAGGATCTTCTCCACCACGATCCAGCACCGCCCGCCGGTCGCCTCCTCCAGACGGGACAGATAGCCCTCCGGGTCGGCGAGCCCGTCCGGATGGTCGATCCGCAGCCCCTCCACCACCCCGTCCGCGACCAGTTCCCGCACCTTCGTGTGCGTCGCCGCGAACACGTCCGGATCCTCCATCCGCACCCCGATGAGGTCGGAGACGGTGAAGAACCGCCGGTAGTTCAGCTCGGTGCGGGCCAGTCGCCACCAGCCGAGCCGGTACCACTGGGCGTCGAGGAGCTCGTCCGGCGGCAGTCCCTCGGTGCCGGCCCGCAGCGGGAACTCCGGCCCCTGTGGCCCGTCGAGCGCGAGCACCCCGTCCGCCACCCGCAGCCGGTCCCGTACGTCCGGAAGCCGGGCCGGAAGGACCGGCAGCAGCACCCGGCCGTCCCCCGCCGCCCAGTCGATGTCGAACCAGCGGGCGTACGGCGACTCGGGCCCCTCCCGCAGCACCTCCCACAGGACGCGGTTGTGCCGCGGCGAGGCCGCCATGTGGTTGGGCACCAGGTCCAGGACCAGGCCGAGCCCGTGCTCCCGCGCCGTCGCCGCGAGCGCCCGCAGCCCGTCCTCGCCGCCCAGCTCGGCCCGTACCCGCCGGGGATCGGTCACGTCGTAGCCGTGCGCCGAACCGGGCACGGCCTCCCACACCGGGGACAGGTGCAGATGCGAGATCCCGAGCCCGGCCAGGCGCGGCGCGGCGCGCGCGGCGGCGGCGAACGGGAAGTCCGGCCCGAGCTGGAGCCGGTAGGTGGCGGTGGGCAGCGCCCGCTGCACGGAGGACGTCATGCGAACGTACGTACCCCGCGCGCCGTCTTCTGTGACATCGGGCCCCGGGCTCACCCGTACGAGTGCCGCCGAACGGTCGCGCCGCCGTCCTCCGGACCCGCACCGGGCCGGTCTCGGAACGGTCCTCAGGCCGGGCGGCGCAGCACCGTCAGGGTCAGCGGCGCGAGGGTCACCCGCTCGCCCGCCGTGACCTCCGGTCCGCGCTCCGGCGGCATGCCCTCCGGGTGGGAGGTGTCCACGACGACCCGCCAGCGCTCGCCGTGCGTGTCCGGCACCTCGAACTCCAGGTGCTCGGACTCGGCGTTGAACATCAGCAGGAAGGAGTCGTCGGAGATCCGTTCGCCCTGCTGCCCGGGCTCGGAGATCGCGTCGCCGTTGAGGAACACCGTCAGCGCCTTGGCGTGCGCCGCCTGCCAGTCCCGGGCGGTCATCTCCTCGCCCTCCGGGGTGAACCAGGCGATGTCGGTCAGTTCGTCGTGCGTGCCCTCCACCGGCCGGCCGTGGAAGAAGCGCCGGCGCCGGAACACCGGATGCTCGCGGCGCAGCCGCACCATGGCCCGGGTGAACTCCAGGAGCGTGGCCTCCGGTTCGACCCCCGGCTTCGGCCAGCGCACCCACGAGACCTCGCTGTCCTGGCAGTACGCGTTGTTGTTGCCGCCCTGGCTGCGGCCGAACTCGTCGCCGTGGCTGAGCATCGGCACGCCCTGCGACAGCATCAGCGTGGCGAGGAAGTTGCGGGTCTGGCGGGCCCGCAGCTCCCGGATGCCGATGTCGTCCGTCTCGCCCTCCACCCCGCAGTTCCAGGAGCGGTTGTGGCTCTCGCCGTCCTGATTGCCCTCGCCGTTGCCCTCGTTGTGCTTCTCGTTGTACGAGACAAGGTCGCGCAGCGTGAAACCGTCGTGGCAGGTCACGAAGTTGACCGAGGCGAGCGGCCGCCGCCCGTCGTCCTGGTAGAGGTCCGAGGAGCCGGTCAGACGGGAGGCGAACTCGGCGAGCGTCCGCGGCTCGCCGCGCCACAGATCGCGTACGCAGTCTCGGTACTTGCCGTTCCACTCGGCCCACTGCGGAGGGAAGTTGCCCACCTGGTAGCCGCCCTCGCCCAGGTCCCATGGCTCCGCGATCAGCTTCACCTGGCTGACCACCGGATCCTGCTGCACCAGGTCGAAGAACGACGACAGCCGGTCCACCTCGTGGAACTGGCGGGCCAGCGTGGCCGCCAGGTCGAAGCGGAAGCCGTCCACGTGCATCTCGGTCACCCAGTACCGCAGACTGTCCATGATCATCTGGAGGACGTGCGGGGACCGCATGAGCAGCGAGTTCCCGGTGCCGGTGGTGTCCGTGTAGTAGCGCTGATCGTCGGCGAGGCGGTAGTACGAGGGGTTGTCCAGGCCCCGGAACGACAGTGTCGGACCCAGGTGGTTGCCCTCGGCGGTGTGGTTGTAGACCACGTCGAGGATCACCTCGATGCCCGCCTGGTGCAGCGCCCGGACGGCGGCCTTGAACTCGAGCACCTGCTGGCCCCGGTCGCCCCAGGAGGCGTAGGCGTTGTGCGGGGCGAAGAAGCCGATCGTGTTGTAGCCCCAGTAGTTCGCGAGGCCCGCGTCCACCAGCCGGTGGTCGTTCACGAACTGATGGACGGGCATCAACTCCAGGGCCGTGACGCCCAGTTCCTTCAAGTGCCCGATCACCGCCGGGTGCGCGAGCCCCGCGTACGTGCCGCGCAGCTCCTCCGGCAGATCCGGGTGGCGCATGGTCAGGCCCTTCACATGGGCCTCGTAGATCACCGTGTGGTGGTACTCGGTGCGCGGCCGGCGGTCGTCGCCCCAGTCGAAGTACGGGTTGACCACCACCGAGGTCATCGTGCGCGGCGCCGAGTCGAGGCCGCTGCGCGCGTCCGGCCGCCCGAACGGGTAGCCGTACACCGCCTCCCCCCACGACACCGCGCCCGCGATCGCCCGCGCGTACGGGTCGAGGAGCAGCTTGGCGGGGTTGCAGCGCTGCCCGTGCTCCGGCGCGTACGGGCCGTGCGCCCGGAAGCCGTACCGCTGCCCCGGCATCACGCCGGGCAGATACGCGTGCCGCACGAAGGCGTCGGTCTCGCGCAGCTCCACCGCCGTCTCGGTGCCGTCGTCGTCGAGGAGGCACAGCTCGACGCGGTCGGCGGCCTCCGAGAACACCGCGAAGTTCGTGCCGGCGCCGTCGTAGGTGGCGCCCAGGGGGTACGCCTGTCCCGGCCAGACCTGCATAGGTGAATGTCTCCCAGTTCCGATCCGGGGGCGGACAAGGGCAAGAGAGGGGGTGAGGGAAAGGGGTGGAAGGGGCAAGAAACCGTTATGCGGGCCGATCCTGCCTGAAAAGCGGACAAGCTCCTAGGATGTCGACCCCTCCGGTCGGGTGATCGCCCGCGAGACGGGCGCGCGGGGGGAACAAGTGAACCAAGGGGGAAAGTTCCGGCCATGGCGGTCGTGACGGTCAACCCGAGGTTCCTCGCCGTCGCCCCGCCGCGGGCCGGCGCCGGGCGGGGCGGGACGCGGCGGGCGCGCGGCCGGCCGCCGGGGTCGTACCCCTATGAATCCGCTCACTCCGGCCGATCTCGCCGCCGGGAACCGCAGCCCGGATCCGGGCAGTTGGGCGAGACCCGGACGATCCTGCTGCGTCGGCTCCCGCTCCCGGAGTACCCTTCCTTGATCGTTGTCAGGTGGTAGTGGCGGTAGTCCGGCCGGTGGCCGGGCCGGATGTCCGGGAGCAGAAGGCGGTGCGCGGGTGAGCTCGGGAGGGCTGGAGCTGCCCCCAGGCGAGGCGGGTCGCGAGGGCGAGCCGGCCGAGCCGGTGGTGGTGCCGCCCGGCGCGGTCTCCGTCGCCCGGCCGGTGGAGATCGGGGCCGAACTGGAGTGGGGCGCCGAGGCGTGGAGCGAGGTGCGCACCCGGGCCCAGCGGGCCGGCCGTGCGTACATCTGGCTCAATCTCGTCGAACAGCGGCTGCGGGCCGTCGTCGCGGCGGTGCTGCGCCCCGTCTACGAGCCGGTGCACGGCGACGACTGGGTGGTGGCCGCGGCCGGCCCCGCCGGGCAGGAGTGGGTCCAGCGGGCCGTGGCGGTCCGCGAGGTCTCCCGCCGCAAGGGCTATCTCCTCGACCCGGCCGACGACAACGTCCTGAGCTTCCTCACGCTCCCGCAGCTGCGTGAGCTGATGGTCCAGCACTGGCCGTGCTTCGAGCCGTACTTCGACGACCGGCGCGAGGTCGAGCTGGCCCTCGACGAGCTGGAGGTCACGCGCAACGTCGTCTCCCGTAACCGGGCCCTGTCGCTGACCGTGCTCGCCCAGTCCGAGCGGGCCTCCGCCCGGCTCCTGGAGATCCTGGGCAGCGGCGCCGGAGTGCCCTCGGCGGACCGGCTGCCGGTGGACGCGGTCGAGGACCTCGTGGGCGACCGGTACGCGGATGTGGTGTCCGTCCATCCCGACCGGGTGCGGCTGCAGCGGCAGCTGCCGGCCGAGGACCTGTTCGGCGGAGCGCGCCGGCTCGACGCCACCGGCATAGGCCTGAACCTGCTCGTGCAGAACTTCTCCGGGCGCCGGATGGTCCGGCTGGCCGAGTCGGGCTGCCGGATAAGGCTGCTGTTCCTCAACCCGGCCAGCAGCGCCGTCAAGCGGCGCGAGCGCGAGCTGGGCCTGAAGAAGGGCGAGCTGAGCCGGTCGGTCGAGATGAACATCCTGCACATGCGCCGGGTGCGCTCCAAGCTGCGCGACCCGGGCGCCTTCGAGATCCACGTCTTCGACGAGACCCCGCGCTTCACCGCGTACCTCGTCGACGGGGACGGTCCCGACGGGCTCGCCGTCGTCCAGACGTATCTGCGCAAGGCGCGCGGCATGGAGGCGCCGGTCCTGGTGCTGCGCGGCGGCGGGCGGAACGTGGTGCGTTCCGGCGGTCCTGGCGGCGGCGTCGACCCGGATGGCGACAACGGACTTTTCGCGACATATCGGGAGGAATTCGAGTCGGTGTGGCTCGACTCCCGGCCGGTCTCCTGACCGCCGGTCCGATCATCCGTCCGATGGCCCGTCCGCATCCTCGTGCGGCCATGAGTCCGGTCCCTCGGGCGGCCCCTCGACGGACCGCTCAAGTCGGACTGTCAGTGGCGCGTGCGAGGGTGAACATCACCACGGGGGAGTTCACGTAAGGAGGACCCGATGGCTTGGCATGCGGAAGCACTGGTCGGCTTCGACCTGGAGACCACCGGCACCGATCCGCTGGAGAGCCGGATCGTCACGGCCTCGGTCGTCGGCGTCCACGGCGGGCGGGTGGTCCGGCAGCGGGACTGGCTCGCCGATCCGGGCATCCGGATCCCGGAGCAGGCCTCCGCGATCCACGGCATCAGCAACGAGCGCGCCGCCGCCGAGGGCCGCCCGGTCCGCGAGGTGGCGGACGAGCTGGCCGAGACCCTGACCGGGTACTGGCGGGAGGGCGTCCCGGTCGTCGCGTACAACGCCTCGTTCGACCTGACCCTGCTCGCCGCCGAGCTGCGGCGGCACGGCCTGCCCTCCCTGGAGGAACGGCTCGGCGGCACCGCGATCGGGCCGGTCGTCGACCCGTACACCATCGACCGGGCGGTGGACCGCTACCGGCGGGGCAAGCGGACCCTGGAGCTGGTCTGCGCGGAGTACGGGGTGGAGCTGACCGCCGCCCATCAGGCGGCGGCCGACGCGCTCGCCGCCGTCCGGGTCGCCATCGCGATAGCCGAGCGGCACCCGGCCGTCGCCGCGCTCGACCCGGCCGCGCTGCACGAGCGGCAGATCGGCTGGTACCGGACCTGGGCCGAGGACTTCCAGGCCTTCCTGCGCCGCAAGGGCGACGCGGACGCGGTGATCGACCCGGTCTGGCCGATCCGCACGCCCGCGCTCGCACCGGTGGCGGCGGAGCGGGCGGCGGGCGGGGCGCCGTTCTAGTCCGTGCCCGGGGAGGAGCGCCGTCCGCCTGGAGGGTGGGGCCCGCGGCGTCCGGCGCGGTGGCACGATCGACCACGTTCCGTACGGGCGCGCCGGCGCCGCGGACGACAGCACCAAGACCGGACCAGCTACGGCCGCCGACGCGGCCACACCACCCGAGCCCGCCCACCCACCAGGCCGAAGACGGCTGCTGTACGGACGGTCGCCGTACTAGCGGACCGAGAAGGCGCCGAGCTTGAAGGAGTCGGCGCAGAGGCTGAAGACACCGCCCGGCGAGCCGTCCGCCTTCATCACGTTCACCGTGGTGCCCGCGTCCTTCGGCAGCGCGACCTTGACCGAGGACGATTCCGTCCGGCAGGAGAGGCGCGCGGTGCCCTCGGTGTTCACGTCGGTGTACATCACGTCGGCCGTCGCCGTGCCGCCCGCCGGGATGTCGACCGCGTCCGAGCCTTCCTCGGAGTTGTCGGCGGAGGCCGACCCGCCGCGCTTCGCGTCGTCGGTGACGGTCACGACCGTGGGACCGACGAGGGTGCAGGCGGCGCCGGAGGAGTTGGTGATCCTCAGCGAACCTGTGGCCGCCTGCGACGCACTGGCGTGGTTCGCGCTCTGACGGAACTGCGCCGAGGTGTTCTGGGTGGTGCAGGCCGCGGTGGCGCCGCCACCGGACGAGCTGCCACCGGACGAGCCGCTCCCGGACGACGCCTTGGACGGCGCCTCGGGCGAGCCCGCGGTCGAGCCCGACGAAGACGCCGACGCCGACGCGGGAGCCGGTGCACCGGCGGCGGTGTCTGCCTTGTCGCCGCTGTTGCAGCCGGTGAGCGCGAGCGCCGACAGTGCGGCGAGTGCCCCGGCAACGGCTATGCGGGTGCTGGTACGAGTGCGCATGAACTTCCTTCTTCCCCGTCAAAAAACTGAGAGCCAACTGAGAAGGAGGATGATCCGTCACCGCGCGACCCGTCGCGGCCGACAAGCGAGCATCACCAAGCCCACACGAACTCTGTCCAAGATCGTCGCCGAACTCCGCGCCGCCCGCTCGACTTTGGCGAACCCTCGCGGCGACCCTCCGTCGCCCCCCACCGACCGGTCATGCAACGGACTTTGGCCTGATGGGCGGGCGGGCGGGCGCATGCGGGGTGGTGGGTGTCCGCGGTACGCCGCCGTTCCGACGCCGCTTCGGGGGCGGTCAGTTGGTGACCACCTTGGGTGGGGGCTCGTCCTTGCGGCGCGGGTTCACGCAGTCGAAGAGCACCTGCCCGCTGCGCGCGTCGTAGAAGAAGGTCCCGGAGTAGCGCTCCTCGGTGAGGCGCCGGCTCACCGGCTCGCTCACCCGCCACTCGGCGTCTTCCGGTAGCAGCTTCTCGATCTCCGCCGGCAGACCGGCGGGCGTCGCCGGCTCGAACGCAAGCGTGGGGTCGGCGAGGTCGTCGCGTACGGCCCGGTCGTCCACGGGGTCGAGGATCCCGACCATCCGGACGTCGGTCGGTCCGGGGACACCGCGCTCACCGTAGTCGTGCCACCTGTCGCACCACGAGGTCGACCGCAGCGGGCCGAACGACGGGAAGCGCGCCGTGACCTGGTCCGTCTCGTGCCGTACGGCGCAGGGGACCAGGGTGGTGTCCTTCCCGCCGCCGGAACCGCCGTCGGGACCGCCGCAGGCGGCGACCGTGAGCACGGTCAGCGCCGTGGCGACCCGCACTCGGGTACGGAGCGGGAGAACGTTCCCCGGCCGACCGGCCGCCAACCGGTCGGCCGTCGGTCGCGGAGGGCTCAGGAGTTCGCCTTCAGGAAGGAGAGCAGCAGCTCGCCCGTCAGTTCCGGCTGGTCGAGCGGGAACCAGTGGCCCGCGTCCTCGATCCGCTCGTAGCGCCACGAGCCGGACACATGGTCGGCGGTGGCGGACATCTGGTGTTCGGTGAGGAAGCGGTCGCCGGCGGACCAGACGCCCATCACCGGGAGGCCGGCGGGCAGCGGTGGCACCGGCAGGTCCGGGGCGAACTGCACCTCGGCGGGCAGACCCGCGCGGTAGATGTTCAGCGCGGCCGTCAGCGCACCCGGCGCCCGCAGCGGCTCCAGGACCTCTTCCGCGTCCAGGTGCTCGGCGAGCATCTCCCGCATGTTCGCGAAGTCGTCGCGCGCGAGCCAGGACTCGGCCAGCTCCGGCAGCTGGAAGAGCAGGATGTACCACGACCGCTGCCGCTGCTCCCAGCCCGCGCCCCGGCCGGCCCGGGGGTGGCCGACGGACAGGATGCTCAGGCTCGGCACCCGGTCCGGCAGCGCGTGGGCGAAGCCCTGCGCGACGACCGAACCCCAGTCGTGGCCGACCAGGTGGACCCGGTCGACGTCGAGCCGGTCGAGCAGTTCCACCATGTCGGCCACCGAGGCGGCGGGAGAGTACGCCTCCGGGCCGCCCTCCGGCCGGCCCGAGGCGCCGAAGCCGCGCAGGGTCGGTGCGATCGTACGGAAGCCGGCCGCGTTCAGGACCGGGATCTGGTGGCGCCACAGCCGGTGCGAGTCCGGGAATCCGTGGACCAGCAGGACCGCCGGTCCCTCACCGCTCACCTCGACGTCCAGCGTGACGTCCGACAGTTCCACGCGCATCACAACACCCCGTTCCGGGCAGGTCCGTTCGTCCGGGCCATGATGTCAGAACGGGTACCAGCGCACCTCGGGATCGCCGTCGCGCAGCGACGCGACCCGCCGCTCGAACTCGGCGAGCGCCTTGGGGTTCGACGGCGCGTGCTGGGCCACCCAGGCGCAGCTGGCGGTCTCCCGCGCGCCGCGCAGCACGGCGCAGCCCTCCCACGTACGGACGTCCCAGCCGTACGCGTCGGTGAAGGCGTCGTAGGCGGCCGGGTCCAGGCCGTAGCGGTCCCGGGACAGCGCGAGGACCACCAGGTCGTGCTCGCGCAGATCGGACGAGAAGGTCTCCAGGTCCACCAGGACCGGGCCGTCGGGGCCGACGTGGACGTTACGGGGGAGCGCGTCGCCGTGGATCGGCCCGGGCGTGAGGTGCGGGGCGAGCGCGGCGGCCGTCGGGGCGAACGAGTCGCGCCGCTCGCGCAGGAACGCGGCGTCCGCCGGGTCGATGGCGTCCCCGGCGAGCCGCAGCCAGCGCTCGACGCCGCCCAGGAGCTCGCGGCGTGGCAGGGTGAACCCGTCCGGCTCCGGCAGGGCGTGCACGGCGCGCAGCAGCGGCGCCAGGTCGCGCGGCTCGGACGGCCGGACCGCGTCGGGGAGCCGGTGCCAGAGGGTCACCGGGTGTCCCTGGGCCACCAGGGGCTCGGCTTCCGCCGCCCGTACGGCCGGAATGCCGGCCGATTCCAGCCAGCCGGACAGTGCCAGCTCGCGCGTGGCGCGCGGCAGCAGTTCGGCGTCGCGGCCGACCTTGACCACCAGGTCGCCGAGGGCGAAGACCGCGTTCTCGCCCAGGGTGAGCAGGGTCGCCTCGTCCGCCCGCAGTCCCGCGGCGGCCAGGATCTCCCGGGCCCGCGCCTCGTTCATCGTTCTCTCCCCATCTTTCCCCGCAGCAGGTGCGATTCCGCCAAAGTCTCGCATCCGCGCAGGTGGCCGCGCAGGTCGCCTTGACGGGGGGCGGGCCCTCAGGACGATGGCCGAGTCCCGGACGGGGTCACAAAGTCTGCCAAGCCGGGAGAACTCGCGTATATCGCGTAAGTCGATTGAATCTTGTGCTTTCCGTGCGAGCGGTCGGCCGGACGCGAAGCAGACAGAACGAAGCAGACGGAACGAAGTAGACAGAACGAAGCAGGCGGATACTCAGCAGCCGGAGGGGATCCCTTGGCGAATGTCATGGCCGCGCCGAAGCGGTCCGCGAGAGGCGCCGCCCCCGGCCGGCGCCCCGGCCGCCGGCGCCCCGGCCGCCGGCGCCCCGGCCGCCGGCGCCCCGGCCGCCGGCGCGGCTCCGGCGGCCCGGCCCTCGGTCCCGGCGCCTGGTTCCTCGTCCTGCCCGCGCTGCTCCCGATCCTGATCCTCAGCGTCGCCCCGCTCCTCCACGGCATCGCCCTCGCCTTCACCGACGCCCAGTCCGGCCGCACCCAGGCCACCCGCTGGATCGGCACCCTCAACTTCCAGGACCTGCTCCACGACACCCTGTTCTGGGACTCGTTCCGCATCGGCCTGCTCTGGGCGGTCGGCGTCACCGCCCTGCAGTTCCTGCTCGCCCTCGGCCTCGCGCTCCTCCTCGACCAGGACCTCCGGCTGCGCTGGCTGGCCCGGACGCTCGCGATCGTCCCGTGGGCGATGCCCGAGGTCGTCGTCGGCATGATGTGGCGCCTCGTCTATAACCCCGACGCCGGCCTCCTCAACGAGACCCTGCACGACCTCGGCCTCGGCGACGGGCGCGCCTGGCTCAGCGGCCTCGGCACCGCGCTGCCCGCCGTCATCGTCGTCGGCGTCTGGGCCGGACTGCCGCAGACCACCGTCGCCCTGCTCGCCGGACTGCAGAACACCCCGCGCGAACTCCACGAGGCCGCCGCCCTCGACGGCGCCGGTGCCTGGCGCCGCTTCCGCAGCGTCACCTGGCCCGCCCTGCGGCCCGTCGCCCTCGCCATCACCTCCCTGAACTTCATCTGGAACCTCAACTCCTTCGCCCTGGTCTACGTGCTGACCGGCGGCGGACCGGGCGGCCGCACCCGGCTGCCCATGCTCTTCGCGTACGAAGAGGCGTTCCGTTACGGCCAGTTCGGCTACGCCGCCGCCATGGGCTGCGTCCTGGTCGCCGTCGTCTCCGTATTTCTCGCCCTGTATCTCGTCGGACGGCTGAAGGGGGACCAGGACCGGTGAGTGCCTTCCGCGGCCGCGGGCCCGCCCGCGCCGGCCAGTACGCGGCCCTCCTCGCGTACCTGGCCTTCCTCGTCTTCCCGTTCCTGTGGCTGGTCTCCGCGGCCTTCAAGCCGGCCCGCGAACTCGGGGCCCCGCACCCCACCTGGATTCCGCAGGACCCCACCCTCGACAACTTCCGGCAGGCCCTGGAGGAGCAGCCCCTGCTGCGCGCCGCCGGCAACAGCCTGATCGCGGCCGTGGCCGCCGCCCTCCTCGCGGTCGCCGTCGCCACCCCGCTGGCCTACGTGCTCGCCCGGCACCGCTCCCGGCTCACCGCCGCGGCCACCGGCTGGGTCGTGGTCAGCCAGGCGTTCCCGCTGGTCCTGCTGATCATCCCGCTCTTCCTGATCCTCAAGAACCTCCACCTCGTCGACACCCGCACCGGCCTCGTCCTCGTCTACCTGGTGTGGTCGCTGCCCTTCGCGCTGTGGATGCTCACCGGATACGTCCGGGCCGTGCCGCGCGAGCTGGAGGAGGCGGCCGCCGTGGACGGCGCCGGGCGGTTGCGCACCCTCGTCTCCGTCACCGCGCCGCTGCTCGCGCCCGGCCTCGTCGCCACCGCGCTGTTCGCCTTCGTCACCGCGTGGAACGAGTTCTTCTTCGCGCTCGTCCTGCTCAAATCCCCGGAGAACCAGACCCTGCCCGTGGTCCTCACCCACTTCCTCGGCGCGGAGGGCGCCGCCGACCTCGGGCCGCTCGCCGCGGCGGCCTTCCTCGCGACGCTGCCCTCCCTCGTCGTCTTCGCCGTCATCCAGCGGAAGATCACGGGCGGGATGGCGGCCGGGGCGGTGAAGGCATGAGGCGCCCGGCGCTTTCGAGACCGCGGGGCGTGCGCGCCGCCGCCCTGTCCGTCGCGGCCGTCCTCCTCCTGCTCATCGCCGGCTGTACGGCGGGCGGTGGCGACCGGGGTACGGACGCCGACGGGACGATCCGGCTCCGCTTCCTCTCCCTGGCCTGGCAGAAGGAGTCCGTCGACGCCAACAAGGCGCTGGTCGCCGAGTGGAACGCGGCTCACCCCCGGGTGCGGGTCGAGTACGTGCAGGGCAGCTGGGACTCCGTACACGACCAGCTGCTCACCTCGTTCGAGGGCGGCGAGGCCCCCGACCTGATCCACGACGCCTCCGACGATCTCGCCGACTTCGCGTACGCCGGCTATCTCGCCGATCTGCGCCCGCTGCTCTCCGCACGGCTGCGCGCCGACATCCCCGAGGAGAGCTGGCGGACCACCACGGTCGGCGACGGGGTGTACGGCGTGCCCTTCCTCCAGGAACCGCGCCTGATCATGGCCAACCGGACGCTGCTGCGACAGGCCGGGGTCCGGATCCCGACCGCCGAACAGCCGTGGACCTGGGCGGAGTTCCGGCAGGTCGCCCGGGATCTGACGGCGAGCATGAGGAAGAAGAGCGGCGGAGGCGGCGGAGACGGAGAGAACGGGGGAGGCAAGGGGAAGTACGCCGTCGCCTGGCCGCTGAAGGAGCCCGTCTCGGTCTCGCTCAACCTCGGCCTGTCGGCCGGCGGCCGGCTCTTCCACCGCGGTCCCGGACCGGACGGCAAGGTCGCCATCCGTTTCGGCGACGCCGACGCGGTCGTCCCCGGCACCATCCGGGCCATGGCGCGGACCGACCGCACCGCCTCCCCGGAGACCCTCGCCAGCGGCGGCTCCGACATCCTGCCCGGCTTCTTCGCCGGTACGTACGCGATGGTCCCGCTCGGCTTCTCGTACCGTCAGCAGATCGCCCAGCAGGCCCCGGAGGGCTTCGACTGGACCGTACTGCCCGCGCCGGCCGGGGACGGCGGGCTCGCGCAGGGCGTCAGCCCGCAGACCCTGTCCGTCGCCGAGGACAGCCCGCACAAGAAGGAGGCGGCGGCCTTCCTCGACTTCTTCCTCCAGCCCCGCAGCACCGTGCGGCTCGCGCTCGGCGACTGGATGCTGCCCACCTCCGCCACGGCCCTCACCGATCCGGCCCTGCACACCGAGGAGTTCGGCTGGGCCACGGGCACGGCGGTCGCCCGGCGGCTGCGGCCGGCGCCCGCGCAGTCGGTGCGCGGCTACCCGGAGTGGAAGGACAAGGTGGCCACCCC
The DNA here is from genome assembly GCA_002355495.1 of Streptomyces laurentii. Lineage (GTDB taxonomy): Bacteria > Actinomycetota > Actinomycetes > Streptomycetales > Streptomycetaceae > Streptomyces > Streptomyces laurentii. The sequence goes on from AP017424.1 coordinate 6,308,308, forward strand.
GGCCTTCCAGGAGTACTACAGCGGCGCCATCGACACGGAGGAGCTGCGCCGCCGGCTGGAGACGGACGGCAACCGGGTGCTGGCGCGCTATCAGCGGGACTGACGCGCAGGGCCACCGTGACGCCGTGACGTCGTAACCCCGTGAGGGTGTGGCGATGGTGTGACGATCCGGCGGCCAACTCTGGAGACGTGCGGGGCGAGTTGAGGCGACTCGCCCCTTTTCTCTTTAAGAAAGCTTGTTGGAAAAGTCATAGCTTCGTGAAGCCCTTGATTTGCACTCGTCAATCAGACAAGGTTTCGAAGGCGTCGCCGGAACGATTCCGTCCGGAGACCCAACCCCCCACAAAACCTGACGAGGAGACTCCTCTTCATGGCAATACACAAGCGTGACCGCAAGCGCACCCGGATCACCGCCGTCGCGACCGCGATCGCGGCAGCGGCCGGAGTGACCGTCCTCACGGGGCAGTTCGCCGGTGCGGCGCCCGTACCCGCCGAAGGCACGGTCTACGGACTCGGCGTCGAGGGCGCCGTGTCGGGCAGCTACGTCGTGCTGCTCGACGAGAAGAAGGGCCGGGACGGCAAGACCGAACTCGCGAAGGAGTACGGCGGCACCCTGCGCCGCAGCTACGACTCGCGCGTCAACGGCTTCTCCGTCAACGGCCTCAGCGAGACCGAGGCCAAGCGCCTCGCCGCCGACCCGGCCGTCGCCAAGGTCGTCCAGAACCGGAAGTTCAGCATCGAGGCCACCCAGGAGAACCCGCCCTCCTGGGGCCTCGACCGGGTCGACCAGACCGACACCGCCGGCGACGACGCGTACACGTACCCCGACAGTGCGGGCGAGGGCGTCACCGCGTACGTCATCGACACCGGAGTCCGCGTCACGCACCAGGACTTCGGCGGCCGCGCCTCCTCCGGCTACGACGCCGTCGACAACGACGACAGCGCCGACGACGGCAACGGCCACGGCACCCACGTGGCCGGCACCATCGCGGGATCCACGTACGGCGTCGCGAAGAAGGCGAAGATCGTCGCCGTCCGCGTGCTCGACGACAACGGTTCCGGCACCACCGAGCAGGTCGTCGCCGGCATCGACTGGGTCACCAAGAACCACAAGGGCCCGTCCGTCGCCAACATGAGCCTCGGCGGTGGAGCCGACCCGGCCCTCGACGACGCCGTGCGCCAGGCCATCGCGTCCGGCGTCACCTTCGGCGTCGCGGCCGGCAACGAGTCCGCCGACGCCGGCCAGGGCTCCCCGTCCCGCGTCGAGGAGGCCCTCACCGTCGCCTCCTCGACCGAGGACGACCAGCAGTCCGACTTCTCCAACTACGGCTCGGTCGTGGACCTCTACGCCCCGGGCTCGGAGATCACCTCGGCCTGGAACGACAGCGACACCGGGACCAAGACCATCTCCGGCACCTCGATGGCCACCCCGCACGTCGTCGGCGCCGCCGCCGTCTACCTCGCCGGCCACCAGGACGCGACGCCCGACCAGGTCGCGCAGGCGCTGGTCGACGGCGCGACCCCGGACAAGATCGGCAACGCGAGCCCCGGCACCGCCAACCGGCTCCTGAAGATCGTCGAGTGACACCCGTACGCGGGTAGTCACCGCTGCCGCTGAACGACGGCCGCCGCGCCCTCCCCCACGGGGCACGGCGGCCGTCTTCGTGCCGCCCTGTCCGTGAGGGGTTCTAGGGTGAGCGGATGACGACGACCACCTCCACCTGGGCCGCCCTGCTGCGCGGTATCAACGTCAGTGGACGCAACAAGATCCCCATGGCGGAACTCCGTTCCGTTCTCGAAGGACTCGGCCACACCGGCGTCCGGACCTATCTGCAGAGCGGCAACGCGGTCTTCACCACCGACCGCGCGCCCCGGGACGTGGAGACCGCCGAGGCGGAACTGGCCGCCGAGCTGGAGGCGGCGATCGAGCGGCACTTCGGATTCACGGTGGCCTGCCTCGTACGCGACCATGCCTACCTGTCCGCCGTCGAGCGCGACTGCCCGTTCCCCGCCGCCGAGGTGGAGGGCAAGCAGCTCCACGCCTTCTACTGCTCCGGCCCTCTCGCCGCCGACCGCTTCGCCGCGCTCGACCCGGCCGTCTTCGCCCCCGAGGCCTTCGCGCTCGGCGACCGCGCGCTGTACCTGTACACCCCGGCCGGCCTCGGCCGCTCCAAGCTGGGCGTGACGCTCAACCGCCCCGCGCTCTTCAAGGGCCTCACCGCCACGGCGCGCAACTGGAACACGGTGCGCAAACTGGTCGAGATGACCGCCGAGGGCGACGCCGCCTGAAGGCCGTCCCGGGTGCCGCGGGTGCCCCGCGTCTGAGGCGTTCGAAGCGTTTGAAGCGTTGAAGCCCGAAGAGGCCGAGCCGCGTCGACCGGCTGAATCGCGGCGGGGTCGCCGGGTCCGGGGAAGGGGGCGGGGAAGGGGCGGGGCGCGGTGAGGTGTGGGACGGAGCGGATTGTCCGCGGACAACCCGGCATTGTCCGGCGTCGGCACCCGCGGTGACCTGGGCGGTCCGGGCCGGGCCCGCGCGGCCAATTCCCCCGGCTGCCAGGGTCGGTGCCGACGGGGGCAGCCGAGATGACTGCCCGTTCACGCAACCGTCCGGGCGGGACCCTGTCCGTGCCGCATCGGCACACCCACGGGGGAGGACGCCGGGGCCCGCATGCGGCCGGACGGCAGATCGCAGACGGAGGACTTGTGTCCCAGATACGTACTCGCATGGCGTGTGGCGCGGCCGCGCTGCTCGGCGTGCTCGCCCTGGCCGGCCCGGCGCACGCTTCCGGCGCCGAGACCGGCCCGACGGGTTCCCAGGCGGCCAGGCCCGCCGCGGCCCAGGACGCGGGGGCCTGGACCGAGGCGCGGGCGGCGGCTCTCGCCCACGTCCGCGTACCGGCCGCCACGGGCGGCAAGGACTCGGCCAAGCCGCGCCACGTGGTGATCCCCGAGCGCCGGCTGCCGGACGGCGCGGCGCGCACCTCCGGCGCCGCGGCCGGCTCCTACCGTGCCACGTTCACGGTCGGCGGCCACACCAGCACGGTGCAGATGAACGTCTACACCGGCAGCGACGGGCACGACCACGTGTGGGGCGAGGGCTGGCTGTACGGCGGCGGAGAGGCCCTGTACCTCGACATCTCACGCGACGGCGGGTCGAGTTGGACGCCCTTCGTGGACTACCAGGTGCCGTCGGGCGTCTACACCAGCACTCCGTCCCACTACGACGGGCCGGGCTACTGGATCCGGGTGTGCGGCGCCAACCCGAACTACGGCGACCCGTACGGCAACCCCCAGTGGGGCTGGAACATCGGCTGCACCGTCTGGCACTGACCGCCGGGCGGCGGTGGGGCGGAGCCCGCTCTTCGCCCCGCCGCCTGCCCTCTCCAAGTCCCCCTGGCCCCTGATCCCGTACGGAGGGACGCCCGCCCCATGGGCCCGGGTGCGGATGCGTGACGCCCGCCGCGGGCAGGGATCGCGGCCTGACCGAAGCCCTCCGGCTGCTCGCCGGAGGGCTTCGTACGGCGACTCTCCGCCGCTCCCTCGCGCGTGCCTCATGGTCGTGACAGCGGTGTGCGGGAAACCGCCACGGTCCTCAGCGCGGAGATCATCCGGCGGCGGCCCGCGTCGACGCGACTCCGTCGACGCGCCTCAGACGACGCTCCTCAGCCGACCGTGGCGAGGGAGCTCGCGGAGATGCACGGAACTTCACCCGGGCCGCCGAGCGCGTGCACATCAGCCAGTCCGGTGTGAGCGCCCAGATCCGGCAGCTCGAACACGAGCTGGGCGCCGCGCTGTTCGACCGCTCGGGCCGTACGGTCACCCTCACCGTGGCGGGCAAGGCCGCGCTCGAACACGCCCGCGCCGCGCTCACCGCGGCCGAGGCCGTCGGCCAGGCGGTGGGCGAGGTGACCGGCCTGATCCGAGGGCGCCTCACCCTCGGGATGGTCGTCGGCTGCACCCTCACACCGCTGTTCGACGCCCTCGCCGCCTTCCATCAGGCGCATCCCGGCGTGGAGATCGCGCTGCGCGAGGACGGGTCGGACCGGCTGGTGGAGGGGGTGCGCGCCGGAACCCTCGACCTGGCCCTCATCGGCGCGGCGGGCGCCGCACCCGACGGCCTGGAGTCGCTGACGATCGTCAGCGAACGCCTTGTGGCCGCCGTCCCCGCCGGGCACCCGCTCGCCGCCCGGTCCGGCGTCACCCTGCGCGACCTGACCCCGTACCCGCTCGCCTGCATGCCGTCGTGCACGGGCCTGCGCACCCTGTTCGACCAGGCCTGCGCCGCACAGGGACTCCGCCCCGCGATCGCCCTGGAGGCCGGCGCCGCGGACGCGCTCGCCGACCTGGCGGCACGCGGACTCGCCGTCACCGTCCTCAGCGAGTCGATGGCCGCGCACTACGGGGACCGGCTCACCGTCCGCCGCCTCGCCGACGTCGACACACCCGCGCTGCTCGCCCTGGTCTGGAAGGGCGCATACGGCCCGGGTGTACGGGAGTTCGTCGCGCACGCGCGGCGGGCGTTCGCCGGCGGGCTCGCGGGCTGACCGACGGGCCGGCGCAGCCGGACCGTCCGGCGGCCGCGATCCGCCGGTGGCTCACATGGCGCGCAGGCCCCGGTCGGCGAAGGTGATCACCCACTCGAAGCTCTCGTCGATGTCGGTGCTCCACTGGAAGCCGTTGGCCGCCTGGAGGGTGGCGAAGCCGTGGCACAGGCTGCGCAGCATGCGCAAGGCGTGTTCCACGCCCCCCTCCGGGATCGCGTAGCCGCCCAGGACGGCCGAGAACGCGCCGAGCAGCCGCTGCCCCGCGAGCGCCAACGGGTCGTCGGGGCCGGCCGGTTCCATGCCGATCGTCGCGGCGTACCGCCCCGGGTGGGCGACGACGAAGCCGCGGAAGGCGCGGGCGGAGGCCGCCAGCGCGTCGCGCCCCGTACGGCCCTCGACCGCGCGCTCGACGGCGTCGGCGGTCTGGCTCAGCGCGAGGGCCGCGATCCGGCGGTTGAGGTCGTCCTGGCCGCCGACGTGTTTGTAGAGCGACGGGGTGCGCACCCCCAGCCGGGCGGCCAGTGAGCCCATCGTCAGCCGCGCGAAGCCGACTTCGTCGGCGAGCGCGGCGCCGGCCTCGACGACGGTCGCCGGGTCCAGTCCCGCCCTAGGCACCGGCGACCTCCGCCCCGAGGAAGGCGAGCACGCGGGCGACGACCTCGTCCGGGAACTGGTCGTGCGGGTAGTGCCCGGCGCCCTCGATCATCTCCAGGTGACCGAGGCCGGCCGGCAGGTCCCCGACGATCGCCGTTCCCTCGGCGTGCGGGTCGGCCCAGTCGGGGTCGAGCGTGCCCTCCAGGACGAGAACGGGGCAGCGGACGTTGCCGAGCTGCGCGCCCGCGTCGGTCGGGGCACTCTTGCCCATCCCCTGCACGGCCTTCATCCGGCCGGGCTCGCGCAGCCGGCGTTCGATGAGGTCGAGCCGCTCGTCCCAGTGGGCGGGCTTCGCGCCGGGGTAGGCCACGTCGAGATACCCGCGCCACATCGGCACACTGCCGAACAGGGCCGTACCGAGCAGCCGCAGCATGCCCTGCCGGAAGCGGGTGACCCGCAGGTCGCCCAGGCGCATCGACTGCTTGCGGGTGAACGGGGCGATCTCGACGACGGCGGTGACCAGCGAGGGCTCCTGCGCGGCGGCGATGGTGGCGGCGCCACCGGAGACCGAGTGGCCGACGAGGATGGCGGGGCCGCCCAGGTGGCGGATGACGGCGAGCAGGTCGCCGGCGATGTCGGTACGGCTCCAGGCCGGCCAGTCGACGCTGGACTCGCCGCAGCCGCGCAGATCGACCGCGGCGACCCGGTAGCCCGCCGCCACGAGCCGCGGGATCACGGCGCGGTATGCCTCGCGGCTGTCCCCCATGCCGTGCGCGAGCGCGATCAGCGGGCCGGATCCGGCGACTTCGTAGGCGAGCGTGCCGCCGTCGACGGTCAGGTACTCGGTCATGTCATCCCCCAGGGCTTGGCTAATTCCGTTAGCCAAAAGCTAATGCGATTAGCCTGTGGCTGTCAACAGCGGACTTTCGGCAGGTCGGCGGGGGCGGGGGGCTCCTCGCCGCGCGGCCCGGGCGTGCACGCTCGGCTCCCCGCTCGGAGCCGGTACGGCGCGGAGCGCGCTTTCGGACAGGAAAACCACGGTGCGATGGACGGGGTGCTCACGGACGTGTTCACTTGCGCGTTCCAGCAGGACGCCCGGAAACTGTCGGGCGCTGACCGAGGCGGTGAGGGAACAGCACGTACACAGCCCGGAGCACGGGAAGTCCGGGCAGGCGGAACTGTCCGTTGACGACAGGGGGACGAGCTCATGACCAAAGCAGGACGTCCGCAGGGGGCACCACGAGGCAGATCGCGGCCGGCGAACGAGCTGGCGGCACTGTTGCGTGAGGTGACCGCCGGCTTGACGGTGCGGGACCTGGCCCGGCAATTCGGAGGCGGGAAGACGGCGTGGAGTGAGTACCGGTCCGGTGCCCGGGTCATCCCGCTCGGGCGCCTCGGCCTCGTCATCAAGGAGTGCGTGCGCGATCCCCGTGGCCGCCAGGAGTTACTGGCCAGGGCCCGCCGGTTGCACGATCAGGCACTGACGGCGAAAGCGGAGGCCGAGGCCGGCCCCGAGCCCGGCCTGGAGGAGGCGCTGCGCCGGGCCCAGGAGGACCTCGCCGCGTCCGGCCGACTGGTGGAGGCGCTGCTGGCACTGATGACGACGCTCCAGGAACAAGCCAAAGCCCATCAGCCGGGGACGGGCACGGAAACGGGTACGGCGACGGAGAAGGCCGCCGGCCCCGGATACGTACCGTCCGGGGGACCCCGCGTCCGGCTGGACGAGGTACTCGACCAACTGGTCACCGCCCGGGGCGTCCAGGAGTCCGCACGGCAGGCGGTCGCCGACGTCCGGGCCCAGCGCGATGCCGCCCGACAGCCGCCGTGGCTGCCGGCGCCGGCAGCGGAGACGGAGACGGAGACGGAGGACGGGACACCACCCGCTGGAGACGACGCCCCGCGGGCGCCGGTGGTGGACCTGGCCCTCTCCACCGAACTCGCCCGCGTCCACCACGTCGTAGCGCAGCAACGAGAGGAAGCGCACTGGCTGTGGGAACGGGCCCGGGCCGATCGGGTGTGCTCCGACGTCATCGAAGGTGTCGTATTCGAGCGGCTCGACACCCTCCCCGCGGTGCCCCCCGCTGTCCCGCCAGGGAAGCGAAGACCGCGGCCCGCCGAAGGACTCTCCCCCGCCTGCAAGGCCTCTCTCGCCGTTCTGGCGGTCTCCCTCGTGCTGGCTCTCGGCACGAGCGCCGTTCTCCTTGAGGTGCTCCTCGGCCGGCAGCAGACCGTGGCCGGCGCGGACGGCCCGACGCCGCCGCTCCTGCCGTCCGGCCCCGCCGTGCGGGGCGCGACGGGCACGAGATCCGCGACACCTCCGACGGCCGCGTTCGCACCTTCCCCGCTCTCGGCCGCACCCCCGCCCGGAGTGCCACGCCCCGCCCCCTCGTTCACTCGACGCGCTCCGGGGCCGGCCCGCGCCGGTTCCCCGGGACATCCGGCCGCCACTCCGGCCCCGAAGTCCCCGAAGTCCCCGAAGTCCCCGGGTACGGCCTACGCCGTCTCGCCGGACCGCCGCGGCGTCCTGCGGTGGACCGGACGGGACGGTTCGTGGAAAGTGATCGGTCCGGCCGCCGAGCAGGTGTACGCCGGGGCCGCGGGGCTGTTCACCACCGATCCGGGCGACGGCCACATCGCCAAGTACGACGAGCCGTCCGGCTCGTGGTCCTGGATCGGCTTCCCCGGGGAACAGTTCGTGACCGCGGGCGACGGCCTGTACGCGATCACGGAGCACCGGGACGCCGTGATGCGGTGGACCGGCCTGGGGGCGGAGTGGGTTCCCATCGGCGGTGCCGCCGGCCGGCTGTACGCGGGCGGCGCGGGCCTCTTCGCGACCAGCCCGGACTCGGGGGCCCTGTTCCGGTACGCGGGGCACGGCGACGCCTGGGTGGACGCCGGGGGCCCCGGCGCGGACTTCGCCGTCGGACCCATGCGTCCCGAGGACCTCACCCGCCTGTTCGTCGAACGGTCCAACGCCGGGGACGCGGCCGGTGTCGCCGCGCTCTACGAGGAGGACGCGGTGGTGGCGTACCCGCCCGGCTCGCGGACGGTGGGCCGGGAAGCGATCCGCACGCTGTGGGAGAAGGTCCTGGCGAACCGCCCCCATTTCGAGCCGGAGGCGCCGCTGCCCACCCTGATCAGCGACGGCATCGCCCTCACCTCGACCCCGCCGAAGGACGGCTCCGGCGCCCGTGCCCAGGTCGTCCGGCGGCAGCCGGACGGCAGCTGGCTGCGCTTGCTCGACCAGCCCGAATTCGCCCCGCCTGCCCGCTGAACCGCACTCTCCCGCGGGGCAGGTGGCCCAGCCCGGCAGGAAGGGAATGGCCCACCGGAACAGGCCACCCACTCCCTAGGATTCCTGTCATGACTACGACGACCGTCGACTTCTACTTCGACCCGGCCTGCCCCTTCGCCTGGATCACCTCCCGCTGGATGCTGGAGGTCGAGCGGCACCGCGACATCGACCTCCGCTTCCATGTGATGAGCCTGTACTTCCACAACGAGGGCAACGAACTGCCCGACTGGTACCGCACCCTCGTCGACGACTCCATCCGCCCCGTCCGCGTCGCCGCCGCCGCGGCCGAACGGCACGGCGAGAAGATCCTGCGCCCGCTGTACACCGCGTACGGCACCCGGATCCACGAACAGAAGAACAAGGACTTCGACGCCGTCATCGCCGCGTCCCTCGCCGAACTCGGCCTCCCCGCCGACCTCGCCGCCGCGGCCCACGACCCGGCCTACGACGACATCGTCCGCCGCAGCCACGACGCCGGCCGGGACCCCGAGGCCGGCGCGTACGTCGGCACGCCCACCCTGCACGTCGACGGCACCGCCTGGTTCGGCCCCGTACTCCGCGCCATCCCGCGCGGCGAGGCCGCCGCCGACCTCTTCGACCACTTCCGCGCCCTGGCCGCCCACCCCGACCTGTTCGAACTCAAGCGCACCCGCACGGGAGGCCTCGACTACAGCTGAACGTCAGGCAGTTCGTGGGGGTGTCGCGAAAGTTCAAGACGGGTGGGGCGAGAATCCGTAGCGTGGGGCGCATGAACACGATCCACCGCCATCTCGCCAGTTGCGCCGCCGAGGCCGCCCGTGTCACCCGCGGTCTCACTCCCGAGCAGCTGGCCGGGCCGTCCGTCTGTGCCGACTGGACCGTTCGCGAACTCGCCAACCATCTCGTCCTCTACTCCGCCCACGGGCTCGAACACCGGGCCCTGCGCACCGAACTCCCCGCGGAGACCGTCGCGCGCGACTTCACCGCCGACGCCGACTGGCCCGAGCAGTACGCGGCCCAGCTCGACCGGGCGCTCGCCGCGTGGGGGAAGCCCGAGGCGTGGGAGGGCGAGGTCGACATGGGGGGAAGTCCGGTGCCGGCCGCCGAGATGGCCGCCATGCTCCTCCTCGAACTCGCCCTGCACGGCTGGGACCTGGCCCGCAGCACCGGGCGGGAGTTCGAGGTGCCGGAGGAGACGGGGGAGTGCGTGCGGGAGGTCGTCGAGCGCTACGCCGAGATGTACCGGCAGTACGACGGCTTCGACGAGCCGGCGGGCGAAGTCGCCGCCGACGCACCCGCGTTCACGCGCGCCGTCGCTCTGAGTGGCCGACGCCCCTGACCGGGCGGGAATTCGGTGGCGGGCCGGGGAGTCACCGGCGACCATGGCCCGCATGAGTGACGAACAGCCCGAGCGATGGACCCAGGCAACCGTCTACCCCGACATGTGGGTGGACCCGAAGGACGACCCGCGTGACAGTGAAGGGCCGGGGCCGGAGGGTGAACGCGACACCCTCGCCGGGTATGTGGCGGACTACCGTTTCACCCTGCGTATGAAGTGCGAGGGTCTGGATCCGGATCAGCTCGCCCGCCGCTCCGTGCCGCCGTCCACGATGTCGCTCCTCGGTCTGATCCGGCATCTCGCCGAGGTGGAGCGGGACTGGCGCAACTGGCTCACCCATGCCGAGCGGCTGCCGAAGCTGTACGGGGTACGCGACGCCGACTTCGACGGAGCCGTCGCGGACCAGGCCGTCGTCGACGCCGCGTACGCCGATCTGGAGCGCGAACAGGCCGCCACCGACGCCGCGTTGGACGCGTTCGCCGACCTCGGTGAGCGTGTGGGCCGGGACGCCGTCACCATCCGCAGCATCATGGTGCACCGCGTCGAGGAGTACGCCCGCCACTGCGGACACGCCGACCTGCTGCGCGAGTGCGTCGACGGCCGGGTGGGCCAGTAGGCGACACGTGCCCGTCCCCGGCCGGTGGCGGTCAGCCGCCCTGGTAGATCGTGGTGCACAGCAGCGTGGCGCCGTCGTCCATCAGCCAGGCCCAGTAGCGGGTCCGGTCGCCCGCCGACTGGCGGCAGTTGGCGGCGGTGGCGCCCGCCGGGGCGCGGTAGACGCCCGTGATGTGCATGATCTGGTTGTACGGGACGGGCACCGGCTCGCGCCGGCAGGCCACGGCCGTCATCGGTCCGAGGGAGATCGACTCGCCGGACTGCCGGCCGAGCAGGCAGTAGTACGCGTGGTAGATACGGGAGAGGCAGAGCGTCCTGGTGGTGCCGGTGGTGACCGACTGGTAGCTCCAGTACGACTTCCCGTCGCCGGTGGGGCAGGTCGTGTCGGTGGCGGTCACCCGTACCAGCGCCCGCGCGTCGGAGCAGGACACGGGGGCCGGCGGAACGTTGACGTTCCAGGCGATGCGGGTGTCGCCGCCGCGTCCCGTGTCGTAGAGCGGCAGGCAGTCGCCGGGCGAGCGGGCTTTGAAAGCCTCTTCGGTGGGGTCAGGAGGGGGTGTCGTCGGCCCAGGGTCGGGCTTGTCGTCGCTCCCCCGGCCGGCGTCGGGGGTCTCGGACGTGTCGGAGGCGCCGGAGCCACGGGAGCTTCCGGAGTCCCCCGAGCCGCCTGAGCCTCCCGAGTCACCGGGGAGGTGGACGGGCGGCCGAGCAATGCCCGGGGTCGACGCCGAAGGGGAACCGGGCGGGGACGATTCGGACAACAGGTTCTTCAGTTCCGCCGCGTTGCTCGCGCCCAGCCAGGTCAGGATCGACAGCAGGGAGGCGATTCCCCCGAGCAGTGCCCACAGCTTGGCAGTGGAGTGATCACCGGATGCGTCTGCCACCATGCCCTCCCAGTCGAGGGTCAGACGATAGCGACTGAGAGGCGCCGATGAGGGGCGAACGCCTGTTGTCCCGCCCCGGTGGTCACCCCGTGCCGTTCCGGCGCCTCACACACCGTCGCCCGGACGGATCATCCGTCCGGGCGACTCGGGTGGGTGCGGAGGGCCGGGTCAGCCGGCCGCCACCAGGTCCCGCTCCCGTGCCCCGGCCGCCGCCTCGTACCGCTCGACGAGCAGACGGGCCAGTTCGGGGCACGGGCCGAGGACGTCGGCGAGCACCTCGGCGCCGGCCTCCCGGGCGCCGGCCGCGATCCGGTCCGGGAGGCGGCCGGGGGCGATCACGTACGGGGCGACCGCCACCCGCCGCACCCCCGGTTCGGTGCGCAGGGCCCGTACGGCGTCCCCCGTACGGGGAAGAGGTGCGGAGGCGAACGCGGGCCGCACGGAGCACCAACCGGTGCGCCGCAGCTCCCGCGCCGTTTCTGCGATCACCGCGATCGCCTCCGGGTCGGAGGAGCCCGCCGAGGCCAGGACGACCCCGGTCGAGCTCTTGTCGGCGGGCGTCAACCCCGCCTCGTACAACCGCCGTTCCACTGCGGCGAGCAGCAGCGGCGACGGGCCGAGCACCGCCGCCCGCCGGACCCGCAGCGCGGGCGGGGCCGCGCGGAGGACGGCGGGGATGTCGGCCTTCGCGTGGAAGGCGCGGGTCAGCAGCAGCGGCAGCGCCACCACGTCCCGTACGCCCTCGGCCGCGAGCCGGTCCAGCGTCGCCGGCGCGGACGGCAGGTCGAAGTCCAGGAACGCGGTCTCCACCCGCAGCCCCGGCCGCAGCAGCGCGGCGCGGCGCACGAGCGACCGGACGGTCGCCGCGTGCCGCGGATCGCGGCTGCCGTGGGCGAGGACGAGGAGGACCGGGGTGTCCATGGCGGTCAGCCCCGCACCAGCAGGCCGCGGCGGCGCAGCACCGTGCGCTCCAGCGGGCTGAAGACCAGCAGGTCGACGGCGATGCCGACGAGCAGGATCAGCAGGATGGCGAGGAAGATCCCCGGCATGTCGAAGTTGTTCCGGCCGTTCTCCAGGAGCTGGCCGAGGCCGAGCCCGAGGTCGGGGGAGGACGCGATGATCTCCGCCGCCATCAGCGAACGCCACGAGAACGCCCAGCCCTGCTTGAGGCCCGCCAGATAGCCGGGGAGCGCCGCCGGCATCACGATGTGCCAGGCGCCCTTCAGGCCGGTCGCGCCGAGCGTCCGGCCGGCCCGCAGGAACAGTGGCGGTACCTGGTCGACGCCCGCCACCAGGCCGTTGGCGATCGACGGGACCGCGCCGAGCAGGATCACCGCGTACATCATGCTGTCGTCGAGGCCCAGCCACAGCACCGCCGGCGCCACCCAGGCGACCGAGGGCAGCGACTGCAGGCCGGAGAGGATCGGGCCGATCGCCGCCCGGACGGGCTTCACCCGCGCCACGAGGAGACCCAGCGGGGTGCCGATCGCGAGGGCGAGCAGGAAGCCGAGCAGGGCCCGGGACACGCTCGTCCACAGCACGCCGAACAGCGTGCCCTCCAGCCACATGGTGGTGAGGCTGTCCCACACCGCGCCCGGCGAGGGCAGCTTGCCCGCCTCGGCGACCTGCGCGGACACCAGCAGCTGCCACACCGCCAGGACGACGGCGACGGCGACGACCGGCGGCAGCACCTTGCGCACCAGGATCTCGCGGACCGGTACGTGACGGACCTGGACGCTGTCCAGGGCGTCGAGTCCGGCCTCCAGGCCCGCCAGATCGTCGGACCCGCGACCGGAGCCGGACGGGGATCCGGCCCCCGATCCCGACCCCACCTCCGACGCGGCCGCGGACTCGGAGACGGATTCGGGCTCGGACAGAGTCCCCGTCCCGGAAACGGCCTTGGCCTCGGTCGCGGACCCGGTGGTGCCCCCGGGGCCGGTCGTCGTGTCAGTGCTGGCCATGGCGGCGGATCTCCCCACGCAGGTGTTCGGTGATCTCGACGGACAGTTCCGCCACGGCGGCGTCCTCGATACGGCGCGGCTGCGGGATGTCGATGTGCCACTCCCGGGCGATCCGGCCGGGCCGGGAGGACAGCAGGACGACCCGCTCGGCGAGCCGTACCGCCTCGCGCACGTTGTGGGTCACGAACAGCACCGACAGCCGGGTCTCGCGCCAGATCCGGGTCAGCTCGTCGTGCAGGACGTCCCGGGTGATCGCGTCGAGCGCGGCGAACGGCTCGTCCATCAGCAGCAGATCGCTGTCCTGGGCGAGCGCGCGGGCCAGCGCCACCCGCTGGCGCATGCCGCCGGACAGTTCGTGCACCCGCTTGCCGTACGCGCCGTCGAGCCGTACCAGCGAGAGCAGCCGCTCGGCCTCCGGGCGGCGCTCCGGCTTCGGCGTCCCCCGGAGTCTCAGGGCCAGTTCGATGTTCTTTCCGGCCGTCAGCCAGGGGAACAGGGCGTGTTCCTGGAACATCAGGGCGGGCCGCCCGCCCGGGGTGTCGATGCTGCCCGCGGTCGGCCGGTCGAGGCCGGCGACCAGGTTGAGCAGGGTGGACTTGCCGCAGCCCGAGGCCCCCAGGAGGGTCACGAACTCGCCCGGCGCGACATCGAGCGAGATGTCGTCGAGGACGAGCTGGCCGCCGGCGGGGCCGCCGAAGGACTTCGAGACGTGCCGGAGACGCGCGGCGTGACCGGTCGCGCCGACGACGTGATCCTCGGCCCCGGTGTTGCCGTCGGTCGTGGTGCTGCTCTTGGCGTTGCTCTTGGTCTTGGTCTTGGTCTTGGCGAGCGTGCTGGTCGCGGTCATGGGTGTCACCTCCTGGGAGACGGAAGACCTGAACTCGGGCTGTCGCGTGGCTACTTCACACCGAGACCGGCGTCGGACACCGCGGGCGCGCCCGCGGCCTTGAGGACCTTGTCGAGCGGCTTCAGGTCGTAGATCCCGTCGAGGTCGGGCTTCTGGAGCAGACCGGCCTGCACCGCGTGGTCGGCCTGCGCGCGGAGCGTCGCGGCCAGCGGGTCGTCGGTGAAGCGCAGCGAGGACCAGGCGCCGTCGATGATCTCGCCGGACAGCGGCTTGCCGCTGAGCTGCTTCAGCTTGGCGTTGGCCGAGGTCTTCGCCTTCTCCGGGTTGGCGTTGATCCACGCGTTGGTCTTCACCGAGCCGCGCAGCACCGCCTCCACGACGTCCGGGTGCTCCTTGAGGAACTTCTGGGACACGATGACGTGGGTGATGACGAACTGCTTGTCCGGCCACAGGTCCCGCTCGTCGAGCAGCACCTTCGCGCCCTCCGAGACGAGCTTCGACGCGGTCGGCTCCGGCACCCACGCGCCGTCGATGGCGCCGGTGGAGTAGGCGTTCGGTGTCACCTTGTTGTCGGTGCGGACCACGGAGACATCGCCCTTGCCGCTCTGCGGGTCGACCTTCCAGCCCTGCTCGGACGCCCAGTTGAGGAAGGCCACGTCCTGGGTGTTGCCGAGCTGCGGGGTGGCGATCCGCTTGCCCTTGACGTCGGCCGTCGTCTTGATCTTCGCGGGGTTCACCACCAGCTTCACGCCGCCGGACGCCGAACCGCCCACGATGCGCAGGCTGGTGCCCTGCGACTTGGTGAAGCCGTTGATGGTGGGGGAGGGGCCGATGAAGCCGATGTCGAGGGAGCCGGCGTTCAGGGCCTCGATCTCGGACGGGCCCGCGTTGAAGGTGGTGGTCTTCAGCGTGGTGCCGCCCAACTCCTTCTGGAAGATGCCCTCCTGGTCCCCGACCAGGGCGGTCGCGTGGGTCAGGTTGGGGAAGTATCCGAGCCGTACGGTGTCGGCCGAGAGCTTCGGCCCCTCGGCGGCCGCCTTCTTCCCGGCGTTCGCGGAGTCGCCCGCGTTGGTGGAGCTTCCGGCCTGCGATCCGTAGCCGCAGGAGGCGAGTGCCCCGAGCAGCAGGGGCAGGGCGGCGGCCGAGGCCAGACCGCGGCGTACGGCGGATCGGGTGGTGCGCGTGAGGGCGGGGCTGGCAGGGATGGCAGGCACGGGAGGAGGTCCCCTCGGTCTCGGCCTCAGCTGGGGCCGGGTCTCGGTCGATGTCGTCGCTCGGGAACGAGCGGGTGGAGCGGGTTACGCGGGTGGAGCGAGCGGAGAGGCGCCGTACCGCCGTGGCGGCGGTGGCGGCCGGAGGTCAGCACGCACATCGCGCGACCCCTCCCCGGCCCGCGCCGAGCGCACCGGAGCCCACCCGGCCGCCCTCCTTCGCGAATCCGGCCCAGATGTCCTTCTTCATGTCAGAAGTCCCAGCCTTCCTCGTCGTCCGCCGCGGCCGCCGGGGCCGGCGCCGGGGCGGTGGAGGCGAAGGACTCGCCCGCCATGCCGGCGGCGAGGGTGGTGCCGTCGGCCGGGTCGATCAGCAGGAACGATCCGGTACGGCGGGAGTCGGCGTACGCGTCGAGCGCCAGCGGCTCCGCGGTCCGCACCGTCACCCGGCCGATGTCGTTGGCGACCAGCCGCCCCGGCTCGGGGTGCTGGGAGAGGTCGTCCAGGGTGAGCCGGGACGGGATCTCCTTCACGATCGCCTTGACCGTGCGGGTGGCGTGCTTGAGCAGCACCCGCTGGCCCACCGTGAGCGGCCGGTCCGCCACATGGCAGACGGTCGCCTCGACGTCCTGGCTGGTCGGCGGGGCGTCGGCGGCCGGGGCGAGCAGGTCGCCGCGGGAGATGTCGATGTCGTCCGCGAGCCGGATCGTGACCGACTGCGGGGCCCAGGCGATGTCCACGGACTCGCCGAGCGCGTCGATCGCGGTGATCTCGGAGGTCCGGCCGGACGGCAGGACGGCGACCCGGTCGCCGACCCGGAACACACCGGCGGCGATCTGGCCCGCGTAGCCGCGGTAGTCGGGGTGTTCGGCGGTCTGCGGTCGGATCACGTACTGCACCGGGAAGCGGGCGTGGCAGGCCGTCAGGTCATGGCTGACCGGCACGCTCTCCAGGTGCTCCAGGACGGTCGGACCGCCGTACCAGTCCATGTGGGCGGACGGCTCCACGACGTTGTCGCCGACGAGCGCCGAGATCGGGATCGCGGTGATCTCCGGGACGCCCAGCTCGGTCGCGTACGCCGTGAACTCCTCGGCGATCGCGGCGAAGACGGACTCCTGGTAGCCGACCAGGTCCATCTTGTTCACGGCGAGGACCACGTGCGGGACGCGGAGCAGCGCGGCGACGGCGGCGTGCCGGCGGGTCTGCTCGACGACGCCGTTGCGGGCGTCGACGAGGACCACGGCCAGCTCGGCGGTGGAAGCGCCGGTCACCATGTTCCGGGTGTACTGCACGTGCCCCGGGGTGTCGGCCAGGATGAACCGGCGGCGGGCGGTGGCGAAGTAGCGGTACGCCACGTCGATGGTGATGCCCTGCTCGCGCTCGGCCCGCAGGCCGTCGGTCAGCAGCGCCAGGTCCGGCGCCTCCTGGCCGCGCGAGCGCGAGGCGTGCTCCACGGCCTCCAGCTGGTCGGTCAGCACCGACTTGGAGTCGTGAAGGAGCCGGCCCACCAGCGTGGACTTGCCGTCGTCGACGGAACCGGCGGTCGCGAAGCGCAGCAGGGTGGTGGCGGCCTGCTCGGCGGCCGGGGGCTGTTCGGTGGACGTGGTCATGGCTAGAAGTACCCCTCGCGCTTGCGGTCTTCCATCGCGGCCTCGGACAGCTTGTCGTCCGCCCGGGTGGCGCCCCGTTCGGTCAGCCGGGACGCGGCGATCTCGGCGATCACGGCGTCGAGCGTGGCGGCGTCGGAGTCGACGGCGCCGGTGCAGGACATGTCGCCGACCGTGCGGTAGCGGATCAGCCGCTTCTCCGGCGTCTCGGACTCCTTCGGGCCGCCCCAGTCGCCGGCCGTCAGCCACATGCCGTGACGGAGGAACACCTCGCGCTCGTGGGCGAAGTAGATCTCCGGAAGCTCGATCCGCTCGCGCTGGATGTACTGCCAGACGTCCAGTTCGGTCCAGTTGGACAGCGGGAAGACGCGGACGTGCTCGCCGGGCGCGTGGCGCCCGTTGTAGAGCTGCCACAGCTCGGGCCGCTGGCGGCGCGGGTCCCACTGCGAGAACTCGTCGCGGAGGCTGAACACCCGTTCCTTGGCGCGGGCCTTCTCCTCGTCGCGCCGCCCGCCGCCGAACACGGCGTCGAAACGGTGCTCCCGGATCGCGTCCGTCAGCGGCACTGTCTGCAGCGGGTTGCGGGTGCCGTCCGGGCGCTCGCGCAGGGTGCCCGCGTCGATGTAGTCCTGTACGGAGGCCACACGGAGGCGCAGCCCGTGTGCCGCCACCACACGATCCCGGTACTCCAGGACTTCCGGGAAGTTGTGTCCGGTGTCCACGTGCAGCAGCGTGAACGGCACCGGAGCGGGCGCGAACGCCTTCAGTGCCAGATGCAGCATGACGATGGAGTCCTTGCCGCCGGAGAACAGGATCACCGGCCGCTCGAACTCCCCCGCCACCTCACGGAAGATGTGGACGGCCTCCGACTCCAGCGAGTCGAGGTGCGACAGCGCGAACGGGCTGCCGGTGGTGTCGTGTGTGTGGGCGACGGTCGTCATGACAGCCCCTTCCCGGTGAGCAGCGCATGCACCGCGGCCGCCGAGTCCTCGACGGTCTGGTGCTGGGACTCGATCCGCAGGTCGGGGCTCTTCGGCTCCTCGTACGGGTCGTCGACCCCGGTCAGCCCGCTGATCTCGCCCGCCGCCTGCTTGGCGTACAGACCCTTCACGTCGCGCTCCGAGCAGACCTCGACCGGAGTGGCCACGTGGACCTCGACGTACGGCGTGCCGGCGGCCTCGTGGCGCGCGCGGACCGCCTCGCGGCTGTCGGCGTACGGGGCGATGACGGGCACCAGCACCGTCACCCCGTGCGAGGCGAGCAACTCCGCCACGAACCCGACGCGCTGGACGTTGGTGTTCCGGTCCGCGCGGGAGAACCCGAGGCCCGCCGAGAGGAACTCGCGGATCTCGTCCCCGTCGAGGACCTCGACCCGCCGGCCCTCCGCGCGGAGCCGCCCGGCCAGTTCGTAGGCGATGGTGGTCTTGCCGGCGCTGGGCAGGCCGGTCAGCCAGATGGTGGTGCCCGTCGTCACGTCTGTCTCCTGAACTTCCCGGGCTTCGGACCGGACGTCGAGGTCTTCCTGGATCGCCGTCATGCGTGCAGCCCGCATTCGGTCTTGGCGAGCCCCGCCCACCGGCCGGCCCGCGCGTCCTCGCCCGCCGCCACCCGGCGGGTGCAGGGCGCGCAGCCGACGGAGGCGTAACCGTCCATCAGCAGCGGGTTGGTGAGTACGCCGTGCCCGGCGACGTAGGCGTCCACGTCGTCCTGCGTCCAGCGCGCGATGGGGGCGATCTTCACCTTCCGCCGCTTCTCGTCCCAGCCGACGACCGGCGTGCCGGCCCGGGTCGGGGACTCGTCGCGGCGCAGCCCGGTGGCCCAGGCGTCGTACCCGGCCAGGCCCTCCGTGAGCGGCCGGACCTTGCGCAGCGCGCAGCACAGGTCGGGGTTGCGGTCGTGCAGCCTCGGCCCGTACGCCGCGTCCTGCTCCGCCACCGACTGGCGCGGGGTCAGCGTGACGACGTTGACGTCCATGACGGCGGCGACCGCGTCGCGGGTGCCGATGGTCTCCGGGAAGTGGTAGCCCGTGTCGAGGAAGACGACGTCCACGCCGGGCCTCGCCCGCGAGGCGAGGTGGGCGACGACGGCGTCCTCCATGGAGGAGGTGACGCAGAACCGGGCACCGAAGGTGTCCACCGCCCACTGGACGATCTCCAGCGCGGAGGCGTCCTCCAGGTCGCGGCCGGCCTGCTCGGCGAGCGCCCGCAGTTCGGTGTCCCGCTCGGTCTCCGCCGCCGTCAGGGGGTGAAGGTCCGTCATATCCCCTCCTCTCGTGGCGCGTTGTCGTTCTTCGGTGTGTGCGTGGCGGGGGCCAGCAGGCCCAGGAACTTCAGCTGGAAGGCTCGGCTGCACGCCGCGCACTCCCAGGCGCCGTGGCCCTGCTCGCCCGGCCGCAGGTCCTCGTCGCCGCAGTAGGGGCAGTGGAAGGGGGCGGCTCGTCCGCTCACGGTGCCTCCTTGGCCGGTGCTCCGCCCGTCCGGCGCGCGGCCGCGGCGGTCATGACGGTCGTGGCGGTGATGGCGGTGATGGCGGCCGTGGCCGCGTGCGGGCCGGTGGCCGTTCGTGCCTCGTTCATGAGAGGGCCTCCTCGGAGGCGCGCGACGCCCAGACCGCGAACCGCTCGCCGTCCTCGCGCTCCGCCTGGAAGCGCTTCAGCAACCGCTCGATGTAGTCGGGCAGTTCGGCCGAGGTGACCTTGAGGCCGCGGACCTTGCGACCGAAGCCCGCCTCCAGGCCGAGCGCGCCGCCCAGGTGGACCTGGTAGCCCTCGACCCGGTTGCCGTCGTCGTCCAGGACGAGCTGGCCCTTGAGGCCGATGTCGGCGACCTGGATACGGGCGCAGGCGTTCGGGCAGCCGTTGACGTTGATGGTGAGCGGCTCGTCGAACTCCGGGAGACGGCGCTCCAGTTCGTCGATCAGGGCCGAGCCGCGGCCCTTGGTCTCGACGATCGCCAGCTTGCAGAACTCGATGCCCGTGCAGGCCATCGTGCCGCGCCGGAACGGCGACGGGGTGACCCGCAGGTCCAGCGACTCCAGGGCGGAGACGAGCGAATCGACACGCTCCTCCGTGACGTCCAGGACGATCATCTTCTGCTCGGCGGTGGTACGCACCCGGCCGGAGCCGTGCGCCTCCGCGAGCTCGGCGATCTTCGTCAGGGTGGCGCCGTCGACGCGGCCCACGCGCGGGGCGAAGCCCACGTAGAAGCGGCCGTCCCGCTGGGCGTGGACGCCCACGTGGTCGCGCCACACGCCGGCGGGCTGCTCGGGGGCGGGCCCGTCGGTCAGTTCGCGCTTCAGGTACTCGGTCTCCAGGACCCGGCGGAACTTCTCCGGTCCCCAGTCGGCGACCAGGAACTTCAGCCGGGCCCGGTTGCGCAGCCGGCGGTAGCCGTAGTCGCGGAAGACGGAGAGGACGCCCTCATGGACGTCGGCCACCTCCTCCAGCGGGACCCAGGTGCCCAGCCGGACGCCCAGCTTGGGGTTGGTGGACAGGCCGCCGCCGACCCACACGTCGAAGCCCGGTCCGTGCTCGGGGTGGTGCACCCCGACGAACGCCACGTCGTTGATCTCGTGCGCCACGTCGAGGAGCGGGGAGCCGGAGACCGCCGTCTTGAACTTGCGGGGCAGGTTGGAGAACTCCTTGTTGCCGACGATCCGGCGCTGGATCTCCTCGACGGCCGGGGTGCCGTCGACGATCTCGTCGGCGGCGATCCCGGCGACCGGCGAGCCGAGGATGGTGCGCGGGGTGTCGCCGCACGCCTCGGTGGTCGACAGGCCGACCGCCTCCAGGCGGCGCCAGATCTCCGGGACGTCCTCGATGCGGATCCAGTGGAACTGGACGTTCTGCCGGTCGGTGAGGTCGGCGGTGCCGCGCGCGAACTCCTCGGAGACCTCGCCGATGACCCGCAGTTGCGCGGTGGTCAGCCGGCCGCCGTCGATCCGGACCCGCAGCATGAAGTACTCGGCGTCCAGCTCCTCCGGCGCGAGGACCCCGGTCTTGGTGCCGTCCAGCCCCTCCCGGCGCTGGGTGTACAGGCCCCACCAACGCATGCGTCCCCGCAGGTCGTTGGGGTCGATCGAGTCGAAGCCGCGCTGGGCGTAGACCGTCTCAATACGTGTCCGCACATTGAGACCGTCGTCGTCTTTCTTGAACTGCTCATTGCCGTTGAGGGGGGTGCGGTGTCCCGCGGCCCACTGACCCTCGCCACGGTGGCGCCCGGCCTTGCGGCGGGTCGCGGCGGCGGGTGTGGGCGATTCCGGGCTGGCGGCCATGGCGAGGGGTCCTTCGGGACGGCGAGAGGGCGGCTCTGACCTGCACATTCGCGCGCAGGGCAGGGGAGGGCGCGGCGATGCGCAGGGAAAACGGCAGGGCGGGAGACGTCAGCGGACGTCGGAAGAGGTGCGGAGGTGCTGGATCTCTCAGCGCACCGAACAGATGGCGCTGGACACGCGGCCGAGGTCGACGTGCCGCCGACTCACCAAGGCAATTCCAGTTCCAGGCATGACGAGAGCGTGTCACGGGACTTTGGACCCAGTCCACCAACGTCCGGGATGCGGACGATGTGGTCTCGCAAATCGAGACAGTGTGACCTGGGTCACGAAAAAAGGGGCCCGGTTCGGGCCCCTTCTCGGGTGTACGGCGGTGCGGTGGAACGTGGCGCGGCGCGGCGGCTCAGGCGTACGCGCCCGGCCACGGCCCCGGGGTCTCGGTGAGCTCCGTCCGCTCGGTCTTCGTCTCGAACAGGCGGAAGCCGCGGCGCTCGTAGTTGGCCATCGCGTGCTCCCCGTCGAGCGAGCAGGTGTGCAGCCAGACCCGCGAGGTCGGCTTGCGGTCCGGCCAGCGTTCCGCCAGGTCCCAGGCCCGCGCCACGCCGTACGACAGCAGGTGGCCGCCGATCCCGCGCCCCCGGAAGGCGGGTATGAGGCCGAAGTAGACGATCTCCACCACCCCGTCGTCCTGGGCGTCCAGCTCCACGTACCCGGCCGGCGTCCCGTTCTCGTACGCCACCCAGGTCTCGGTGCCGGGCTTCTCCATGAGGGCCTGCCACTGCGGGTGGGTCAGGGACAGCCGGTCGCCCCAGTGGATGTCGCCGCCGACCGCGGTGTAGAGGAAGCGGCTGAACTCCGCCGACGGGAACCCGGCGCGCGTGATCCGCAGGTCCCCGTCCTCGGGGGCGGGGGACGGGCGGAGATCGGCCGGCGAGGTCTGTTCCAGCGACCAGGTGGTGAGAGTGATGCTCATGAGTCCATCGCATCATGCGGAGCGCCGGATTCCCAGGGCGGACGGAAGGCGATTCCGGTGACGGTTGTCCGGAATATGGACAGCCGCCCAATCCGTGGACGCCTGATCACCCGTCGTCCGCGCCCCGTCGCCCGCTGTACGTCTCCGGCCCCCGGTATGTCGCCCCGGCCTCCACGCCTCCGGGTACCGTCTCGACCGCTCAGCCGGACCGGCCGCCGCGCGCCGCCCGTACCGCCGGCGCCGTCGACCGCGGCAGCAGATCCCCCGGGTGGTCGGGACCGCGCAGCTCGACCTCCACCTCCTCGCTGAAGCGGTACGGGCGATGGGCGAGGACCCCCGCCAGGGTGCGCCGGATCCGCGACATCTCCGCCCGCACCGTCACCGTCCGGGTCGGATCGCCGAACACGTCCCGCGCCAGCTCCGCCGCCGTCCGCCCCTCCGGGTGCCGCGCGAGCACGTACAGCAGCTCGGCGTGGCGCGGGCTCAGCTCCTGCGACCAGGACCCGGCCGCGCCCGACACCGCGACCGTCCAGCGGCGCGGCCGGCTCACGTCGAGCACCACCCGGCTCGCCGCCTCCGGCGCCGGGCCGGCCGGCGGGACCGGCTCCTCGACCCGTAGCAGCCAGCCGCCCGGCAGCGGCTCCACCGCGCACATCCCGAGCGCCGGCAGCCAGACCCGCCCCGGCCGCAGGGACTTGGGCAGGACGAACCGGTCCACCGGCGCGAGCCCGGTCACCGCCGCCGTCCAGCCGTGCCCGTCCACCACCACCGCCCGGCCGCCCACCCGGCACAGGATCGGCGCGGCCACCGACCGCAGCCGCTCGATCGACCGCAGATGCCGCTGCCGCATCTCCGCCTCCGCCAGCTGCGCCACCGAGCCGACAAGGGCCAGCGTCGCCGGATGGAAGCCGGACGCGGGGCCGCTCACGTCCACGATCCCGAGCAGCCGCTGATCGCGCGGGTCGTACACGGGGGCCGCGGCGCAGGTCCAGTTGTGCAGCGACTGGACGTAGTGCTCCGCCGAGTGGACCTGGACGGCCCGGCCCATCGCGAGCGCCGTGCCCACCGCGTTGGTCCCGGTGGAGTGCTCGCTCCAGGCCGCGCCCTCCTCCAGACAGATCCCGTTCGCCCGGCGCATCACCCCGGTGTGCCCCTGCCGCCACAGGATCCGGCCCTGCTCGTCCGTCACCACCATGATCTGCATCGAGGCGTCGGCGATCCCGGCCAGCCCGGCCGTCAGCGTCCGCATCACCTCGCCGAGCACCGTCGCCCGGCGCCGCTCCTCCAGCTCGTCGCGGCGCAGCAGCACACTGCTGGTGGCCTGGTCGGGCTGGATGCCGAGCCGGGTCATCCGCTGCCAGGAGGCGTCGATCACCGGGCGCGGCGCCACCGGCGGGCGCCGGCCGGCCAGCGTCTCCTCGCGTACCCGGTGCAGCAGCCGGGTCGCCTGCGCGGCGTCCATCGTGGCCAGCCGCTTCAGATCGAGCTGACTGTGGTTCATCGGCCCCTCCCGGCCACCCGCGGTGCGCTCTCGTTGCCGCATCGGTCGTGCACGGCTCTCCGGTGAGCGGGCCGGCGCCGGTGCTCCCGGATCCCGCCGCACGCGGGCGGACATGCGCGCGCGCAGGCGCCCATCGTGCCGCTCCGCGGCGCCGGGCGCCGGATGCTCGCGCCCATCCTGCAACCCTCTGCAACCCTGGTGACCCCCGCCCCCGGTGGGTGAGGGTGGAACCGAAGCGGGGGGTGGTGCCGTGTCGGCGCAGCACCACCCTCGGCTTTCCGCGCGTGTCGGCCCCGCCCGGGGTTCACCGCCGGCACGCGCGGCTCCCTCCGTCCGCACTCGCGTGACGGGCCTGACGAACACCTGTTCAGGCGCCTGTGCGTCAGCGCGCGCGACCCGTTCACACCCCGCCCCGCCGCCGCGCCCGAACGAGCGCCGCCGGAGGCACGCCGGGTGCCAGGCGCCCCTCACCGCACCAGGCGCCCTCTCGCTCCACCGGGCACCCCCTCGCCGCGCCGAGCGCCCCCTCACGCCACCGGACGCGCCCGTTCCACCACCGTGCCCAGCGCCACCGTGTGCGGCAGCGTCCCGAACGTCAGGCCCCAGTCCCCGCCCAGCCGCGACGCGCAGAACGCGTCCGCCACCTCCGCCGGCGCCCACCGCACCAGCAGCGCCCCCTGCAGCACCCGCGCCATCCGTTCCACCAGCCGCCGGGCCCGGGCCTCCATCCCCTCCAGGTCCGCCAGCTCGGCCAGCGTGTCCCGGATCGCCCGGTCCAGCCGGTGATCCGCCCCGCGCGCCCGGCCCACCTCGGTCAGGAACGCGTTCAGCGCGGCCGGTTCCCGGTGCAGCACCCGCAGCACGTCCAGGGCCTGGATGTTCCCCGCGCCCTCCCAGATCGAGTTCAGCGGCGACTCGCGCAGCAGCCGCGGCAGCCCCGACTCCTCCACGTACCCGTTCCCGCCCAGGCACTCCAGCGCCTCCGCCACCACCGGCGTGCACCGCTTCGTCACCCAGTACTTCGCCACCGGCACGGCGATCCGCAGCAGCTGCCGCTCGTGCTCCGCGTCCGCCCCGTTCCCCGGCGAGCCCGCTCCCGGTACGGCCTCCGGACCGGCCTCCGCCACGTCGTACGCCGCCGCGAGCCGCATCCCGAGCACCGTCGCCGCCTCCGACTCCAGCGCCAGATCGGCCAGCACGTTGCGCATCAGCGGCTGGTCGACGAGCAGCCGTCCGAAGGCGCTGCGGTACGTGGCGTGGTGCACGGCCTGCGCGACCGCCTGCCGCATCAGCGCCGCCGAGCCGAGCGCGCAGTCCAGCCGGGTCGCCGCCACCATCCCCATGATCGTGTGCAGCCCCTGCCCCTCGTCGCCGATCCGGCGCGCCCAGGTCGTCCCGTCGAACTCCACCTCCGCCGAGGCGTTCGAGCGGTTGCCCAGCTTGTCCTTCAGCCGCTGGAGCGCGAACGCGTTGCGCGTCCCGTCCGGCAGCACCCGCGGCACGAGGAAGCACGACAGGCCCTCCGGAGCCTGCGCCAGCACCAGGAACCCGTCCGACATGGGCGCCGAACAGAACCACTTGTGCCCCGTCAGGGCGTACGCCCCGGCCTCCGCCAGCGGCTCGGCGCGCGTGGTGTTCGCCCGGACGTCGCTGCCGCCCTGCTTCTCCGTCATGCCCATCCCGAGCAGCACGCCGGCCTTCTCCAGCGGCGGCCGCGGGGCCCGCTCGTACACGCGCGAGGCGAGCAGCGGCTCCCATTCCGCCGCGAGAGCGGGCTCGGTCCGCAGCGCCGGCACCGACGCGTGCGTCATGGACAGCGGACAGCCGTGCCCGGCCTCCGTCTGCGACACCAGCAGGAAGCCCGCCGCCCGCCGCACATGGCCGCCGGGCCGGTCCCAGGCCCCGGCGGCCAGCCCCGCCGCGACCGACCGGCCGAGCAGCCGGTGCCAGGCCGGATGGAAGTCGACCTCGTCGATCCGGTTGCCGTACCGGTCGTGGGTGCGCAGCCGCGGCGGGTACGTGTGCGCGAGCGTCGCCCACTCCTGGACCTGCGCCGAGCCGGCCGAGTGCCCCAGCGCCGACAGCTCGGCGCGGACCTCCCCGCACGCCTCCGGCGGAAGATGTCGTTCCACGGCCTCCGCGAGCGCCCGGTCGGTCGCGAACAGGTCGTACCCGACCAGCGGCGGAGCCTGATTGGTCACGGTGTGGGTCCTCGCAGCCATGCCGATACGGTAAGGAGGTGCAGGCAGCAAACGAAACACCCGAGCGGGGCGCGGGAGCCGATGAGGCCGAACGGCGTCCTTGGAGCAGACTCCACCGGGCCCGTGTCCTCTACCGCAACGTCTCGAAGCGGCAGATGGCCTGGCTGCTCCTGAAGGACACGGTCAATTCGTGCATGGAGTACCGCATCCTCGGCCTCGCCGCCGAGGCCGCCTTCTTCACCCTGCTGTCCCTGCCACCGCTGCTGCTCGGTCTGATCGCCCTCCTCGGCTACGCCGACGAATGGACGAACACCAACACGGTCGCCAGCATCGAGGAGAACATCCTCCACGCCGCCCGCACCGTACTGTCCGAGCGGGGCGTGAACCAGGTCGCGCGCCCCCTCATCGAGGACGTCACCCAGGCCAAACGGCCCGAACTCGTCTCCCTCGGCTTCGCCATCGCCCTGTGGTCCGGCTCCCGCGCCGTCAATGTCTTCATCGACACGATCACGGTCATGTACGGGCTCGACGGGCACCGCGGCATCGTCAAGACGCGCCTGCTGTCCTTCCTGCTCTATCTCGTCGCGCTGGTCATCGGCGCGGTCGTGCTGCCGCTCGCGGTCGTCGGCCCGGACCGGGTGGTGGCCCTCGTGCCCTGGAGCACGGAGGTCGTCTCCGTCCTCTACTGGCCGGCCGTCATACTCCTGTCGATCGTCTTCCTGACGACGCTCTACCACGTGTCGGTGCCGGTGCGTTCGCCGTGGATCGAGGACATCCCCGGCGCCCTCGTCGCCCTCGCCATGTGGGTGCTCGGCAGCTTCCTGCTGCGGATCTACCTCACCAGCCAGGTCGAGGGCCCCACCATCTACGGCTCCCTCGCGGCCCCCATCGCCGTGCTGCTGTGGATCGGCGTGTCCGCGTTCGCCGTCCTCGTCGGCGCCGCCGTCAACGCCGCCATCGACCGGGTCTGGCCCTCCGTCGCCACCGCCGCCGCCCGCGAGGCCAACGACCGGATGCGCGCCGCGCAGGCCGCGGACCTGGTCGCCCGGCTGCGCGCGGAGGCGGACGACGTGGACGAGGACGACCCCGACATGCCGTCGGAGTTCCCCGAGCGGTGGTCGAGGTTCCTGCCGCCGGACGACGTGCGGTCGCGGCTGCACGCGGGGCGCGAGAAGGACTGACGACCGCACGGGGCCCGACGGCAGGGCCGGCACAAGGGCCTGACGGCGGGACGGGCGGAGAGACGGACGGCGGGAGGCCGGGCGGATGTACGAGGAGCGCGCCGCGCGGCTCGACGGCGCGGTGGTCTGGACCCGTACCCTCGGCCCAACCGCCGGCCCCTCGGCGCGACCGGTCCTGCCCGACGGATGCATGGACCTGATCTGGGCCGACGGACGGCTGCTCGTCGCCGGGCCCGATACGCGCGCGTACGTGCCCGAGATCCCCGCCGTCGTGTACGCGGGCGTGCGCTTCGCACCCGGGGAGGCGCCCGGCGTCCTCGGCGCCGAGGCGAGCGAACTGCGCGACCGGCACGTGGACCTGGCCGATCTGTGGGGCGCCCGGACGGCCCGCCGGCTCGCCGACGAGGTCACCGGCGCCGCCGACCGCGCCGCCGCCCTGGAACGGCTGGTCCTGCGCCGGGCCGCCGGGGCGCCGCCGCCGGACCCGCTGCTTCGGGCCGTGGTCGCCCGGCTCCGGGCGGGCGGGACGGTCGGGGCCGCCGCCGCCGAGACCGGGCTCGGCGTACGGCGGCTGCACCGCCGCTCGCTCGCCGCGTTCGGCTACGGCCCGAAGACCCTGGCCCGGATCCTGCGGCTCCAGCGGGCGCTCGCCCTGGTGACGGCGGGCGTCCCGTACGCGGCGGCGGCGCACCGCGCGGGCTGCACGGACCAGGCCCATCTGGCCCGCGAGATGCGGGCCCTGACGGGGATGACCCTGACGGCCTACGCCGCCGGCTCCCGGTCCGCGTAGAGCGACACCGCCGCGCCGTCCGGGTCGAGCATCACCGCGTACCGCTGGCCCCACACCGCGTCCCAGGGCTTCAGCCGCGCGCGGTGGCCGGCCGCCGTCAGCGACTCGTAGACCGCGTCCACCTGTCCCGGGTCCGCGCACCGGAAGGCGAGCGCCACCCGGTCGCCGCCCGTCGGCCGGGTCCAGTCGGGGTCGTAGGAACGGACCGTCTCCTCGGTGTCCCACAGCATCCGTGTGCCGCCCGGCAGGGTGACCTCCACGTGCGGGGCGGACTCGGCGCCGGGCGGGACGTCCAGGCCGAGCAGCCGGTAGAAGGCGAGAGAGGCGGCCATGTCGGCGGTGACGAGGCCGATGACGTCGAGGCGCGGAGCGGGTCGGTTCGTGTTCGTGTCCATGACCGCACGTTAGGAGCCCGGGAGTCCCGTCGTCTTGTACGGATCGGACACCCGGCCCGGTCGTACCGGAACGGCCGTACCCAGCGGAAACGACGAACACACGCCCGCGGACGATTCTTTAATCGTGTGTTCACGAAGGTTCATCTTCGGGCTGTCAAGAGTGCCCGCGTCGCCAGTGGAACCGTGTGTTTCGGCCGCCCTGTTCCTGGGATCCTGTGGGTGAAGAGGGGTTCTTTGCCTTCCATGCAGAAGCGCAGTGATCAAGTCAAGCCTGGATCACCCAATGAGGCTGCAGTTAGGGTTCGACCACCGGGGATTCGAGCGGGGGCCCTCAGTCGTGGCTGATTCGTCAGCGAGGACCACGCCTTCCATGACGCGGGTTGCGACAGCCGACAGCGACTACGAGAGCGGCGAGGCCATGCAGCAATCAGATTTCGAGCAGCGCCTGATCTCCGCGATCCAACCCATCAGGGGCTTCTTTCTCGCACAGTGCGTCGAGTTCGCGATGACCAGCGGTCTGCTGGACCGGCTGAGCGAGTCCGCCGAGGCCGGTGTCGACCGGCCGGCCAAGGATCTGGACCTTCACCCCGAGCGGCTCACCGGCCTGCTGCGCTACCTGGAGGGTGAGGGCATCGTCACCGACTCCGAGGGCACGCCGGCCATCACGGCGAAGGGACGGGAGTACCTCGCCTTCCGCCCGTGGTACGAGCTGCTCATCGGCGGCTACGGCGCCACCCTGCGGGAGCTGCCCGATGTGATGGCCGACCGCGGGCGCTTCGCCTCGCGCAACGGCACGATGGCCGGACTCGGCAGCTGCGGTATGAGCCGCCACGACGCCGTTCCCCTGGTCAAGCGGATGATCGCCTGCCTGCCCGAGGCGCCCAGCGCCCTGGTGGACCTGGGCTGCGGTGACGGAACGTTCCTGTTGGACCTGTGCGAGGGCGGCAGCCCCGGCATCGGCGTGGACCCCACGCCCGGCAGCATCGAGATCGCGCGCCGCGCTGCGGCCGAGCGCGGTATGTCCGAGCAGGTCGGCTTCGTGAACGCGACGGCCGAGGACTACATGGCGCGGGTGGAGGCCGAGGAGGCGGGCACCCCCTGCTCCGTCACCGCCTTCTCGCTGCAGGAGGTCCTGGAGCAGCAGGGCAGTGACGCCACCGTCGAGGTGGTGCGCACCGCCCTGAACCACACGCCCGGCGCGCACCTGGCGATCGTCGAGGTCGACCACCGCCCGCTCGACCCGGCCGTCACCCGGCACGGACTGGGCAACGCCTATTACGACCCGTACTACTTCCTGCGCCAGACCACCGAACAGCGTCTGGAGACGCGGGCTTTCTGGGAGCAGCTCATCGAGGAAGCCGGCGGGCACATCGTCGAAAGCGTGACGACCACGCCCGAGGTCGACTCGACCGGCCTTGAACTGGGATTCCTGGTCCGCGGTCAGTAAGCAGTACCGGAGAGGAAAAGGCAAAACCAATGCCATCTGGGTTGTGGCGACACCGGGATTTCCGGAATCTCTGGCTCGGGCAGACATCATCCATGTTCGCGGCGAATACGGTGGCGGTTCTCTTCCCGTTGCTCGCCTCTGTTTCCCTCGACGCCTCGCTCTTCGAGATGGGTCTGCTCTCGGCGGCGGGATACGTCCCGTACCTCGGAGTCAGTCTCTTCGCGGGAGCGTGGCTCGACAGGAAACCGAAGCGCGCCATCATCGTCTTCTGCGACATGGCTCGCGCACTGCTGCTGCTCGCCATTCCGTTGGCATGGTGGCTCGACCTCCTGAGCGTGCCCACGCTGCTCGTCGTGGCCCTGCTCGTCGGATGCTTCAGCGTGGTGGCGGATGTGGGCAGCGCGTCGATCCTGCCCGCACTCGTCGAGCGTGACGATCTGATCGACGGCAACAGCAAGCTGGAGCTGAGCGCGTCCTCCGCCGGCATCGCGGGCAGCGCGCTCGGCGGCGGCATCTTCCAGCTGCTGGCCGGGCCGGTCTCGATGATGATCAACACGGTGCTCTTCGCGCTCTCGGCGTTCTTCACGGCGCTGATCCGCGGTGAGCGGAAGACCGCCGGGGAGGGCGGCGAGGGCGAGGAGCCCGAGGAGCCGAGCCAGACCATCTGGCGCGACATGGCCGACGGCGTCGCGTTCGTCACCGGCCACGCCACGGTGCGGACCCTGGTCCTCACCACGCTCGTGATCGACTTCTTCACGGCGATCGCGGAGCCCGTCGCGCTGGTCTTCGTCACCCGCACGCTCGACATCCCGCCGTTCAGCGTGGGTCTCATCCTGGCCGCGTCGGGCGCCGGCGCGCTCGCCGGCGCCATCCTCGGCGGCCTGCTGGGCACCGCGGTCGGCACGCTGCCCGCCGCTGATCCTGGCCTCGCTGGGCACGCTCATCGCGCCCCTGATCCTCGCCTGCGGGACCTCGCCGCGGAGCACGGGCACACCGTCGAGGACGCGGAAGAGCTGCTCGCGGACGCGTTCGACGTACGGCGCGCGCTGCCGCGGATGCGGTCCGCCGGGTCCGCCACCCCTGACCAGGTGCGGGCCGCGCTGGCCGGACAGGACCAGGACGGGAGGAGCCTCACCGCCGCGTGGGGGGCGGCGCGCGGAGGTCGTACGGCAGGCGTTGGACGACACGGACCGTGCCCTCGGTCTGGATGCCGATTCGGAATGAACGCATGCGGGGGAACACGGTGGATCAGAGGATGGCACGCGTCCCCGCGCCCGGGGCCTGGCCGGCACCGGGCGCCGGGTCCCCGGGCCCGTGGGCGGTGGGCAGCGGCGCTGCCTCCGGCACCTTCGGCGAACTCCTGCAGGGCGTCCTCCCGGACGAGCGCCACTTTCTCGTGACGCTGCCCATCACCATGGGCTCCACCGCGAAGTTCCGCTACTCGGCCGACGCCACCGGCATCACGCCGGACGCCCCGGGCAAGAGCAAGTCGGCGCGGGTCGCCGCACTCGCCCTCGAAGCCCTGGGGCGGCCCGGCGGCGGCGAGCTGCTGCTCGCCGGCGAGTTACCCGAGGGCAAGGGCCTGGCCAGCTCGTCCGCGGACCTGGTGGCCTCGGTCCGGGCCGTCGCGGACGCCTTCGGGGTGTCCTTCCCGGCCGCCACCATCGAGTCCCTGTTACGCCAGGTGGAGCCCACCGACGGGGTCATGCACGACGAGATCGTCGCCTTCCTGCACCGCGAGGTGCGGCTGCACCGCCGCCTCGGCCACCTGCCCCGCTTCGTGGTCGTCGGCTACGACGAGGGCGGCCGGATCGACACCGTCAGCTACAACCGCAGCCCCGCACCCGTCGACGACCGGACCCGCGCCGAATACGCCGTGCTGCTCGACCGGCTGGCCACCGCCGTCGCCCGGCACGACCTGCGCGCGGTCGGCGCCGTCGCCACCCGCAGCGCCGAACTCCACGCCCGGCTGCGGCCGCGCCCCGCGCTCGCGCCGCTCCGCGCGGCGTGCGCGGAGACCGACGGACTCGGCGTGGTCGTCGCGCACAGCGGCACCGTACTCGGCGTCCTGCTGGCCGGCGACGACCCCGACCTGGACCGGAAGACCTCCTTCTTACAAGCCCGATACGCGCGCCTCGGCGGGCCCAGCGCCATCTACCACTACGCGCCCGGCTCGACCGCACGGCGCGACGCCATCGAGGGGAACGGCGATGTTCTTTGAGGCCGTGCACGACTCCATCGGATCGACGCCGCTGATACGGCTCCGGCTCGACGCCCGGGAGGGCGTCGAAGTGTGCGCCAAACTGGAGACGCACAACCCGTTCGCCATGGACATGCTCCTGGAGGCCCGGCGCTGGGCGGTCCTCCACGATGTGGAGAAGGAAGCCCGTCGTACGGAGGCCGTAGCAAGCCTCGATGCGGCCATGGCACGCCGTGACAAGCTGGAGCACGAATTCTATGTCGAGGGTTCGTTGGCGGAAGACCGGTTCAAGACCCTGTCGGCTGAGCAATCGGCAGGGATCGAATCGCTTGGCCTTGAAGCCGCGGAACTGGCACGAGGGGCCGACCTCTCGGTCTTCTTCGCGGATGGCGAGGCGCTGGCAGACTCGTGGGCCGGCGCATGCTCCTGGGGTGGTCTTGAAGTCGCCCACGATCACCCCCGCTCGCTTTCCTGGGGATCGTACGCCGATCCTTGACCGGTTCGTCCCGCGGTGGGTCGCATGACGACCTAGGTTAGATGGTCTCTGACCTGGTCCTTTGTGGTTGCCCTAATGATCCGCAGTGGCGTGGAACCCTCCAGCGCGACTCCGGCGGCGCCGTAGGCCAGGGACCGGGGCGTCCATCCTTGGACGCGGGACAGATTCTGAGCGCGGTCGGGGGAGGCGAGACGTTACCCTCCCTCCTCGACCGGCTGCTGGATCGCGGGTCGGTGCGCCGTGGCACCGCCGCCGTCGTCCTGTGCCAGCCTGCCCATCAGCGACAGCTCGAATTGATCCGCGCAGGCAAGGCAACGCGGGCTTTGTGCAGACGTCACTTGGAGCCGGTCACGATCCGAGGATCCTGCGCTTCTGTTCCTCGAATTCAGCCTCCGAGAGCACGCCCTGGTCCTTGAGCTCGCCGAGCTGCTTCAGCTGTTCGAGCTTGCTGGTCATGTCGGGGGCCGGCGAAGCCGGAGGCGGCTGGGCGGAGGACGCCGGCTGAGGTGAGGGCGCCTCGGATGCCTGCTGAGCCGCCCACCGTCCCCGCTGACGGCGTGACACACGGTTCGACACGGCGGTCGCCGTGCCGGCAACAGCCGCAGTGCGCGCGACTCCCCGGATGAGACCTGGCATGACTGATTCCCTTCAGCTCAGCAGGATCGGCAGACGCTGTCTGCTGCTCAGTGAGCAGCCTCGGCAGCGTCGAGCGCGTCGAGGACAGCAGACACCGGGATTCGCCCGGAGGCGACCAGCCTGGCATCGGCACGGCGCAGGGCGGTGGCAAAGGGAGCGG
Organism: Streptomyces laurentii; assembly: GCA_002355495.1. Taxonomy (GTDB): domain Bacteria; phylum Actinomycetota; class Actinomycetes; order Streptomycetales; family Streptomycetaceae; genus Streptomyces; species Streptomyces laurentii. The sequence continues at coordinate 6,341,433 of AP017424.1, forward strand.
CCCACAGGTTCTCGTAGATCATGATGCCGGCGGAACTCCCGGGCTCCAGCGCGGTGGCCGCCTCCTCGATATCGTCCTGGCCCAGGAGGCCGGAGGACGCGCCCTCGAAAACGGCCAGGTCGAGTTCGCCGTCACCGGTCAGGTCGGCGATCTCCATGCCGGTCACGGAACCGTCATCCTCCTTCCTGACGAACATCAGGTCGAGGATCCGGATCAGGCCGCGGTCCACGAGGTCGACCAGGAGGGGGAACCCCTCACCTGTCATTCGGTTACCGGGGAACTCGACGACCAGATAGTCGATCGGGCCCACTTCTTCGAGTTCGTCGCTCACGGCGTCACCTCGGGTGCTCGCTGCCGCCCCCCTGGAGTAACCCCATTGCATACGTCAATTGCATCATCGGACCGCGGCCGTCGCACCTCGGGAGCCGTTCACCCGCCTGGTTCGCTCAGGCCTGTCGACCGCCCCGTCGTCGCCCTGCGAGCGAAGGTCGTCCAATCCCCGGAGCCGCTGCCATGACCGAGAACCACCTGGACGGCCGCGGGTCGCGGCACCGCACTCCGCAGGAGCGGGCCGCGCTGGGGAAGGCGGCACGGTCCGCCGTACCCCGCTCCAGCCACGCCGAGTTCGGTGCGGTCGTATCGCGCGTGTATGCGTGCCTTCGCCGGCATCGGCAACCTGGAAGTCTGGTATGCCCAGTTCGACGCGGCATGGGTGCGGGGCCGGTTCGGGGCGGACCTGTCCGCGCGGGGCCGTGAACGCTGGGCGCATGCCGTGGACAAGGCGCGTTCGCACGACACCGTTCAGGTCTTCGACAAGCTCACCCGTGTCGTCGACGGTGAGCGCCGGATCACACCCGATCCGCCGCTCATCACCCCTCTTGAGGACCTGCTGCCGGACGAAGGGCCCGGCCGGCTGGAGCAGCAGATCAGCCGGCTGATCGAGCGATACGGCAGCACATCAGGGCCTACCCAGCCCTCGGCGTCTGCCCTTCTGGGCTGTCTGCGCCGCTCCCAGTCCGTCGGAGCGGTGAAACAAGGGCGGCTGGGATCCAGCCGCCCTGCGGCTATGGCTTCGTCGAACCGGGCTGGGTATTCGGGATCCGTGAGGTGAAGAACATGGCGAGGAGCGCGGCGAAGGCGAGGATGGCGACTGCGGCGCGCAGACCGTCGATCCTGGCGTCTTCGTTCGCGTCGAGTGCCGCCTGGGTCACCGCCTCGCTGGTGCCCGCTTCGTCGAGCGCGGACGTGAGCTCGGCATCCGACAAGAACGGTACGCCGCTTTGGAGTTCGACGGTCGCCTGGCTCTTGACCTCGGCCGGGATCGCCGGATTCTGTTCCACGCTGGTGAGGAACGAAGTCGTCATCGCGGCGATCATGATCGACCCGGCGAGCGCTGTACCGATAGAGGCGCCCAGGTTGGTGACGGAGTTCTGGACACCGCCGACTTCCGCACTCTGTGCTTCTGGCACAGCGGACACGGTGACCGACCCGAGCTGGGACGCCAGCGCGCCCATGCCGAGCCCGATCAACAGCAGGGGGATGGTGACGATCTCCGCACCGGCGTCCGTGTCGAGCGCGGCCATCAGGACCAGCGCGCCCGCGAACAACGCCAAGACCCCGAGCCGCACCACCCGCCGGGGCGAGACGCCGGGCAGGTAGCGGGGGATCAGGACGGCGGCCGCCAGCAGTGTCACGGAGAGCGGCAGAAGGCGGGCACCGGTCTTGAGCGCGGACAGGCCCAGGGCGACCGACAGATAGAGCGGTACGACGAAGAAGACGCCCATCTGAACGAGGTACTGGAAGAAGAACATCGTCAGTCCGCCGGTGAGCTGCTTGTTCTGCAGCATGGCCGGGTCGACAAGTGGCTCCCTGTGCCGCTCCACCATGCCTGTCTCCCAGTGGAGGAAGAGCCAGATCAGCAGGAGACCGGCCAAAATCAGCCACACGACCAGCGAGACCCCGAGCCATGAGGGCGCGTCGGGCTTCGGCTGGAACCAGCCCCATTCGTCGGAGCGGAGCACGCCGTAGACGAAGAGCCCGAGCCCGAGCGCGGACAGCACGGCGCCCACGAGATCGATGCGAGCGCCTTCGCCGGCCGGCGCGTCGGCGATGCGGCGGGCGAGCACCAGGATGCCGAGCACCACCAGGACCTCTCCGGCGAAGACCCACCGCCAGGAGAAGTACGTCGTCGCCACACCTCCGATGAGCGGCCCGACCGCGATCGCCACGGCCCCCGCGGCCGCGACGAGTCCGTAGGCGGCGGGACGTCGCTCGGTGGCGAAGTTGCCGGCCACGAGCGCCACGATCGCGGGCATGATGAGTGCCGCCCCGATCCCCTCCAGGAACGACCAGCCGATCAGCAGCACGGTCAGGTTCGGTGCGAGCGCCGTGGTGAGGGAGCCGCAGCCGTAGATGACGCAGCCGATCACGAACGCGCGTTTGCGGCCGATCAGCGCCCCCACCTTGCCGCCGGGGATCATGAACATCGCCATCACCAGGGTGTAGGCCGTGATGGCGCCCTGGATACCCGTCACCGTCGTGCCCACGTCTTTGGCCACCGTCGCGATCGAGACGTTCATGACCGAGCTGTCCAGCGCCATCAGGAACTGACCGGCGGCGAGTGTCAGTAGGACGATCCGCGCCTTTGGTGGACTCTCGGAGGTTCTTGTCCTGGGTTCCATGCGCGCATCGTCCCAGCCGCCCCGGAGAGCGGACCGCGCCTCGCCTCGGAGGTCGACTGGTTGGCGGAGCCACTTGGGCGGGAATCCACATGGCGTGTTCTCTGTCAAGTCCAGCGGGTTGGCTCTGAGGTAGGTTCGACCGCTTAACCTCGCCGTTTCACTTGGTGCGGGGCCGATTTCTGTGCGGCAACGCGAAAGTGCCTTCTGAGCTGGGACGATGAACCTTGTCGAGGGGTTCTGTCGGTCCAGACGGAAGGCACTTTCTGCGTGCAGGGTATCGGTTCGCGTCCCAAGCTCCATGTCTCCGCTGACGGTGCGGGGGTGGTTGCTCACGCCGGGGCACGGTTGCTGGCGGATCTTGCCGATGCCGCCGGGCTGACCGCCGCGTACTCCACCGCGCTCAGACCACTTCGGCCACGCGGCACCGGTCACGACCCGGGCCGGATCGCCGTTGATCTCGCGGTGATGCTCGCCGACGGCGGCGAGACGATCACGGAACTGGCCGTTCTGCGGGACCAGCGCGAGGTGTTCGGCCCGGTCGCCTCCACGCCGACGGCCTGGCGGCTGCTGGCCGCCATCGACGAACGGGTACTGGACCGGCTGCGATCAGCCCGCGCCCAAGCCCGGGAGGTGGCCTGGCCGCAGGCCGCCGAGCGGGGCGAGGGCATACCCGCAGCCCGGGCCGGGGGACGTGCACTGCCCGGGCTCGTCCTGGATCTCGACGCCACGCTGATCACCTGCCACTCGCAGAAGGACCAGGCCGCCCCGACCTACAAGGGCGGCTTCGGCTTCCACCCGCTGATGTGCTTCCTGGCCAACACCGGCGAGGCGATGTCCGGGCGCCTGCGTCCCGGCAACGCCGGAGCCAACACCGCCGCCGATCACATCGCGGTGCTGGACGACGCTCTCGCACAGATCCCCGACGCCCACCGGCACGGCACCGACATCCTCGTCCGCACCGACAGCGCAGGATCCGCGAAAGCCTTCCTCACCCACGTCCGAGACGTGCGGAAACGAGGAATCCGCACCTTCTTCTCCGTCGGATACGCGGTCACCGAGCCGGTCCGCCACGCGATCCGAGCCATGCCCGACCGTCTCTGGCATCCCGCTCTGGACCAGGACGGCTCGCTCCGTGCCGGCGCCGAGGTCGCCGAGCTGACCGGGATGATGGAGCTGACCGGCTATCCGGCCGGCACCCGCATCATCGTGCGCCGCGAGCGACCACACCCCGGCGCCCAACTCTCCCTGTTCGACCAGGACGAGGGCCTGCGGCACCAGGTGTTCCTCACCGACACCCCTTACTCAGGCCAGGGCTCCGCCCAGTTCCTGGAGGTCCGCCACCGCGGACACGCCACCGTCGAAGACCACATCCGGCGCGGCAAGGACACCGGATTCGGCCGCTTCCCCTCCCGCCACTTCGCCATCAACGCGGCCTGGCTCGAACTCAGCCTCGCAGCGATCGACCTCCTCGCCTGGACCCGCGTCCTGCTGCTGGACGGCGAGCTGGCCGACGCCGAGCCCAAGAAACTCCGCTACCGGCTGCTGCACGTCGCCGCCCGCCTCACCCGCGGCGGCCGCCGCCTCCACCTGCGAATCTCCGCCACCTGGCCCTGGCGACACGAACTCGCCGCCGCCTTCCACCGACTCGCGGCCCTGCCCCGCCCGGCCGGCTGACCGGCATGCCCCCGACCACCCACGACCCGAGGAACCCTGGAGAACCCGACCACCGCGCCGGGCCCTCACCATGCCCACCAACCAGCACCGCCCCCAACGACTCTGCCCGGCTACCCAGCAGCCGCAACTGAAACGGCGAGGTTAAGATCGCGGTGAACGATCGCGTATTCGTCGCGGCTAAAACGTTTGCAGAAAGTGCCGTTGATCGTGTCGCTCGGGGTGGCCGGCATCAGCACCACCGCGATCAGCGGAGGGGGTTGATGATGCCTACCGCCGCGACCCCGACATCTGTCTCTCGGCTCACCTGTCGCTGCCTCATCGGTAGCGGCCCCGTCCACCCCCGCCACGGCAGGCTTTCCCACCTGCTTGGAGCGCCGCAACGGAGGCTCCGATCCAGTAGACGCCTTGTGCCGGCCACTCGCCCGACGAACGAAAAGCGCGATTGTGGACCACCCGGAAAGTGATGACATCGGATGCGCCGGATCACTCACCCGGGGGTGGGATGTTCGCGCCGCCGGCGCCGGTCGGCGAGGTACGGGCGGTCGCCGGCCCCGTGTCGAGGAACTCCCGGATGGCGAAGCCGACCAGCACCACGACGACGATCCACATCACCACCGCCGCGGTCGGGTAGCTCCACGTCGCGAGGACGACGGCCGCCACGGTGAGGATCGCGGCCCCGATCCAACGCTTGTACCGGTTCACGAAGCGGCCGACCGGCCCGAGGCGGAGCCCGTGCGCCGTCGAGACCTCACGCAGCGCGCCGATCGCCGATGCGCAGGCGGTGCGGATCGCGACGGCGACTCTCGACGGGCCGATCAGGAAGGCTCCGACGGCCGTCACCAGTGCTGTCACACCGACGGCGCGGATGCTCGCGCGCAGGAAGCGGATCAGGGCGTCGTAGATCGAGCCGGCGGCGGCCTGGGACGCTCCCGGTGGCAGGTGATCGAGGTACAAGGACCGGAAGACCGTCAGGACGACGCCCAGGAGGAGCATGGCGACGGCCACCCCGGCCGCCGCGCCGATCAGGCCGCGCCGTCGGTTCACGGCGGTGAACACGCCGGCGGCGGCGACCAGCACGGCGATGATCGGCAGCCAGGTGCCCATGATCTGCAGGAGCCGGAAGTAGGTCTTGACCTTGCCGATGTCCTTCGAGGCGAACACCACGAAGTTGGTGTGCACCTCCGGGATCTTCGCCGCGGGGCCGAAGCCGGAGCTCACCAGCTCGTCCTTCACCTTGGCGACGAACGGCCCGATGTCGATGGCGACCTGGTTGTTCTCCAGCGAGATCGCGCCGCCGCCCTTGCCGGTCAGCGCCTTGTCGAGCGAGGCGTGTGCCGCCCGGTTGGCGTCGGCCCACAGGGTCGCGAACTGGTCGCTGGTCACCACCTTGTTCACGGTGCCGCTGACCAGCTGGGTGAGGCCGTTGGTGATCGGCCCGGTCAGGTCGCCGATCAGCTTGCTGAGCCGGGGCGGCGCACCCTGCTCGGCGGCGGCCTTGGAGAGCTGGCCCACCAGGGCCTTCACGTCGATGTGGGACAGGACCTCCGAGGTGACCCGGCTGGTGACCGCGGCCTGGACGTCGGGGTCGCTCGCCAGCGGCGCGACCGTGGCGACGTACCGGTCGGTGTCGCCGACGATCGAGTCGGTCCACACCGCGACGACCGCGAGCAGCGCCAGCAGGGAGGAGATGACGATCAGGACGACCGAGCCGGACGTCCGAAGAAGGTGGTGACGCGCCCGGGGTGGTGGTTTCGATGCCTCGAGCGCGGCGAGCCGCTGCCGCAGCTCATCGAGCTCGGTGCGGTCGCCCGCAGTGCCCCGGGGCTCGGGCGCGGAGTGTGCGGGCCGGCCGGTTCCGGGCGGTTCGCTGTCGGGACGGCCCTGCTGCGGGCTGTCGCCCGTCGGATCGGAAGCCGGGTCGGGTGTGCCGCTCGGCATGGCATCTCCCTGCGTCGGGTCCTCTGACAGAGGCGGGGGCGGCGGTCGCACTGACATCGCACCCGCTCCAGGAGATACCGTGAGTGACACCCGTGCCACCGCTTGTGCTCGCTCGGGTGAACTCGCCCTCCGCGCGCTGCGACCGCCGCCCGAAAGCGGACGGGAGGCGGCGGCCGGGCACGTGCGGAGGACCGCTGTGTGTCGCGCCGGTCCGGGAGCGGGGACGGCTGTGCGATCCACAGCATGCCGTCGTCGTCGACGCTCATGCCGTCCGGCCACACCCCGTCTTCGCGGAAGTCGAGGAAGCGTCGCCGGTCGCTCAGGGTGCCGGTTCCGACGTCGAGGTCGAAGACGTCGACGATCATGATGGTGGTGTCGGCGAGGTGCAGGCGCCCTGCCGGTTCGTCGAGGGCGGGTCCGCCGGAGCAGCCTCGGACGAGCGAGTGCCGTCCACCGCTACCGTCCCGACGGCACCTTCGACGGAGCCGCGTCAGCCACGCGGACCACCCGGACGTCGTCGACCCGGTACAGCGCGGCGTTGCGCGGTTGTTTGTCGTAGGCCATGGTCCCGACCCAGGCCCATCCTCGGCTATCGGTCTTGGCGTCGTTCGCGCGGTTCTCGGGCGTGTTCTGCTCGATCGCCGCACACAGGTCGGTCGCCCCCGTGGTCCGGTCGAGGACCCGGGCCAAGGAGGTATGTGCCGGCCGGTGTGCATCCGTTCTCCTCGTTGAACAGGAGCCGGCCCGGCCAGGCAGGCGGTCTCGCGCCTCGTTACAGAGGAGGGGGGATCAAATCGGTGGTGTCGGGCCTCGGGGCGGGTTATGTTTCTCCCGTCCTCGGAAGTTGGGCGGTGTGCCCCTTCCCGAGCCAATGTCAGTACGTGGAAAAGAAGCAGGAGGTGAGGACATTGATGACTGTCACCGTGACGGGCTCTGCCCGCATTCAGGAGTTCATCGTTCCCACCCCTGTGGTCTCCGGCTGACACCCATACGATCCGCGCGCCTGGAGCGCGCCGCCGGGGCCACCCTTTGAAGGGTTTCCCCTTGTTCCACGCTTCGCTCCACTCTTCCTCCTCCGCTGCCCAGCACCCGCTCGTCGTGTACGGGTGGGACGACGACTGGGCGGCCGCGTTCGCCCCGTACGCCGCGCAGGGCCTGCTGCCCGGGCGGGTCGTCCGGGTCGACCGGGGGCAGTGCGACGTCATGACGCCCGAGGGCCTCGTGCGCGCCGACACCGCGTTCGTCACCCCGCACGACCCGATGCGGGTGGTCTGCACCGGTGACTGGGCGGCCGTCGACCCCGACGGGATCGGCGACCCCCGGTACGTACGCGCCTACCTGCCGCGCCGGACCGCGTTCGCCCGCTCCACCTCCTCCAAGCGCTCCGAAGGCCAGATCCTCGCCGCCAACGTCGACCACGCGATCATCGTCGTGTCGCTCGCCGTCGAGCTGGACCTGGGCCGGATCGAACGCTTCCTCGCCCTCGCCTGGGAGTCCGGCGCGCAGCCGCTCGTCGTCCTGAGCAAGGCGGACCTGGTGCCCGACCCGGTCGGCCTGTCCTATCTCGTCGAGGACGTCGAGACCGTCGCCCCCGGCGTCCAGGTCCTGGCGGTCAGCTCGCACACCGGCGACGGCCTCGACACACTCCAGGCGGTCGCCGCCGGCGGCACGGCCGTGCTGCTCGGGGTCTCCGGCGCGGGCAAGTCGACCCTCGCCAACACGCTCCTCGGCCTCGACGCCATGGAGGTCCAGGCCACCCGCGACGCCGACGGCAAGGGCCGGCACACCACGACCACCCGCAACCTGCTCGCCCTGCCCGCCGGCGGCGTCCTCATCGACACGCCCGGACTGCGCGGGGTCGGCCTGTGGGACGCGGAGGCCGGAGTCGGCCAGGTCTTCTCCGAGATCGACGACCTGGCGGCGTCCTGCCGCTTCCCCGACTGCGCCCACGAGGCGGAGCCGGGCTGCGCCGTGACCGCCGCCATCGCCGACGGCACCCTCCCGGAACGCCGCCTTGACAGCTACCGCAAGCTGCTGCGCGAGAACCAGCGGCTGGCCGCCAAGACCGACGCCCGCATGCGTCACGAGATGCGGAAGGTCTACAAGCAGCGGGGCATGGAAGGCCGCGCCGCGATGGACATCAAGCAGGGCCGCTTCCGCTGACGGCCGCCGGTCGTCAGCCGTCAGCCGTCAGCCGTCAGCCGAGGGTGGAGGCCGCCCCCTCGGTCTCCGTGTCCGAAATCCGCCAGCCCGGCCCCGGTGGGCCGCGCACACTGGAAGCATGACGGACACGAAGACCGAGGTGGCGGCGGGTACGGCGGGTGCCCTGGAGGCGGTGGGGGCGACCGGTGTGACCGGCGCGCCGCTGGACGAGGAGACCCGGTACCGGGCGGTCGGCAGCCGGGACGCCCGCTTCGACGGGGTCTTCTTCTTCGGCGTCGCCACCACCGGCATCTACTGCCGGCCCAGCTGCCCCGCCGTCACCCCCAAACGCCGCAACGTCAGCTTCTACCCGACCGCCGCCGCCGCGCAGGCGCACGGCTTCCGGGCCTGCCGCCGGTGCCGGCCCGACGCCGTGCCCGGTTCGCCCGAGTGGAACGTCCGCGCGGACGTCGTCGGCCGCGCCATGCGGATGATCGGCGACGGCGTCGTGGACCGCGAAGGCGTCCCCGGACTCGCCGGACGGCTCGGCTACAGCACCCGGCAGGTCCAGCGGCAGCTCACCGCGGAGCTGGGCGCCGGACCCGTCGCGCTGGCGCGCGCCCAGCGCGCGCACACCGCGCGCGTGCTCCTCCAGACCACCGAGCTGCCCGTCACCGAGATCGCCTTCGCCTCCGGATTCGCCAGCGTCCGGCAGTTCAACGCCACCATCCGCGCCGTCTACGCCCGCACCCCCACCGCCCTGCGCGCCGAATCAGGCACGGGCACCGGGACCACCGCCGACACGCGTACGGGCACGAACGCGCGTACCGCCCTCGCCGCCGGAGTACCGCTGCGGCTCGCCCACCGGGGGCCGTACGCCGCACGGGAAGTCTTCGACCTGCTGGCCGCCGAAGCCGTACCCGGCATCGAGGAAGTCGTCGGCGCACCCGGCACCCGCACCTACCGGCGCACCCTGCGCCTGCCCTACGGCACCGGCCTCGTCTCCGTCGACGAACACTCCCCGGGCCCCTGGCTCGACGCCCGCATCCGGCTCACCGAACTCCGCGACCTCGCCACCGCCGTCCAGCGGCTCCGCCGGCTCCTCGACCTCGACGCCGACCCGTACGCCGTCGCCGAACGTCTCGGCGCCGACCCCGTACTCGCCGCCGAAGTCGCCGCGCGCCCCGGCGTACGCTCCCCGGGAACGGCCGAACCCGAGGAGTTCGCGATCCGCACCCTCGTCGGCCCCGCCGAAGCCGCCCGGCTCGTCACGCGCCACGGACTTCCGCTCGACACCCCCTGCGGCGGCCTCACCCATGTCTTCCCCGCGCCCGCCGAACTGACCGCCCACCCCGTCGCCGGCCCGCTCGCCCGCGCCCTCGCCGACGACACCGTACGGCTCGACCCGGGCGCCGACCGGGACGCGTCCGCGGCGGCGCTGGCGGGGGTTCCAGGGGTCGGGGCGGAGGCGGTGGCGGCGATTCGGGTGCGGGCGCTGGGGGATCCGGACGTGGCGGTGCCGGGGGTGAGGGGGCGGGAGGAGTGGCGGCCGTGGCGGTCGTATGCGGCGCGGTATCTGGGGCGCGGGTGAAGTGGTGTGGGGCGCGAGTGCGGGGGAGGGGCAGTTCTTCTATGGGACGGCTTGGTCAGTACGCGTGGTCGGCCGTCACGTCCGCCGAGAGGTCCAGGTGGTGGCGGGCCGCTTCGGGGAGAGGGACATGAGTGTTGCCGTGAGGGCGTCCACGGCGGCGAGGTGGGCGATGCGGCTGGCGGAGGTTTCCAGGCCGAAGACGAGGTCCTGGCCGCCCGCCACGAGGACGTGGGTGCTGCTCTCGCTCAGGGGTGAGCGGGCGTAGCTGGTGAGGGCGATCACCGCGGCCCCTGCGGTACGGGCCCGGCGGGCGGTGTCCACCGTGGTGCGGGTGGCGCCGGTGTGGCTGATGGCGAGGCAGACGCCGTCGGGCGGGAGCTGGCCCGCGGCGAGCTGGGCGGTGAGCGGGTCTGAGGGGGCGTCGACCGGGCAGCCCAGGGCCCGCAGCCGGTAGGCGACGTCCAGGGCGACGGCCGCCGAGAGTCCGGCTCCGGCGACGACCACGCGCGGGGCCGCGCGCAGGGCCGCGGCCGCTGCCGCGAGCACGGTGGTGTCGAGGGTCGCCGCGAGGCCGTCCAGGGCCTCCCGGGAGGCGCGCACCGTGGCGGTGAGCGCCTGGGCCGCCGGGTCGTCCGGCGTCTGCGGGGGCGGGTCGGCGGCGATCCGGGCGGCCTCGATCTTCAGTTCCTGGAAGCCCCGGAAGCCGAGCCGCTGGCAGGCGCGTACGACGGTCGAGGACGCCGTGCCGGCCAGCGCGGCCACGTCGCTGACGCTCAGGTGGACCAGGGCCGGGCCCTGGTCCAGGACCACCCGTGCCACCCGGGCCTCCGTCTCGCGCAGCTCCGGCAGCCGGGCGCGGATCCGGGCGGTGAGGCGACCCCCGCTTTCGGAACGATGGCCCACCGGATCCCCGACAAACTCGTCGGCTTCGCCCTCATCAACTGCGGCTACACCCTCTGCGCCGCCGTCCTCGTCCGTTTCACCCCGGTCCCGCCGGCCGCCGCCTGGCCGTTCATCGCCGCCTCGGCCGCGCTCGAAGTGGCCTCGCACCTGTTCCTGCTGCGTGCCTACCAGCTCGGCGACTTCGGGCAGATGTACCCGCTCGCCCGGGGTCTCGCGCCGCTGCTCGTCGCCGTCGCCTCGGTCACCCTGCTCGGCGGCGGCCTCACGCTGCCGCAGGCCCTGGGGGTGCTGCTGGTGTCCGGCGGGCTCGGCGCGCTCGCCCTCGGGTCCGGCCGCGTCGGGCGGGCCCAGCTGCCCGCCCTGGGCGCCGCGGTCGGCACGGGCGTGCTCATCGCCGCGTACACGCTCGTCGACAGCTCCGGCGTCCGGCACGCCGACGACACCCTCGCGTACATCGCCTGGCTCTTCCTTCTACAGGGCCCCATCCTGCCGCTGGTCGCGCTCGCCCGGCGGCGCGGCGCCCTGTTCGCCCAGGTCAGGCCCGTGCTCGGGACCGGGCTTACCGGCGGGGTGCTGTCCATGGCCGCGTACGGGCTGGTCATCTGGGCCCAGGCGCACGGTGACGTCGCCTCCGTGGCCGCCCTGCGCGAGACCGGCATCCTCGTCGCCGCCGTCATCGCCACCCTGTTCTTCCGCGAACCCTTCGGACGGCTGCGGCTGATCGCCGGCGCCGTGATGCTGACCGGGATCGGGCTCCTGCGCTGACGCCGTCAGTCCAGGACCAGGACGCCGACCCAGGCCCCCATGATCAGCAGGCAGGCGAACAGCTCCACCAGCACGCTCGTCCCCGCCGCCCGCATCACCGTCCGGGTGGCCGTCCGCGCCTGGCCGTGGCCGCCCGCCCGCAGCCGCTCCGACAGATAGACCCCGCCCACGAAACCGGGGATCGCGCCGATCACCGGGATCAGGACGAACCCGAGCAGCGCCCCCGCCCCCGCGTACGCCATCGTCCGCCGGGTGACCCCCGCCCCCCGGAACCGGCGCGGCGGCAACTGCCACACCGCCACCTGCGTGAGCAGCAGCAGCCCTGTCGCGGACACCAGCAGGATCCAGGCCGGACCGGTCCGCTCGTGCAGCGACCACCACAGCACCGCCGCCCACACCAGCCATGTCCCGGGCACGCCGGGCGTCAGCACCCCGAACAGACCGAGCAGCATCACAAGCCCGATCAGCAGAAGCTGCCACACTCCCATCTGCCCAGGGTGCCGGAGACCCGGCGTCATCGCAGGTCAAGGTGCACCCAAGAAGTACGGCCGGGGGACGGAACTCAGCGGCGGGCGACCCAGCCCTTCTCGTACGCGTGCCAGCCCAGCTGCAGCCGGGTCGTCACGCCCGCCAGTTCCATCAGGCCCTTCACCCGCCTCTGTACGGTGCGCAGCCCCAGGTCCAGCTGCTTGGCCACCGTCGCGTCCGTCATGCCCGCGAGGAGCAGCGACAGGACCTCCAGGTCCACCGGGTCCGGGCCCGGCACCTCTTCCTCCGTCAGGCGCGCGCCCGCGCCGAGGCGCAGGGGCAGCGCCTCGCGCCACACCGACTCGAACAGGCCGGTGAGGGATTCGAGGAGGCCGCTCGCGTGCACCACAAGGGCGGCGGGCTCGGCGTTGCGGCCGGACAGCGGGATCATCGCCAGCGTGCGGTCCGCCACCACCAGCTTCGTCGGCACCCGGTCCACCACCCGGATCTCCTCGTGCCGCCCGAGGGCCGCGGACAGTTCGACCAGGCCGGTCGGCAGCGACAGGACGTCCCGCTCGACCACCACCCGGTAGCGCACACCCCGCTCGGCGGCCTGCGCCTCCGCCTCGTTGTCCATCCCGGATACGGCGATCGGCTTGCCCGTCACCAGCGCGCACACCTCGTCGGTGGCGCCCAGCTGGAGCTGGAGAAAGCGGTGCGTCACCGCGCTCGCGCCGGTCACCACCTCCACCAGGTCGTGCACGGCCGGCTCGGTCGCCTCGGTCCGGTACTCGCGGGCGAGCAGCGACGCCGCCCGCTCCGCCTGCTCCAGCTCGTGCCGCTGCTGGGTGAGCAGCGCGCCGAGGGCCACCCCGGGCGGGGCCGCGACCCAGCGGCCCATGCGGGCCGAGGACTGGGCGGCCAGGCCCTGCGACTCCAGGTGCCGCAGCGCCCGCTCGGTGTCGAGTTCCGGCAGGGCGAGGCGATGGGCCAGGTCGGACACCTCGGCCGCGCCGAGCGCGACCAGCGCGCGGTAGGCGGACTCCTGCCGTTCGTCGAGACCTATCGCACCCAGCATCTGCCGACCCACCCCTCGCGCGGACGCCCCCGGACGACCCGGACATCCCGGGACGGCCCGCGGACGCATTCGTTCCAATTGGTGCCTGGCGGGAAACGGCCACGGCGCATTCCCGCCTCGATCATCCTGCCTGCACCACCCTCACCTCTGCCAATGTGGCGCCACCGCAGCACTGACAACCTCCGGCCGTCGGGGCCTTCGCCCCGCCGTGCCCGGAACCAGATGGGGAGAGCGATGCGCCCGATTTCGCGTACGGCCCTGGGGGCGGCGACCGCAGCTGTCCTGGCCGTCACCGCGGTCACGGCGTCCGCGGCCGCGACGCCGCAGGACGAGCCGGGGACCGGAAAGCGACCGCTGGTCGGCAGTGAGGCCGCCGGCGCCGGACAGCAGCGGACCGCCACGGTCACCCTGGTGACCGGGGACCGGGTCGTGGTGAGCAGGGACGCCCAGGGCGACCCGGCCGCGACCGTGCTGCCCCGCGAGGACGGCACCGTCCCGTTCGTCCAGACCCGGCGCACCGGACCGGACTTGTACGTCTACCCCGAGGGCGCCACCGCCGCCCTCGCCGCCGGGCGGGTCGACGAGGAACTCTTCAACGTCACCGGACTGATCCGGCAGGGGTACGACGACGCCGGCTCGGCCACCCTGCCGCTCATCGCCGTCTACGGCACCGACCTCGCGAAGGCGCGCACCCTGCCGCCCGCCCCGCGCGGCGCCACCCGGGGCAAGGTCCTCAAGACGGTCGACGCCGTCGCGCTCAAGGCAGACAAGAAGCAGGCCGCCGCGTTCTGGGCAGACGTCACCGCCCCCGCCGCGCGCGGTACCTCCCCCGGGCCGACCAAGCTGTGGCTCGACCGCAAGGTCAAGGCCACCCTGGAGCGTTCCACCGCCCAAGTCCACGCCCCCGAGGCCTGGGCCGCCGGCTACGACGGCACCGGCACCAAGGTCGCCGTCCTCGACACCGGGGCCGACGCGGACCACCCCGACCTCAAGGGCCGGATCGTCGCCGCCGAGAACTTCACCGACTCGGCCACCACCGGCGACCGCCAGGGCCACGGCACCCACACCATCTCCACCGTCGGCGGCTCCGGCGCCGCCAGCGGCGGCAAGAAGAAGGGCGTCGCCCCCGGCGCCGCGCTGCTCAACGGCAAGGTCCTCAACGACGGGGGATCGGGCGCCACTTCGTGGATCATCGCCGGCATGGAGTGGGCCGTCGCCCAGGGTGCCGACGTCGTCTCGATGAGCCTCGGCGACCCCTCCCAGACCGACTGCTCCGACCCGTTGAGCGCCGCCACCGAACAACTCGCCCAGAGCGAGGGCACCTTGTTCGTCATAGCCGCCGGCAACTCCGGTCCGGGCAACAAGACCGTCTCCTCGCCCGGCTGCGCACCCGGCGCGCTGACCGTCGGCGCCACCGACCGCGACGACTCCACCGCGTACTTCTCCAGCCGCGGCCCCACGGACAACGCCGCCCACACCCTCAAGCCGGAGATCGCCGCCCCCGGCGTCGGCATCTCCGCCGCGGCGGCCGGCGGCCGCGGCGACGACGCGTACCAGTCGATGTCCGGTACGTCGATGGCCACCCCGCACGTCGCGGGCGCCGCCGCCGTCGTCAAGCAGCGCCACCCCGACTGGACGGCCCAGCAGATCAAGGCCGCGCTCGTCTCCTCCGCCGACAGCGGCATCCCGGGCGACGCCCGCGAGACCGGCGGCGGCCGGCTCGACGTCAAGGCGGCCGTCGACCAGACCGTGCTCGGCGCCCCCGCCGTCCAGGGCGGCACTTTCTCCTGGCCGCAGCGCCCCGCCGACCGCAGCACCGTCTCCGTCCCGTACACCAACACCGGGGACAAGCCCGTCACCCTCGACCTCGCGGTCGAGAAAGTCACCGGCAACGACGGCTCGGCCGTACGAGGCCCGGTCGCCCGCCTCGGCAAGCGCACCGTGACCGTCCCGGCCGGCGCCACCGTCCAGGTGCCGCTCGCCGTCGACCCGACCGCCCACCTGGAGCGCGCACAGTACGGCGACGTCACCGGCCGCGTGCTCGCCACCGGCCCCGGCGGCGTCCACGTCTCCACCCCGTTCTCGCTCTACGTCGAGCCCGAAACCCTCACCCTGCGCGTCAAGATGATCGACCGTCAGGGCAAGCCGGCGAACGGCTCCTCCTCGCTCGACGTCATCGGCACCGACGACGCCTCCGGCGAACGCCGCTTCAACGAGGGCGCCGCCGAGCAGGTCTACCGGCTGCGCGCCGGCCGCTACTTCCTCTCCTCCTACGTCACCACCCGGGACGCGGGCGAGGGCGCCACGCTCGACGACTCGCTCAGCTACCTGGCCCGCCCGCAGCTGGAGCTGAAGAAGGACACCACCGTCGTCCTCGACGCCCGCCAGGCCCACCGCCTGTCCGTGCGCACCGACCAGCCCCACGAACTGCGCGGCGCCACCCTCGCGTTCGCTCGCGCCTGGGACGACACCTGGCTGCACTCGGGCACCGCCGGCGGCCCGCGCAGCATCCGCGGCTACTACGCGGACGTGGAAGGCCGCGCCGGCGACGGCACCTTCGAGTTCGGCAGCTACTGGCGCGCCGCCGCCCCGCAGATCACCGAACTGAAGACGGCCGGCGGACGCGTCCTGCACCCGCTGACCGGCTCCACCGGCTCCGACAACCTCGACGGCACCGGCTCCGCCCGGCTCGTCGACGCGGGCACCGGAAGCCGCGACGAGCTCACCGCCGCCCAGGTCAAGGGGAGGATCGCGCTCGTCCGGCTGCCCGACGACGCGACCAGCGCCCTCGCTCTCGCCCGTGACGCCAAGGCCGCCGGAGCGGTCGCCGTCGTCGCCTACCACCAGGCCCCCGGCCGCTGGTACCCCGGCGGCAGCTACTCCGGACTCGGTCTGCCCGTCGTCTCCGTCCCCGCCGACGAGGCCACCGCGCTGCTCGGCGAACTCGCCGCCGGCGAGGTCACCTTGGCGTGGCAGGCCACCGCCGCCACCCCGTACGTCTACAACCTGGCCTTCCCGGAGACCGGCGCCGTGCGCGACGACCGCGTCTACCGGGTCCGGGACGGAGCGCTCGGCCGTACCGAGTCCCGCTACGGATCGGCCGGCATCGCCACCGACTTCATGGACTTCCCCGTCACCTCCCGGCCCGGCGGCGGTTCCGTCTCCTTCGCCTCCCTGGAGACCGTCGCGGCCCCCGGCACCCGCACCGAGTACTACACGCCCGGTGACACCACCTGGCAGCAGATGACCGGCTCCAGCTTCCCGTTCGGCGAGCTGATGATCGGCGCCCAGCGCGCCTACGCCCCCGGCGAGAAGCACACCGAGACGTGGTACGACGGAGTCCTCGCCCCGACCGCCCCGCGCGACGCCACCGGAAAGCCCGTTCTCGTCGCCGAGCGCCAGGGCGACTGGATCGGTTTCTCCGACGCCATGTGGGGCGACCGCACCCACCACGCCGAGCCCGGCTCCTTCGGTGACATCGGCAACCTGCGGCTGTTCCGCGACGGCGAGGAGATCGGCTCCAGCTCCTACCCGTTCGGCGCGTTCGAGGTGCAGGCCGAGCCCGGCACGTACACCCTCGAGCAGAACACCATGAAGATCGGCAGCCGGGTGTGGGCCCGCTCCACCTCCGTCAACTCGAAGTGGACCTTCACCTCCGCCCGCGACACCTCCAGCGCCTCCCAGGCCCTCCCGGTTCTCTTCCCCCGCTACGACCTTCCCGAGGACGGGCTGAAGACCCTGGCCGCCGTCGACGGCCAGCACATCGGCCTCGACGCCACGGGCCACGCCGGGTACACGCCCGGCACGCTCGCCTCGGCGAAGCTCTCGTACTCCTATGACGAGGGCAAGACCTGGACCGAGGCGCCGGTCACCCGCCAGGGCGACGGCTGGACCGCCACCGTGGATCACGCGGGCGCCGGCGGCAAGCAGGTCACCCTGAAGACCGAACTGACGGACGCCCACGGCAACTCCGTCACCCAGACCGTGGTCCGCGCCTACGACGTGCGCTGACCACGCCGGTCCGCCGGGCGTCCTTCCCGTGGGGGGTTGGAGACGTCCGGCGGACCACTCTGTTCGGGGGTCCTCTTCGGCGATGTGCCGGATTCGGGCGGCCCCTCCGGTGGACAATCGGGGCATGACGCAGCAGGGCGACACCGGCTGGTGGGACAGGCTCTACGAC
Organism: Streptomyces laurentii; assembly: GCA_002355495.1. Classification (GTDB taxonomy): domain Bacteria; phylum Actinomycetota; class Actinomycetes; order Streptomycetales; family Streptomycetaceae; genus Streptomyces; species Streptomyces laurentii. The sequence goes on from AP017424.1 coordinate 6,358,853, forward strand.
GGCGCGGCCCCGGACACCGCGCCCGCGCCGACCCCCGACAGCCTCGACGAGCGCTACGACTCCGCCGCGGCGACCACCGCCGCCACTCCGGCCGCCGCCGCTCCCCTCGACGACCCCGCGCCCGTGGCGGTGCCCGCGCCCCGGCCCCGTACCGGACACGTCGGCAGCCGGCCGCCCACGTACGAACCCGAGCCCACCGCGCTGCCCGCCGCCCGGCCCGGCGCGCTCGGCGACCTCGTCCCCGACACCGTCCTCGACGGCGCCCGCTACGGCGCCTGCACCCTGCGCGCCGCCTCCGTCCGCGGCGACTCCGCCCGTTTCCGCGGCGAACCCCGCCGCGACGCCCTGCTCACCGCCCGCTTCGGCCAGGGCGAGGCCGCGCTCGTGCTCGTCGCGGTCGCCGCCGGGACCCGCGCCGCCGACCAGGCCCATCTTGCCGCCGCCGACGTGTGCCAGTGGATCGGCGAGACAGTCGGCCGCAGCCACGCCCGGCTGTCCGAGGACCTCCGCTCCGGCCGTGGCGGCGACCTCCGATCCGGACTCCAACGGCTCACCGACCGCACCTACGGCAAGCTGCGCGCCCGCGCCGCCGAGCGCGGCCTCGCCCCCGACGCGTACGCCGCCGGGCTGCGCTGTCTGCTTCTGTCCGCCGACCCCGAGTGCCGTGCCCGGGTCGTCTTCGGCGTCGGCCCCGGCGGGCTGTTCCGGCTCCGCGACGGCTCCTGGCAGGACATCGAGCCGCCGGCGGATCCCCTGCCCGGGACGCCCGGGACGCCCCGGACGCCCGGGACCTCGGTGGCCGGCGAGGAAGAGGAAGACGACGGGCTCACCCTCGGCCTCGGGCTCGCCGCCGCGCCCGGCCGCCCCTTCGTCGAGGCCCCGCCGCCCCCGCCCGCCGAGCCGTTCCGCTTCCGCGCCTCGACCGCCCGCCCCGGCGACGTCCTGCTCCTCGCCTCGAACGGCCTCGCCGAACCGCTGCGCGGCGCCCCGGCACTCGCCGGCGAACTCGCCACCCGCTGGACCGGCGCCGAGCCGCCCGGCCTGGCCGCCTTCCTCGCCGACACCCAGGTGCGCGTCACCGGCTACGCCGACGACCGTACGGCGGTGGCCGTCTGGGAGGCGTAACCTCCCCGCCCATGGGTTGATGGACCCATGGCCAAACAGAATGTCGCAGAACAATTCGTCGACATCCTCGTCCGCGCGGGCGTCCAGCGCCTCTACGGAGTGGTCGGCGACAGCCTGAACCCGGTCGTCGACGCCATCCGCCGCACCGACGGCATCGACTGGATCCAGGTCCGGCACGAGGAGACGGCCGCCTTCGCCGCCGGCGCCGAGGCCCAGATCAGCGGACGGCTCGCCGCCTGCGCGGGCTCCTGCGGCCCCGGCAATCTGCACCTCATCAACGGCCTGTACGACGCCCACCGCTCCATGGCCCCGGTCCTCGCGCTCGCCTCCCACATCCCGTCCAGCGAGATCGGCCTCGGCTACTTCCAGGAGACCCACCCGGACCAGCTGTTCCGCGAATGCAGCCACTACAGCGAACTGATCTCCAACCCCGGCCAGATGCCCCGGCTGCTCCACACCGCGATCCAGCACGCCGTCGGCCAGGGCGGCGTCAGCGTCGTCTCGCTGCCCGGCGACATCGCCGCCCGGCCCGCCCCCGAGCAGACCGCCGTGACCGCGCTCGTCACCTCCCGGCCCACCGTCCGGCCCGGCGACGCCGAGATCGACGCCCTCGTCCGGATGATCGACTCCGCCGACCGGGTGACGCTGTTCTGCGGCAGCGGCACGGCGGGGGCGCACGAGGAGGTCATGAGCTTCGCCGAGCGCGTGAAGGCGCCCGTCGGGCACGCGCTGCGCGGCAAGGAATGGATCCAGTACGACAATCCGTACGACGTCGGCATGAGCGGGCTGCTCGGCTACGGTGCCGCCTACGAGGCCACCCACGAGTGCGATCTGCTGCTCCTGCTCGGCACCGACTTCCCGTACAACGCCTTCCTGCCCGACGATGTGCGGATCGCCCAGGTCGACGTCCGGCCCGAGCGCCTCGGCCGCCGCTCCCGGCTCGACCTCGCCGTGTGGGGAGACGTCCGTGAGACGCTGCGCTGTGTGATCCCGCGCGTCCGGGCCAAGAACGACCGGCGCTTCCTCGACAGGATGCTGAAGAAGCACGCCGCCATCCTGGAAGGCGTGGTCAAGGCCTATACGCGGAAGGTCGACAAGCACGTCCCGATCCACCCCGAGTACGTCGCCGCCGTCCTCGACGAACTCGCCGACGACGACGCCGTGTTCACCGTCGACACCGGGATGTGCAACGTCTGGGCCGCCCGCTATCTCTCGCCCAACGGGCGCCGCCGCATCATCGGTTCCTTCAGTCACGGCTCCATGGCCAACGCGCTGCCGCAGGCCATCGGCGCCCAGTTCACCGACCCCGAGCGGCAGGTCGTGTCGATGTCGGGCGACGGCGGATTCACCATGCTCATGGGCGACTTCCTCACCCTCGTCCAGTACGACCTGCCGGTGAAGGTGGTCCTCTTCAACAACTCCTCGCTGGGGATGGTGGAGTTGGAGATGCTGGTCGGCGGCATGCCGTCGTACGGCACCACCAACAAGAACCCGGACTTCGCCGCAGTCGCCCGCGCGGCCGGCGCCTACGGAGTCCGCGTCGAGAAGCCCAAACAGCTGGCGGGCGCGCTGAAGGACGCCCTGCGGCACCGGGGTCCGGCCCTCGTCGACATCGTCACCGACCCCAACGCCCTGTCCATCCCGCCGAAGATCAGCGCCGACATGGTCACCGGCTTCGCGCTGTCCGCCGGCAAGATCGTCCTGGACGGGGGAGTGGGTCGCATGGTCCAGATGGCCCGCTCGAATCTGCGGAACGTGCCCCGTCCGTGATTCCGTGCACCCGTTCCGCGACCGTGGCGCCATGAATGCGGGTCCCCGGGCGGGGCATGCATCCCCGTGAGCCTGTTCGATCCGACACGGGGTGGGGGTTATGGCCGGGGAGGCGAAACAGCCGACTCAACTGCTCAGAAAGGTGGGAGGCGCGGATCTCACCGCGGTACCGGAGGTACGGCACGCGTTACGCGCGATGCTGGGAGCCTGGGGAACACCGGGCGCCACCGATGTCGCGGAACTGCTCACCAGCGAGCTGGTGACCAACGCGCTCGTCCACACCGATCACGGGGCGGTCGTCACCGCCACCGTGGTGCCCGAACAACTACGGGTCGAGGTGCGGGACTTCGTGCCCGGCATCGACCCGCCGCGGGTGCCGTACGCCGACGACGGCACGCACGGCCGCGGGCTCGTCCTGGTCGAAGCCCTCGCCGACTCCTGGGGTGTCGAGAACCAGGGGGTGGGCAAGGTGGTGTGGTTCGAACTGAACGGCGGGGCCGCCTGAGAGTGGAGGGGCGCTCCGCCGGACGGGGACATCGGGAGGGGAGTGAGGGCGGCCGGCCGGAGTGCGCCCCCTGTGCGCCCGCCGAGCTGTCGGGTCGTCCGGGCGTGAGGTCGTCAGGTCGTCAGGACGTCGCCGCCAGGCGGCGCACCCGCTCCGGGTCCGCTGTGCGCGGGCACGTCAGGCAGGTGTCCTCCGGGCGCAGCGTGTAGAAGAGGCAGCAGGTCACCCGGTCCCGGGTGGCCCGCACCCCGCCACACGCCTCCGCCGAGCCCGGCAGCTCCCGGAAGTTCGCCGCCCCCGCGTACGGCGCGTACGGGCGGACCGCCCCCGGCATCAGCCGCTCCAGCTCGCCGAGCGCCCGGTCCTCCTCGCCGAGCAGCGCGGCCACGTACCAGAGGCCCTCGACGATCTCGTCCGTCACCATCCCCCACAATGCCCGCCTGCCCCGCCGCATCCGGGGCCCGAAGCCGCCGAGCACCGCCTCGAAGTGCTCGGCCAGCGCCGTCCGCGCCTCCGCCCGCAGCGCCTCCTCGTCCGCCACCACCCGCGCGCCCGGCAGCGCCGCCGCCGGATCGTCCGGCAGGCAGGCGAACTCCTCCACCCGCACCGCGAGCCGTCCGAGCGCGCGCTGGAAGGACACGTTCCGGGCCGGGATCCGCGGCACCCGGCGGTCCAGGAACCAGGGGAGCGTGACGAGCAGACAGGCCGGCCAGGCGTACCGGTGCAGCCCGAAGCCCGCCACCACGTCCGGCCGCGCCGTCCGCCCGTAATCCCGCCGTACCTGCTCCTCGTCCCAGGACAGAAAGGCGTCCAGGGCCGCGCCCCCGGCCCCCAGCTCGGCCGCGCCGACCCAGCCCGGGCCGCGTGCTCCGGCGCCGTCCGCCCACTCCTCGACGCCCAGCGCCGGAAAGACCCCGGCGAGCCGCGCGTAGGCCGCCGCGACAGGCGAACCGGCCGGGGGAGACAGCGGAGTCCGCAGAGTGGGGACGGTCATACGGGGCCACCGAATCGCGCTCGTGGGCAGGTTAGCCTTACCTTACCCGACACGTACGGTGTTTGAACTGCGACGCCGTCCGCCTATCGTGCACGGGGGACCCCGGCATCGCGAGCCGGGCCCGAGACGAAGGCGCAGGAGGACCGGGGTGGAGCAGGGCGGCACGCGCGGCCGGACGGGGACGCGGGCGGGCGAACACGCCGCGGCCCCCGAGGACGGTGGCGCGGAGTACAGGGGTACGGGGTACGGGGACGCCCGGAGCGCGGGTGCGCCCGGTTCGGGCGGGGTCGGCCTCGGGGGAGCCGGACTGGGCGCCCTCGGCGGGTTGGGCGGGCTGAGCGGGCTCGGTGGGCTCGGCCGTCTCGGCGGTGCCGGGTACGGCGACGGGCTCCGGGTGCCGCAGCAGGCCGGCGTCGACCGGGGCACCGCCCCCGCCGCCCCCGCCGTCCCGGCCGCCCGGGGCGAGCACGTCCACGACGAACCGGCCGGACCCGCGGCCGCGCCCGTCCCCCGGCCCGTACGCCGTCACTCCGTCCGCGGCCAGATCCTCCAGGCCCTGCGCGACGCCCTCGTCGCCGGCGAACTCGTCCCCGGCGAGGTCTACTCCGCGCCCGCCCTCGCCGAACGCTACGGCGTCTCGGCCACCCCCGTCCGCGAGGCCATGCAGCAGCTCGCCACCGAGGGCGCCGTCGAGGTCGTCCTCAACCGCGGCTTCCGCGTCACCGAACGCACCCCGCGCGAACTCGCCGAGCTCGCCGAGGTCCGCGCCCTCGTCGAGGTCCCCGTCGTCCTCCGGCTCGCCCGCACCGTCCCCGCCGACCGGTGGGCCGCGCTCCGCCCGCTCGCCGACGCCGCTTCCCGCGCCGCCGGCCGCGGCGACCGCGCCCACTACGCCGACGCCGACCGCGCCTTCCACCGCGCGGTCCTCGCCCTCGCCGGCAACGACCAGCTCCTCGCCGTCGCCGAGGACCTTCACCGGCGCGCCCAGTGGCCCCTGGTCGCCGCCGCCGGTACCACCCGCCGGGCCGAACTCGTCGCCGACGCCGCCGAGCACTCCGCCCTCCTCGACGCACTGATCGCCGAGGACACCGAAACCGTGACGGCCCTCATGCGGCAGCACTACCCCGGATGGCGGGACTGACGGCTAAGGTCGACAGCAACAGGCCAAGCGCATATGCCGAGGTTCCCGGAGGTGGCCATGCCGTCCGTCCGCGCGGAACGACCCGAGGCCGCCGCCCTGCTCGGCTGGCTCACCGACCCCGACGCCCCGCGGCTCTGCCTCGTCACCGGCGGCACCGGGCTGCTCGACTGGCTCGCCCGGTACGGACCACGCGACGCCGGCCGCCGGCGCACCGTCCGCGCGCTCGTCCCGCTCGCCGGCCGCAGCGCCCTCGGCACCGCGTGGGCCGTCGCCGACCACCTGGGCATCGTCGCCCCGTCCCCCGCCGACGTCGTCCGCGCCCTCGCCACCAGCGAGAACGGGCGCGCCGCCCGCACCGTCCTGCTCCTTCCCGCCCTCCACGACGCCGCCGAACCCGTGGCCGTCGCCACCCTGCTCGCCGAACTCGCCCGGCTCGGGCGGGTCCGGCTGGTCGTCGAGGCACGGCCCGGCACACCCGAGTACGAGGTGCTGGCGCGGGGGCGGGTGACGGTGGTCGACGCGGACGGCGACGCGGACGGCGACGAGGGCGGCGACGAGGGCGGAGTCGAGGGCACGGTCGACGCGGGTGGTGGCGGCGCTGGCGGGGTGGCGGGTCCGGTGTGCCCCGTCGATCTCTCGGACCCCGCCGCCGTCTGCGCCGCCGACCCCGTCACCGTCACCACCGGATACGTACGCGACCCGTGGGACGACCACGGCGGGCTGCGCGCCGCCTGGATGCGCGCCGGACAGGCGCTCTGCGCCGCGCCCCGCCCCGCTGACCGGGCCCTCGGACTGCTCGCCCTGCTCGGCGACGGCGCCGACCCCCGGCTCCGGCCCGCCCTCACCGAACTCGCCGTTGACTCGTCCTGGACGACGCGGTGGAGCCGCGTCACCGGCGACGTCGCCCCGCCCTGGCCCGGGCCCGTCGCCGCGCTCGCCGCCCCCGACGGCATGCTGCTCGTCGCCGACCTCGGCGGCACCGTACGGCTCCTCGCCGCGGCCGACGCCCGGCCGCTCGGACGGCTCGACCACCCCGTCGGCGGCCGCGTCACCGCCCTCGCGCCCGCACCCGACGGAACGGTCCTGCTCCTCGACGAGCGCGGCCGGCTGCACACCGTACCGGGACGGGAACCCCGGGCCCCGTACCTGCGGCGGCTCACCGAAGCAGTCACCGCGACCCTCACCCGGCACCCCGGGACGGCGCTCGCCGCGATCGCCGGCTCGGTCGTCGTCGGCGACCGGCTCGGCTCCGTCCACGCCTTCGGACTCACCGGACTGCACCAGGCCGCCCTGCACAGCGGACGCGTCACGGCCGTCGCCGCCGTCGAATCCGAGACGCCGTTCGTGTGCAGCGGCGGCAGCGACGGCGCGGTCCGCCTGTGGACACCCGGCCGTGACCCCGAACCCGACGCGCTGCGCCGGCGCCCCTCGCCCGTCGTCGCCCTGTCCGCCGCGGAGACGCCGCACGGGCCGGTCATAGCGGCGGCGTGGGGCGACGGGACCGTGGAGCTGCACCGGCTGGAGCGGCGGGACCGAGTGGGGTTCCGGCCGGGGCCGGGCGTGCGGGCGGTGGCGGTGACGCCGGACGGGGGACTGGTGGTGGGGATGGACGAGGCGCTGGTGTGCGTGGCGTTGAGGTAGGGGGGCGCGGGTCCGGGGGCGGTGCGCTGAGATGTGTGGGTGGTGACGCGGGGAAGTTGATCTCAACCGGTTCTACAGCGTGTTGCTGTCCGGCCGGCTCCTGCCGAAGGCCCAGCTCGACCAGATACGGACCACCGTCGCCGGGAACGGCCGCGCGGTCGGTGTCGCGGTGACCACGCAGCCGGACGCGACGGCCAAGGAGCGCATGGGCGACGTGGTGGACGCGGCCCTGTGCGCGCGGCGAATGGGGTGTGAGCGCGGTCAGATGGCCGGGCGCGGAGTCAACTGGGCGGCCAGCCAGGTGGGGACGCCGCCCAGGAGGCGGAACAGGCGGGCGGCTTCCGCGCGGAGGCGGCCCGCCTCGGGTTCGGACTCGGCGGCCGCGAGAGAGGCGAGGGCCGGGGCCGTACCCACGAGGTAGCCCAACTCCTCGCGGATCCTGAGGGATTCGGAGAAGCCGTGCCGGGCCTCCTTCAACTCGCCCTCGCGCAGGGCGAGTCCGGCGAGGTGGCGCCAGGTGAAGGAGAGGAGTAAGGAGTCCCCGTGGGCCGTCGCGGCCTCGTGGGCGCGGCGGTAGGCCGCGCGGGCGGCCTGCGGGGAGTCCCCGAGGTTCTGGGCGACGAGGCCGCGCCGGAAGTCGAGCAGGGCCCGTCGCGGGGCCTCCGGGTGGATGAGGGCCGCCGCGCGGCCGAGGGCGGAGCGGGCCTCGTCGGCCCGGTCCCGTACCCCCAACAGGGTGGAGGCGTAGGCCAGATAGCCCCGTTCGCAGGCCGCGGCGCCGCGTTCCTCGTCCGTCCGGGCCACCGCCTCCGCCCCGCGCAGCGCGTCCTCGGCCTCGGGCCAGCCCTGCTCGGTGTACAGACAGCGCTCGATCAGCAGGGCCGCCCGCTCCAGGGCCGCGGCCGGGTCGGCCGCGCGGGACGTGAGCAGTTCCGCCGCGTCCGTCCAACAGCCGCGTGAGCGAAGCCTCCAGACCGCGGATTCCAGTGGGGTTCCCCGGCCGTACGCCACATTGCCCTCCCCGAGCGCGCCATCGAGCTGTTGAGTAGGACGGCATCTCAGCACGAATCTCGGGGACGGGCCAAGGGGTCGGGTGAAACTTTTCACAAAGGGAAAGGGTGGCGGAACGCCGTCCGGACCGGATAAAGGGGGTCGCCACCCTCACCCGGCCGGACGCGGATGATCACCCGATGAGATGAACAGGGGCGGGTGACCTCGGCGTTCACCCGTTCAGCTCACCCGTTCAGTTCATCCGGTCGGCTCACCGGTTCCACTCATCCGGTCAGCTCATCCGCAGCGCGAGGAAGAAGTCCAGCTTGTCCTCCAGCCGGGACAGATCGCGGCCCGTGAGCTGTTCGATCCGCCCGACCCGGTAGCGCAGCGTGTTCACGTGCAGATGGAGGCGGGTCGCGCAGCGGGTCCAGGAGCCGTCGCTGTCGAGGAACGCCTCCAGGGTCGGGATCAGCTCGGCCCGGTGCCGGCGGTCGTAGTCGCGCAGCGGGTCGAGGAGCCGGGCGGTGAAGGCGCGCCGGACGTCGTCCGGGACGAACGGCAGCAGCAGCACGTGCGAGGCCAGCTCGTGGTGGCCGGCCGCGCACACCCGGCCCGGGCGGGCGGCGGCGACCCGGCGGGCGTGCCGGGCCTCCTCCAGGGCGCCGCGCAGCCCCTCGGCGGAGTGCACCGAGGCGCTGACGCCCAGGGTGAGCCGCCCGTCCTCGGCGAGCCCGGCGGACAGCGGCCCGCGGATGGCCTGGAGCAGCGAGTCGGCGTGCAGGCCGAGGGCCGCGGACGACAGGCCGTCCTCGGACTCCGGCAGCGGCGCGGCGGCCAGCGGGACGAGCGCGATGGCCTCGTCGCCGCCGTGCGCGACCGCGATCCGGTCGGCGGAGTCGGCGCCCGTGGCGGCCGGGTCGACCAGGATCTCCTCAAGCAGGGCCTGGGCGACCGGCCCGCTGTCGACCGGGGTCTGCCCCGGCTCCTGCGTCCACTCGACGCGGGCCACGACGACCTGCCAGTGCGGTGCGTTGCCGAAGCCCGGCAGCAGCACCGGCGCGGCCACCCGCAGCCGGGCGGCGATCTCGGCGGGCGCCGCGCCCGCCTGCACCAGCTCCAGGATCTCCTGGGCGAGCCGGCGCCGTACCGTACGGGCCGCGTCGCGCCGGTCGCGCTCCACGGAGATCAGCTGGGTGACGCCCTGGAGCAGGTCGAGCCGGGCGGCAGGCCACTCGCCGGCGTCGGCCTCGACGGCGAGCAGCCAGTCGGACAGCACCGTCTCGCGCACGTCGCGCGGGCCCGGCGCGGCGGCGCGGCCGCTGTTGCGGATCGGGAAGAGGGAGTACGTCGTGCCGCCCGCGGCGACCCGGTGCGGGGCACGCCGCCCGGCACGGGTGGCGGCCAGGTGTTCGCCCGCCAGAGTGGCGGCCCGCTCGCTGTCGAGCGGGTCGCCGGCACTCGCGATCCGCCGGCCGGTGGGGGAGAGTACCCAGGCCCGCAGGTCGAGGTCGGAGCCCAGCAGGTCGAGGACGGCGTCGGGGCCGCCGCCCGCCGGACCGGAGGTCATCAGCCGCCGGTGCCGGTCCACGACGGCGGCCAGGTCGCCCGCCCGCTCGCCGGACACCTGGCGTACGACGTGCTCGGTGATCGTCGCGAACGCGACGGACTGGCTCACCGCGAACAGCGGGAGGCCGTGCCGCGCGCACACCTGGACGAGGTCCTCCGGGAGGTCCGCCAGATCCAGCTCGCCGGCGGCGACCGCGGCCACCCCGGCCGCGGTCACGGCCCGCACGAAGACCTCCGCGTCGGCCGGCTCGCGCAGCCCGGCGAGGCCCGTGAGGACCAGCTCGCCGCCGGACAGGTAGCGGCTCGGGTCCTTGAGGTCCGTGGTCATCACGCCGCGGACGGTCCGGTCGAGCTCGTTCTCGCCGTAGAGCAGCCGCAGCCCCAGCGCGTCGTTCTCCAGCAGTGCGCGCAGCCGCATGATGTCGCCGCCGTTCCTTCTCGTCCGTGGTCCGTCGTGGGAGTGGTGCGAACGACGGCGACCCGGAGGTGCCGTGTTCGGGGGATCGGAGAGCAGACCGCTCCCCGTCGTTCGTTCGAATCTACAAGACGACCGCCGCAGCCAGCCAACCGCTTCATGGTTTCTGTCACTGCACCCCGGACACCCGGGCTTGTGTACTGGATCACACACAGGGTGTGGGGTTGTGTGGGGCACGCACATGGCCAGGGCCGGATGCCCCGTCCCTTCGGCCCGTTCGACGGCTTTCCCGGCGCGGTGCCCCGAGCCTCGCGCCGCAGGCTTCGCGCCCTGAGCTTCGCACCTGGGGCTTCGCGCCCCGTACGACGTCCGTACGACGTCCCGAACCGAATCACGCGTCACGCAGCAGAAGAGAGCCAGCATGGACTTCCTTCGCCCCGCCGGCTGGGAGGAGGCGCTCGCCCTCAAGGCGGAGCACCCCGCGGCCGTGCCCCTCGCGGGCGGTACGGACGTCATGGTCGAGATCAACTTCGACCACCGGCGCCCCCCGTACCTCCTCGACCTGACCCGGATCGGCGAGCTGAACACCTGGGAGGTCGGCGAGCGCGAGGTGCGGCTCGGCGCGTCCGTCCCGTACACCCGGATCATGGAGAACCTGCGCCGCGAACTGCCCGGCCTGGCGCTCGCCGCGCACACCGTCGCCTCCCCGCAGATCCGCAACCGCGGCGGCGTCGGCGGCAACCTGGGCACCGCCTCCCCGGCCGGCGACGCCCATCCCGCGCTGCTCGCGGCCGGCGCCGAGGTCGAGGTCGCGTCGGTGCGCGGCAGCCGCCGCATCCCCATCGATGCCTTCTACACCGGCGTGAAGCGCAACGCGCTGGAACCCGACGAACTCATCAAGGCCATCCACATCGCGAAGGCCGACGGCCCGCAGCAGTTCTCCAAGGTCGGCACCCGCAACGCGATGGTGATCGCCGTCTGCGCCTTCGGTCTCGCGCTGCACCCCGAGACCCGGACCGTGCGCACCGGCATCGGCTCCGCCGCGCCGACCCCCGTACGCGCGCGCGTCGCCGAGGAGTTCCTGACGGCGGCGCTCGACGAGGGCGGCTTCTGGGACAACGGGAAGACCGTCACCCCCTCGATCGCCCGCCGGTTCGCCGAGCTGGCGTCCGGCGCCTGCTCCCCGATCGACGACGTACGGGGCACCGCCGCGTACCGCCGGCACGCCGTGGGCGTCATGGCCCGGCGCACCCTCGGCTGGGCCTGGGAGCAGTACCGCACCGGCGACGGGCGCACCCTCGAAGGAGCTGCATGACCATGCGAGTCCACTTCACCGTCAACGGCCGCGCGCAGACGGCCGACGACGTCTGGGAGGGCGAGTCCCTGCTGTACGTGCTGCGCGAGCGGCTGGGGCTCCCCGGCTCCAAGAACGCCTGTGAGCAGGGCGAATGCGGATCCTGCACGGTCCGGCTCGACGGGGTGCCGGTGTGCGCCTGCCTGGTCGCCGCCGGGCAGGTGGAGGGCCGTACGGTCGACACCGTCGAGGGGCTCGCCCGGTACGCCGAGCAGCGCGAGCGTGAGCGTGAGCACGGAGGGGATCGCGGGGGTACGGAGCCGGGGACCGAGGCGAGGAGGCCGGACGGCACCTCGCTCGACGAGGCACGCCGCTGGCAGGCCCGGCCCGAGGAGGACGCGCCCGCCGGCCGCTCCGGCGCCGCGCTGTCCCCCGTCCAGCAGGCGTTCCTCGACGCCGGCGCCGTCCAGTGCGGCTTCTGCACCCCCGGGCTCCTCGTCGCCGCCGACGACCTGCTGGAACACCACCCCTCGCCGACCGACGAGGACATCCGCGAGGCGCTCTCCGGCAACCTCTGCCGCTGTACCGGGTACGAGAAGATCCTCGACGCCGTCCGCCTCGCCGCCGCCCGCCAGGAGAGCGACCAGGGCAACGGCCGGGACGGTAGGGACGGTAGCGGGGGCGCCGCAGGCTCACGTACGGAGGAGGGACCGCGATGACCCGGCCCACACGCACCGCGCCCGCGGGCACCCCCACCGGCCTCACCCAGAGCCACCACCGCGGCGGCGTCGGCGAGTCCACCCTGCGCCCCGACGGCACCCTGAAGGTCACCGGCGAGTTCGCGTACTCCTCCGACATGTGGCACGAGGACATGGTGTGGGGCCACACCCTGCGGTCCACCGTCGCGCACGCCGAGATCGTGTCGCTCGACATCACCGAGGCCGTCGCCACCCCCGGCGTGTACGCCGTTCTCACCTACGACGACCTGCCGGCCGACGTGAAGCACTACGGCCTGGAGATCCGCGACACCCCGGTCCTCGCCCACGGCAAGGTGCGCCACCACGGCGAACCGGTCGCCCTGGTCGCCGCCGACCACCCCGAGACCGCGCGCCGGGCCGCCGCCCGCATCCGGGTCGAGTACCGCGAACTGCCGCTGGTCACGGACGAGGCCTCCGCCACCGCCCCCGGAGCCCCGCTGATCCACGAGCACCGCACCGACCACTACGCCGCGTACGTCCCGCACCCCAACATCCTGCACCGCCAGCCCATCGTGCGCGGCGACGTGGCGGCGGCGCGCGCACGGGCCGACGTGATCGTCGAGGGCGAGTACACCTTCGGCATGCAGGACCAGGCCTTCCTCGGCCCCGAGTCCGGCCTGGCGGTGCCCGCCGAGGACGGCGGCGTCGACCTCTACGTCGCCACCCAGTGGCTGCACGCCGACCTCGCCCAGATGGCCCCCGTCCTCGGCCTGCCCGAGGACAAGGTGCGGATGACGCTCGCCGGGGTCGGCGGCGCCTTCGGCGGCCGCGAGGACATCTCCATGCAGATCCACGCCTGCCTGCTCGCGCTGCGCACGGGCAAGCCCGTCAAGATGGTCTACGACCGCTTCGAGTCCTTCTTCGGCCACGTCCACCGCCACCCCGCGAAGCTGCGCTACGAGCACGGCGCCACCCGGGACGGCAAGCTCACCCACCTGACGTGCCGGATCGTGCTCGACGGCGGCGCGTACGCGTCGTCCTCCACGGCGGTCGTCGGCAACGCCGCCTCGCTGGGCGCCGGACCGTACGTCGTCGACGCCGTCGACATCGAGGCCCTCGCCCTCTACACCAACAACCCGCCCTGCGGCGCCATGCGCGGCTTCGGCGCGGTGCAGGCGTGCTTCGCGTACGAGGCGCAGATGGACAAGCTCGCGGCCCGGCTCGGCATGGACCCGGTGGAGTTCCGGCAGATCAACGCCATGGAGCAGGGTTCGCTCATGCCCACCGGCCAGCGCGTCGACTCCCCGGCACCGGTCGCCGAGCTGCTGCGCCGGGTCAAGGCCCGGCCGCTGCCGCCCGAGCGCCAGTGGGAGACCACCGAGGGCGCCGACGTCCGCCAGCTGCCCGGCGGCTTGTCCAACACCACCCACGGCGAGGGCGTGGTGCGAGGCGTCGGCTATGCCGTCGGCATCAAGAACGTCGGCTTCTCCGAGGGCTTCGACGACTACTCCACCGCCCGGGTCCGCCTGGAGGTGGTCGGCGGCGAGGCCGTCGCCGTCGTCCACACGGCCATGGCCGAGGTCGGGCAGGGCGGCGTCACCATCCAGGCCCAGATCGCCCGTACCGAGCTCGGCGTCACCCAGGTCACCCTCCATCCGGCCGACACCCGGGTCGGGTCCGCCGGTTCGACGTCCGCCTCCCGGCAGACGTACGTGACCGGCGGCGCGGTCAAGAACACCTGCGAGGCAGTCCGGGAGCGGGTCTTCGCCCTCGGCCGGCGCCGCTTCGGCGCGTACCACCCGGCGTGGGCGACCGCGGAACTGCGACTGGAGGGCGGCAAGGTCGTCACCGACGGCGGCGAGGTCCTGGCCCCGCTCGCCGACGTCCTCGGCGACGAGGCGATCGACCTGGAACTGGTCCACCGGCACCGGCCGACCGAACCACTCGACCGGCGTACGGGGCAGGGCGACGGCCACCTCCAGTACTCCTTCGCCGCGCACCGCGCGGTCGTCGAGGTCGACACCGAGCTGGGCCTGGTCAAGGTCGTCGAACTGGCCTGCGCGCAGGACGTCGGCAAGGCGGTCAACCCGCTGTCCGTCGTCGGCCAGATCCAGGGCGGCACCACCCAGGGCCTGGGCGTGGCGGTCATGGAGGAGATCGTGATCGACCCGGCGACCGCGAAGGTGCGCAACCCGTCCTTCACCGACTACCTCATCCCCACGATCCTCGACACGCCGACCATCCCGGTCGACGTGCTCGAACTCGCCGATCCCCACGCGCCGTACGGCCTGCGGGGCGTCGGCGAGGCGCCGACCCTGTCGTCGACCCCGGCCGTCCTCGCGGCGATCCGGGCGGCGACCGGGCTGGAACTGACGAAGACCCCGGTCCGGCCGGAGCACCTGACCGGCACGGCGTAGGCCGTACGGGGGCGGGGCCCTCGGGTGGCGGTACGGGACGACAGCGGTGTGACACGCCGCACGGCCCGTACCGCCGCGCCCCCGGCCCCGCCCCGGTCCCCGCTCCCGGCGTGTCGCGCCGCCGCGGCCCGTATCGCCGTCCGTACCACCGTCCGTACCACCGTCCGCACCGCTCTCAGGCCGTGCCCAGGCCACGCAGAGGCCGTACCCGGAGCCCGACCTGACCGCGCGTCGACCGCTCGCCGACCGCGCCCCGACCGTGTCATCCCGTCCGTCTCGGGCCGTCCCCCGGGCCGTGCGACCCATCGGGCATCCCGCCTCCCGCACTTCCCGGACGATTTCGGAGATCCTTGCGGGTGCCCCCGAACCCTGGGAGACAGGCCCATGACCCACCCGTCAGTGGAGCCGGGGACCCCGGCGGAGGGCGCGGGCAGCGGCCCGCGCCACCCCGCCGACCAGTCCTGGCTCGACCGCTACTTCCACATCTCGGAGCGAGGTTCCTCGGTCGGGACCGAGCTTCGCGGCGGCGTCACCACCTTCATGGCGATGGCGTACATCCTCCTGCTCAACCCCCTGATCCTGTCCGGCAAGGACATCGACGGCCATGTCCTCGGCCAGCCCGCGCTCATCACCGCCACGGCCCTGTGCGCGTCCGCCACCACCCTGCTGATGGGCCTGTGGGGCAAGGTCCCGCTGGCCCTCGCCGCCGGGCTCAGCGTCTCCGGTGTGATGGCCTCGCAGGTCGTCCCCGTCATGACGTGGCCGCAGGCCATGGGCATGGCGGTGGCGTACGGCGCGGTGATCTGCCTGCTGGTCGTCACCGGCCTGCGCGAGATGATCATGAACGCGATCCCGCTCGGCCTGAAACACGCCATCACCATCGGCATCGGCCTGTTCATCACGATCATCGGCTTCGTGAAGGCCGGCTTCGTGCACGAGAACCCGGCCCCGGGCGGCGGCCCCGTCACCCTCGGTCCGAACGGGCAGCTCGAAGGCTGGCCCGTCCTCATCTTCGCGATCACCCTGCTGCTCATTTTCGCGCTGCAGGCCCGCGAGATCCCCGGCGCCATCCTCATCGGCATCATCGTGGGCACCGGACTCGCCGTCCTGCTCAACGCCGTCGTGAACATCCCCGACAAGGAGTGGTTCGCCGGCCCGCCCGTCCTGCACGGCGGCGCCGTCTCCATGCCGGACTTCTCGCTCCTCGGCAACGTGACCTTCCGGGGCTGGGGCGACGTCGGCTATCTCACCATCACGATGATCGTCTTCACCCTGGTGCTGGCGGGCTTCTTCGACGCCATGGCGACCATCCTCGGCGTCGGTACGGAGGCCGAACTCGCCGACGCGCAGGGCCGGATGCCCGGTCTGTCCAAGGCCCTGTTCATCGACGGCGCCGGCGGCGTCATCGGCGGCGTGGGCAGCGCCTCCGGCCAGACCGTGTTCGTGGAGTCCGCCACCGGCGTCGGCGAGGGCGCCCGCACCGGCCTCGCCGCCGTGATCACCGGCGGACTGTTCGCGCTGTGCCTGTTCTTCACCCCCCTGACGGCGATCGTGCCGCAGGAGGTCGCCGCCGCGGCCCTGGTCGTCATCGGCTCGATGATGATGCAGAACGCCAAACACGTGGACTGGCACGACCGTTCGGTCGCGATCCCGGTCTTCCTCACCGTGGTCCTGATGCCCTTCACGTACACCATCACCGCGGGTGTCGCGGCCGGCATCATCTCGTCGACCGTCATCCGGACCGTGCAGGGCCGGGCCCGGGAGGTCGGCGGCCTGATGTGGGCGCTGACCGTCGTGTTCGTGGTCTACTTCGCGATCCATCCGATCGAGAGCTGGCTGGGCGTCGGCTGACGGCCGTACCCGGACCCGCACGGACCATATGGACCGTATGGACCCGCGCGAACCCGCGCGAACCCGCATGAACCCGTGTGGACCTACGTGGTGCCGTACGGGTCCCCGCGCCGGCGCCCCATCCCGAGGACCCGAGGAGTGACGAGATGCTGGACATCGCCGAGGAGCTGCACCGATGGATCGCGCGGGGACGCGACGCCGCCGTCGCCACCGTCGTGGCCGTCGGCGGCAGCGCGCCCCGGCAGCCCGGTGCCGCGCTCGCCGTGGACCGCGACGGCACGGCGATCGGGTCGGTGTCCGGCGGGTGCGTGGAGGGCGCCGTCTACGAGCTGTGCCGGCAGGCGATCGAGGACGGCCGCAGCGTCGTCGAACGCTTCGGCTACAGCGACGAGGACGCCTTCGCCGTCGGCCTGACCTGCGGCGGCGTCATCGACATCCTCGTCACCCCGCTCCGCGGCCCGGTCCTGGCCGAGGCGCTCGAAGCCGCCGCCGCGGGGCTGGCGGCGGCCCTTGCCCGGATCGTCGCCGGGCCGCGGGAGATGCTGGGCCGGGCGATGCTGGTACGCCCCGACGGCAGCGTCGAGGGCGGCTTCGGCGGCCACCCCGACCTGGACCGCACCGTCGCCGGCGAGGCGCGCGCGATGCTGGACGCGGGCCGCACGGGCACCGTGGAGATCGGCGCGGACGGCAGCCGCTGCGGGGAGCCGGTCACCGTCCTCGTGGAGTCCTCCGTCCCCGCCCCGCGCATGATCGTGTTCGGGGCCGTCGACTTCGCGGCCGCGCTGGTGAAGGTCGGCGTGTTCCTCGGCTACCACGTGACCGTCTGTGACGCCCGCCCCGTCTTCGCGACCCGGGCCCGCTTCCCGGACGCGGACGAGATCGTCGTCGACTGGCCGCACCGCTACCTGGAGTCGACCGAGGTCGACGCGCGCACCGTGCTGTGCGTGCTCACCCACGACGCCAAGTTCGACGTGCCGCTACTGCAGGCCGCGTTCCGGCTCCCCGTCGCCTACATCGGCGCGATGGGCTCCCGGCGCACCCACGAGGACCGGGAGCGGCAGCTGCGCGAGGCCGGGGTCACCGAGGCCGAACTCGCCCGGCTGCGCTCGCCGATAGGGCTCGACCTCGGGGCCCGTACGCCCGAGGAGACGGCCCTGTCCATCGCCGCCGAGATCGTCGCCGCCCGGCGCGGCGGCAGCGGGGCCGCCCTCACCGGCGCGGACACCCCGATCCACCACGACCTCCCGCCGGCCCTCCCGGGGCCCGCCGCCAACTCCTCGGATCCGTCCGCTTGAGTCTCCCGCCGGGGGAGACGCCACAGTGGGGCCATGGACAGCCTTCTCCCCATCGGCGAACTGGCCCGGCGCACCGGCCTGTCGGTCAAGACGATCCGTGCCTGGTCCGACGCCGGTCTCGTGCCCCCGGACGCCCGCACCCCGGCCGGATACCGCCGCTACGGCGCCGAGGCCGCCGCCCGCCTCGAACTCATCGGCACTCTGCGTGAGTTGGGCCTCGACCGGGCGGCCATCCGGGCCGTGCTGGCGCGCGAGTCGAGCCCGGCCGAGGCCGCGGCGGGGTCCACGCCGAGGCCCTGGAAGTGGAGATCCGGGCGCTGCGCCGGCGCCAGGCGGTCCTGACCATCGCCGCCCGGCGCGGGTCCGACGCCACCGAACTGGCCCTGCTGCACCGGCTCGCCGTGCTCAGCGTCGAGGAACAGGATCACCTGGTAAGGGACTTCGTCGAAGCGGTCTTCGGTAACGGCCTTCGGGCGCCCTGGACGGCGGGAGTCGTCCACAGCCTCACCCCCGAACTCCCTGCCGACGCCGACCGGGAGCGGATCGAAGCCTGGATCGAGTGGGCCGAGCTGGCGCGGGACCCGGAGTTCCGGGCGCTGCTGCGGACGATGGCCGAGGAGTACGAGGCGGGGCGGGCCGCCGACGGACCGCCGCGCCCCGATCCGGTGGCCCGGGTCCGTACGGCGGTGGCCCCGGCGCTCGCCGCCGGGCTCGCGCCCGGCGATTCCGGCGCCGCGCCGGTGGTCGCGGCCGTGCTCGCGTGCGGCGAGGCGGGCACCCTGCTCGCCCGCCTGGAGGGCATGGACGACCCCCGCCGCGACCGCCACCAGGAACTGCTCGCCCGGATCAACGGCTGGCCGCCGCCCGAACCGCTGGCCCCGGTGCTCGCCTGGGCGATCGAGGCGCTGCGTCAGAGCGCGAGCGTGCGGAAGTGAGCGCAGGCCGCCGATTCGGTGGGGTGGCGCCCGACCGGGTGGTGCGCGCCGCGCTCGTACACCCCGGTCTCCCAGCCGGAGCCGTCGGGCGCGCGGCGGAGGTAGACGAAGTCCGGTGGTGTGGGCGCCGGTTCGTGGACGTCCTCGATCCAGTACCGCCCGTCGGGCACCCCGGCGTCCCGGAGCGCCCGCGCGAGTCCGCGCCGGTCCTTCACGCCGGAACGCGGGCCAAGTAGCCGTTGTCCAGCAGCCACTTGACGTTGAGCCGCTGCCCCTCGCCCGGGTTCAGGAAGGCCGGGTCGAGCTTGATCTGACGGCCGCCGCCCGGCTGGTCGAACCAGGGCGCGATGGAGCCCTCCCAGACGACGAAGCTCCGGGTCACCTCGTACACGCGATAGTCGCAAGGGTAGGCGGGCTCACGGGTGTTGAGGTTCTGCGGCGGCAGCGCCCGCTTCGCGTAGGCGTCGCCGGCCGGGGCGAGGTAGCCGCCGTATTCCGAGCCGAAGCGGTCGAGCCGCTCGCCCTCGGCGAGCGTCTCGGGGGCCTTGTCGACCTGGCCGTTGACCTCGGCGAAGCCGTCGTTCGGCGGGTACTTCCAGCCACCGGTGTCGGCCGGGCCCTCCCAGTACTTCTTGAGGAAGTCGGCGGACGACAGCCGGCCGGTGCGGTGGTAGCCGCGCAGCAGCGGGCCCACCTGCTCCCGTGCCTTCCGGGGCAGGTGCCGCGGGCCGAGCCGCTGGTCGCTCTCGAACTCGCCGGTGCACTGCGCGGGTGCGGCGGTGTCGGGCCGGGGTGACGGCAGCGGGTCCGCCGGGCTGGCCTCGGCCGTCGCCGGGACGGCGGTGGCGAGGACGGCGGCGGCGCCGAGCCCGGCGAGGACGGCACGGATCCGGGCGGCCGTACGGGTGCGTTCCACGCGGAGATCTCCTTGCGGCGGGGGCGGGGTGCGCGGCACAAGGTAGTCGAACGTACGCTCACGGTGACCGGGTTGCGGTGTGAACCGGCCAGAATCGGCAGGGGGTTGTCGTGCGTCGGCGGGCGGCCCGCTGATCAGGCCTTGCGCAGCGCGTTGAGCAGGAGCTCGGACAGTTGCTCGTACGCGGCGGCGTCGGCGAGTCCGGTGGCGGCGGCCACCTGCCGCCGCTGGATGCGGACCATGACGGAGGCGATCACGTCGGCGGCGAAGGCCACGTGGACCTCGCGGAACACCCCGGCCGTCACGCCCTCCTCGATGAGCTGCTGCACCCGGCCGGCGGCGGCGCGGGTGTTGCGCTCGTAGACCTCGGCAGCCGGCTCGAAGGCGGCCACGTCGTCGAAGAACCGCGGGGAGACCGGGGCGAGTTCGGCGGAGACCGCGCGCAGATAGGCGGCCAGCCGCCCGGCGGGGTCGGACTCGGCGGAGACGGCCGCCTCGACCCGTCCGGTGGCGCGCCGGAAGAAGTGCACCACGGCGGCCCGGACCAGCTGCTCCTTGCTGCCCGCGAGGCCGTAGAGGGTGCGCTTGGAGCAGTGCAGCCGGGCGGCCAGGTCGTCCAGGGTGAACCGGGCGAAGCCCTCGTCGACCAGTAGCGCCACCAGCTCCTCGAACAGCTCGGTGCGGCGGGCGGCGCCGCGCCCCGTGTGGCGGGGGCCGGCGGCCGGGGTCTCGATCACCTGACCAGTATGCCGGTCGCGCAGGTCGGGGGGTTACGGGGAGATCCTTCTGCGCTACGCTGACCGGTACTGACGTACCCCTCTCGGTACCGTTTCGTAGCTCACCCTCTGCGCCGTGATGGAGTCGCCATGGACGTCGACCGCCTGCTTCCCACCCCCGAGGCGGCGGACCTCCTCGCTCTCGCGCGGGAGATCGCCGACAAGGAGCTGGCCCCGCGCGTGGACGCCCACGAGGCCGCGGAGACGTACCCCGAGGGCCTCTTCGCGACCCTCGGCCGGGCCGGGCTGCTCGGCCTCGCGTACCCCGAGGAGCACGGCGGCGGTGGCCAGCCGTACGAGGTCTACCTCCAGGTCCTGGAGGAGCTGGCGGCACGCTGGGCCGCGGTCGCCGTCGCCACCAGCGTCCACACCCTCGCCTGCCACCCGCTGTACGCCTTCGGCACAGCGGAGCAGAAGGAGCGCTGGCTGCCCGGGATGCTCGAAGGCCGGCGGATCGGCGGCTACAGCCTCTCCGAGCCGCAGGCCGGCTCCGACGCCGCCTCGCTCAGCTGCAAGGCGGAGGCGACCGCGGACGGCACCGCGTACCGGATCACCGGCACCAAGGCCTGGATCACCCATGGCGGCAAGGCCGACTTCTACTCCCTCTTCGCCCGCACCGGCGCCGGCAACCGCGGCGTCTCCTGCTTCCTCGCCCCCGGCGCCACCGAGGGCCTGAGCTTCGGGAAGCCCGAGCGCAAGATGGGCCTCCAGGCCGTGCCCACCACCTCCGCCTACTGGGACGGCGCCCTCGTCGACGCCGACCGGCGCATCGGCTCCGAGGGCCAGGGCCTCCAGATCGCCTTCAGTGCCCTCGACTCCGGCCGGCTCGGCATCGCCGCCTGCGCCACCGGCGTCGCCCAGGCCGCGCTGAGCGCCGCCGTCGCCTACGCCAACGAGCGCACCACCTTCGGCCGGAAGATCATCGACCACCAGGGCCTCGGCTTCCTCCTCGCCGACATGGCCGCCGCCGTCGACGCGGCCCGCGCCACCTACCTCGACGCCGCCCGCCGCCGCGACCTCGGCCGCCCCTTCAGCCGCCAGGCCAGCGCGGCCAAGCTCATCGCCACCGACGCCGCGATGAAGGTCACCACGGACGCGGTCCAGGTCCTCGGCGGATACGGCTACACCCGCGACTTCCCGGTGGAGCGCTACATGCGCGAAGCCAAGATCATGCAGATCTTCGAGGGCACCAACCAGATCCAGCGCCTGGTCATCAGCCGCGGGCTGATCACCACGGAGAAGTAGCAGGCCGCTGGGGGTTAAGGGGAGCGTGGCTCAACCCTGAGGCTCTGCTGTCGAGCGCTTCGCGTGCCGCCTGGGGCGCCGTTTGGGAGAATTTCGGGAGATCAAGTTTTCAACTTCTTCTCCCGAAGGGATCGGCCCGAACTTCCGGGAGTCGATCACAGGTCTCACAGGCTCCCACCACATGCGCTCCAGGCTCGCAGCGATCTTGAGTTCCATGCCGAGCGTCGAGTGGGAGTACGTCCCTTCGGGCCTCGCGCCCCATCCGCTCCTCGACGGCCACCCTCGGGTGGCCGTCCTCGTCCAGCCACACCTTGTTGGAGTGGCGCAGGCCGTGAGGAGTCATGCTCGCTACGCCGAGCACCGGCCGGATGCCCGGCCGAGCTGCGTGCCCCCGGCTGCTCGGCTCAGGGGCGTGACCGTCCACGATCGGGTGGAACGTGTCGCTGTAGAACTCGCCGCCGATGAGGAGCCGGCCGCCCCGGGGCGCGGTGAATACCAGCCGCGCGACGTCGGCGGCGACGGCCAGGCACGCGCCGGAACGCCCCGACCACGACCCTGGCCAGGCGGGTAGGCGTGATGAGACCCGCGGCCCGGCCGGCATGGTCGGGGTACGTCGGCCCCGGTGGTCGGGCTCTGGTCGGGGTGGCTGTGGTCTGCCCCGACCAGGCCCTGGCCATGCCGGTCACCGGAAGGTCACGGCGGGCTGCGCGTGTTGGCGCCTGGCCATACTTTCGGAAACACCGGGCCCGTGAGGCTGGACGGTGAGGTCAGCCGAGTTCCTGCTCCACCCAGTTCTCGACGATGAAGTATCCGGGGCCGGGGGAGTACGCATACGATTTCGTATTTGCGCCTACCCACGGGCCGTAGATCGTGATGGGGTTGCTTCCGCGTTTTGAGAACTTCGCGACAGCACGGTGCTGCCAACTCACTGTTCCCGCCTGGCACTGCGAACCGGCGGTCGGCGTGCCCCAGTGGCTGAACGTGTACGCCCAGCAGGGGTAGCTTGCTGCCGCTTGTGGTGAGGGAGACGCTGCTCCGGCTGGGGACGCAGCGCCGGCAAAAGCGCCCGCTATCAGCGCTAGAGCGGTGATGTACCGGTTGGGTTTCATGCCCCGATGCTGACAGCGGATCGACGACATCGGACCCTCGCATTTGTCAGGTGGACAAAGTACGGCCACCAGAAGGCCCTCACCCATTTCAAGATCCCTCAGCCGAGACCTCCATCAGCCGTCCACAGCCTCCCGGGGCAATATATCTAGTCAGCCTTGTCAAACAAGGCAAGAAGGTCATCCAAGCCGGTGATCCCCAGAAGCGTGAACGACGCTACGGCGATGCCGAATACCGTCGACCAGTACGTTGCCCGGGAGATCTTTTCCTGGGCAACCTCGTCGTGTAGGTGGGTGCCGATCGCTCCGAAGAGGAGCCCGGCGGCGGCCATCGTGCCGACGACCACCACGAACTTCATCGGCTGCTCGTGGGGTACAGCCCTGCGCATCTTGGCAAGCAGGACAAATCCTGCGGCCATCCCAAAGAAGAACCAGGCCATCTGCTGATTGTCCCTGTTCGCCACACTTCCCCCAATTTGCTCCGCCTCCTCGTGAGACGGCGCCTCGCAGCAGTCCAAGCTACTCGTTCAGCTCCAACACCTCGTCCCCGTGCGGCACTTGGGCTCCCGATGTCCGCACCCCGTCCTCCTTGACGACATACCAACCAACGGTCAGATGACCGAAGGAAACGCCCTAGTTGTCCTGGGCAGGAGGTTCTTAGGCAATTCGCTCGCTCCCGACACTGCGGCCAGCGATGCCAAATCGAGCCGCAGCCTGTAGGAAGCGGGCGCGACCACGGGTCGATCGAGGCGGAGATCTACCGAAAAAACCTCCGACTCAAACACGAGGGGAGGGCGGATGCACGACGATCGGCGCACTGCCCATATGCCCAGGATGCCCTGCGCCCGCCGAGGAAGCTCGGGCGCAGGCGACGCCCGAGCGCCCTCGGCGGACTTCCTGGGCCGAATCTCGGTGTCTGCGTGCATGTAAGCCCCTGCATGCGAGAGACTGAGATGCGCCGCGCGGCCCACTCCCCGGGGCGCGTGCAGGATACGCTTCCCCAGCGGCATTGCGAGGAGCCCGGCCGCGTACTCCACCCCACCCCTGCGGCCTGGCTTTCGTGTTTTCGTACGCACGCCTGCGAGCGGGCCGTATCGCTGTGCGAGGCTGGCAGCCATGAGCCAGTGGACCGTGCACGGATCGCGCCCCGTCTACACCAGCCCCTGGGTGCGCCTCGAACTCGTCGACGTCGAGCCACCCGGGTGCGCCCGGTACGAGCACCACCTGATCCGGCTGGCGCCGGTCGCCGCCGTCGTCCTCCTCGACGATGCTTCGAACGTGCTGCTGATGTGGCGCCACCGCTTCGCCACCGACACCTGGTCGTGGGAGATCCCGAGCGGGATCGTCGAGGACGGCGAGACCTCGGAGGCCGCTGCCGTCCGCGAAGTCCTGGAGGAGACCGGCTACGAGATCCAGCCGGACGACCTCACGCCCCTCGCGTACATCGAGCCGATCGGCGGCATGAGCGACGCAGTGCACCACGTCTACCTCGCGCGGAACGCCCGGCCCGTCGCGGACCCAGTCGACACTCACGAGGCCGACCGCATCGAGTGGCGGCCCCTGGACGAGGTGCAGCAGATGATCGACGACCGCGCCATCGTCGCCGGGGTCGCCGTCACGGGGCTGCTTCAGCTGCTGGCGCGCCGCCCGCAGTGAGCTCCGGGACCGAGGCGATCAGCTCGCGCAGGTCCCGCACCGGCGCTGTGCCGGCCGCACACATCGGGATCGCCGCCACCACCTCCCGGGCCCGGGAGACCACGATGCCGGTCAGGTGAGCCGGCGGCAGGCCGAGCAGCACGCTCTCCGTCGACCGGCACGCAACCGACACCTCGCCGACCGAGACGAGGCTCTGCGCCTCATCCATTGAGATCAGCGCCTGGTCCAGGTACTCGGTGGGCGCGTACAGGGTGCGGGCCCGTTGTAGTGCGGCCTGAGCCCGGCGGGTGTCGCCGAGCGTCGTCCACATGCTTCCGATGTGCCAGGTCAGTTGTTTCTCGGTGTACCCGTACGCCATGTCGGCGATGTCCTCGGCGCGGAGCCGGGCGAACGCCGTTTGGGCGAGCGCGAGCGCGTCCTGTGCTTCCCGTCCGCGCCCCATCCTCGCGAGCGCCCGCGCCTCAAGAGCCGGCGCCCATGCCGCTGTTGCACACACTGTGGAGCCGGCGACGAGGCGGGCCCGCTCGGCGAGCGCGAGGGCGGCGGCGGGAGCGCCGAAGTAGAAGGGGATCACGGCTTCTCTGGCCAACAGCCACGCTCGGAGGCCACGGTCTCCGGTCTCTTCTGCGAGGAGTTGCCCGAGGTGGTACCAGGCCCTCGCCTCGCGGTGATCGCCGAGCGCGACCAGGGCCATGCCAGTGGTACCCGCGAGTTGTGCGCCGACCCGGCAGAGCCGCGCGCGGACATCGGCGGACTGGCGGCCCGCGAGCAGCGCCTTGACTGCCCGGAAGTCCTCGACGGAGCCGGCCAGCAGTTCGGATGGCGGGAGAATCTGGTACTCGTGGCCGTGCTCGGACGCGCGCCGCTCCAGCTGGTCGAGGGTGGTCTCGGGTACTCCGCCGGCGAGCAGAGCGGCAGCGCTGGTGCGAAGGGCCGTGAGGGAGACGAGCCGGACGTCGTTCGTCTCCGGGGCGGCGTCATGCCGGGCGGAGGCGCCCGGCAGGGGTGCGGTGGCGGGCGAGGAAGCAGCTTCTGCGCTTGGGGTGTAGTCGTGCCCGTAGCCCAGTCGGTCAGGGCGGGTCTCGTACAGGCGGCACAGACAGTCAAGGTTGTCCTCGCTGGGGCGGCCACGTCCTGTCTCCCAGCCGGAGAGCTGCTGCACCGAGACGCGGGTGCCTACCTCGGCCAGGTGCTGCCGGGCCTCGGCCAGGGTCCAGCCGCGGGCGAGACGGTGCGCCTGGAGCAGGCCGCACCCGGTCTCGGCGGCGATGGCGACGGACGTCTCCCAGCCGGTCCAGCTGGCGGCTTGGGCACGTCCCACGATCGCGCGGGCTGCCGTACGCCTTCCGTCGCTGCGCGGCACGGGTACCACCTCCGGGCCCAACGTAGTGGCGCCGTGCTGCCGGGCGAGGGCGTTTTCATACCTTCGCAGTGACCAGAGCGCGGACTTCACTCCCAAGCGGTGATTGGCTGTCAATTTCGTCGCGGGGCAGTCATGGCACAGCGCGATTGAACAGGCCCAAGGTGTGTTCTCCCGATCGACCCACCTTGGGAGTGCACGGATGTCGAGCACGAACTCTCGGCCTGATGGGGATTCAGGCCATCTTCCCCGTTCCGTCGTGGCGCCCCCTGCTGAGCGTCGCCTCGTCTCCGGTCAATGGCTCCTTGAGTCCGCGCCGTCGAGGGAGGCCGCGGAAGAGCGGTGGGCGAATGCCGGGGCGGCGATGCTCCGGCCGGGCGCCTGGTACACCGCAGTCTCGGTCCCGGCCGAAGTCGTGCACGCGGCATGCGAGGCCGCCAGTCCCGAGGACTGCGCGCCGGTGCTCGCCAGCCTCCTGGACGGGCCCGTCTTCTACGGGCCCGTCGGCTTCCGGCAGGAGGGCGGGTACACCGCGCTGCTGCCCTCGGCCGCGTCCGACTGGCGGGAGCCGAGCGTGGTCGTGCTCCCTGCCCGCGCGGAACTCCTCGTCCCGGCCCCCGAGGTGCTTGCACCGTGCGGAGAGGGTCCGTGGTGGGTCATCCCGCCGGACCGCCACATGCGCCTCTGCACACCGGCCCGGCTGAAGGGGATCGTGCGCCGGGGCCGGGAGCGGATCGCTGCGGGTGGTGAGCCGTCGTGACCAGCATCAGCAGCCCGAGCGTGGTCGAGGCCACGCGGACGTCGCCCTGCGAGCCGGTCGAGGAGGTGTTCAGTCGGCACCTGGAGCGGCGGCCGGAGTCCGCTGGCGCCGCACGACGCCTGGTGTCCGCGGCGCTCCGCTCCTGGGGGCTGGAGAGCGCCGAGACCGACGCGTGCCTGATCGTCAGCGAACTGGTGGGGAACGCGGCCCTGCACGCCCGCTACAGCCGGATCCTGGTCACGGTCGCCCGCGTCCAGCCGGACCTCGTGCGGATCGCCGTCGTCGACCGCTCCCGCGCGCTGCCGGAGCTTCACGAGCCCGGAGCGCACGAGGAGTCCGGCCGAGGGCTGGCGACCGTCGACGCCCTCTGCGGTGGCCGGTGGGGCGTGGACCCGCTCGGGTGGGGCAAGCACGTGTGGGTCCTGCTGGAGACCGGCGGGGCTGGCCGGTGAGGCCGTCGGCTGGCGAGGCCATCTACTGGGCCGTGGTCCTGGTGATCCTCGGCGCCGTGTGCCTCGGCATCATCCGCGAGGGGCCGTCCGGTGGGTAAGCGCATCTGGGTCTCCGGACTGTGCTGGCGCTGCGAGAGCGACGAACGGCCAGTGATGTGGCTCGGCCCCGTCACAGCCAGGATGCCGGCGCCGCCCCGTTCTACGTCTGCGAGCCGTGCGTCGAGCGTCTTGAAGAGCTTGCCCGCGCGCACCATAGCCGCCGCGATCAGCTTGCGGCCTCTTGACTCCCGCACCCGGCCGGACCGTCCCGAGACGGCCGGGTGCGGGCCCATCCCGAAGGATCTGTGGATGAGTTGGAAGTGTCGCCCGGTCTACCGGGGGCTGCCCGTGCCGGCGGTCGCCACATGGGAGGGCGAGTGGGAGGTCACCCCGGCGGTGTATCTGCGGGGCGGCCGGATCTCGTATGCCGACCCGCTGTTCGACGCGTCCCAGCGGCATCGTGGCGCGCTGTGGCGCGTGTGGTCCCTGGCCCGGGACAAGGGCGTCCCGGAGCTCGGCGGGGTCCACCCCGCCCGGCAGCGCCTCGCCATGCGCCGGCTGCTGTGTCAGGTCTGCTTCCTGCAGACCGGCACCGAGGCTGCCCGGGAGGGCGGGACGCTGTTCGTCGTGGGCGCGTCCAGCAGGGCGGGGACCGCCGGGCCGATCGAGGACGGCGAGCGCACGCCCCACCCTCCGGTGCATCTGGAATGCGCGTGGGAGTCTGCGCGCTCGTGCCCGCACCTCCTGGAGGGCATGGCCGCGGCCCGGGTCCCCACGGTCCGACCGTGGGGTGTCCTCGGGGTTCTTCATGCCTCGATCGGTGACCACCTGGTCCCCGTCGACCCGCGCGTACAAGTCGCTTACGAGGATCCGTACATCACCCGCGTCCTGGCCCGACAGGCCGTGGTGGAGCTGGACGGCTGCCGGCCGGTCGACCTCCGGGCCGAAGCCGAGCGCGCGGGGCTCGCGGGGGTGGGCGCCCGATGATTGCCGACCGCACACCGCCCTACCTCCCTGCCCCGAGCACGCGCTCCGCCCTGATGGGTGTGGATGAGCGCTGGAGCGCCGTACGCGTCCTCTCGCACTGGAGCCACCTCGTCCTCGGCGCCCTGGGCGCCCTGGGCGCCCAGGGCGGCCCGGCATTCGAAGACCTTGGCCTGTGCCACATCGTGTGGCCGCTTCCGCCGGGAGGCGCCGACGACTGGCCGGACGCGACCGCCGCCGGCGTACTCCCGACCGAGCCGGGAGAACGCCTCCTCGTCCCCGGCCTCAAGGGCATGCCCGGGATGCCCTGGCTCCACCCACCGGCGGCCGAGCGGCCGTTCACCGACCCTGGCGTGCTGCGCCGCGCGGTCGAGACGGTCATCGGCTCACTGGAGGACGCGGGCGCGCTCGGCCCGGTGGCCGTGTGCCACGAGTGCGGCGCCGCGACCCGGGACGCCGAACTCGTCGCCTTCACACCGCAGATGTGCGGCCCCGGGTGGAGTACGTACGAGTGCCGGAGCTGCTACGACGGCCGCGGCCGCCGCCGCACCCCGGAGGTGCCGCGATGAACGGTCGGGCCGCGCAGTGGCTGTACGTGCTCGTGCTGGCTGCGCTCCTCGCGGTGCTCTGCCTCGGCGTGTTCCTGCGCCGCTGACCCCTCAGACCGCCCCGGCCGGCTTGCAGTCCCCCACCGGCCGGCCGGGGCCTCAACCACCTGCCCGCGGCCGTGGACGTATCTGGGCCTGGGGCAGGGCACGACCGCCCTGGCCGGACTCCACCCTGGCCGGGGCACCATCCGCCGGCTGACGTCGGAGGTCCCGAGCGCGGCGCCGCTCCTGCTGTGACGGCAAGGGCGGCCCGCCACCTGGCCCAGGACGGCCGGACACCACCCAGCGAGTAAGGGAGAACGCTCTTGAGCGCGCGCCCCATCCTGAGCGGCGGCGAGCAGGCCGCCTCGTGCTACTTCCGTACGACCGTGGACCACCCGCACCGGAAGGCTCTCGTCCAGATCTGCGAGCCGTGCAATGCGCTGTGCGCCCACTGCTTTGTGACGGCGACGAAGCGCGGCACCTATATGCCGCTGGAGAAGATCCGGGAGCAGTTGGTTCCCCAGCTCGCGGAGGCCCGCGTCACGCGGGTGACCATCACCGGCGGCGAGCCGTTCATGCACCCAGACCTCCTGGAGATCATCGCCGCGTTCCGTGAGGCTGGCATGTCCGTTGGCGTGTGCACCAACGGCACCATGTGCAGCGATGAGCAGATCTCCGCCCTGGTGGAGCTGGACGCCCACATGAACGTGTCGCTGGACGGGTTCTCCGAGGAGTCCCACTCCGTGTTCCGTGGCCTGCCCGGGTGCTTCGCGGAGACCGTGGACACCGTCAGGAGGTTCGCCGCCGCCGGCATCCTCCAAGGCCTGCTGTGCACGCCGAACAGCTTGGCCGAGGATCGGGAGTACCGGGACCTGGTCAGGTTCGCGCGGGAGCAGGGCGCAAAGTACGTGCTGATGAACCCGCTCGGGAACATGGGGCGCGGCCAGTCGAGGAAGGCACAGGGGAAGCTGCGTACCCCGGATGAGCAGATGCGGGAGATCGCCGCCCTCACCGAGCCGTTCGGGGAGGACGTGGAGCTGGTGAACATCCGGTTCCCCAACGAGGACAAGCCGCTGGCCGGCTGCGAGGCCGGGACCATCGTCTACGTCTTCACGGACGGCGGTGTGGCGATCTGCCCGTACCTCGTGTTCGCGGCCCGGACGACGGCCTCCCAGCACCCGGACTCCGACTTCCTCGTGGGCAACGTCTGGCAGCACGACGACATCGCGGCCCGCCTGGCCGCGTACGGGAAGTTCTCCGACCGGTGGGACCTCGGGGGCAACTCGACGTGCGGCGCGTGCTCCCTGTCGCCCTCGTGCGGGAAGGGCTGCCCGGCCGCCGTGGTGGCCGCCGGCGAGCGGATTGGCGCCGTGGACACCGAACAGTGCCCCGTGGTCCCGCGTCAGACCCGCGTCCTGCCCGTGGTCGGTGTCTCGTGATCGCCGGCCGCGGCCTTCTGGTCGCCATCGAGGGCCCGGGCGGAGTCGGGAAGTCGACCGTCACGGCTCTGGTCGCCCGCCTCCTCGGGGCGGAGGGTGTGCCCGTGCTGGCGACCCGGGAGCCCACGGACACCGCCTTAGGCAACCTCGCGCGGCACGGCACGGACGACTACCAGGGCGAGGCGATGGCGTGCCTTGTCGCCGCCGACCGGTTCAAGCACGGCGAGACGATCCAGCCGGCGCTGGAGCGCGGGGACGTCGTGGTCTGCGACCGGTACATCGCCAGCAGCCTGGCGCTCCAATGCATGGACGGCGTGGACCGCGAGTTCGTGTGGCTCCTCAACGAGCGGCAGGTCCAGCCGGACCTGACCGTGATGGTCAGCGGCGACCCGGAGGTGATCGAGGCCCGGCTGACCGCGAGGGGCGCGCACTCCCGGTACGAACGCGCCGAGGACTCCAGCCTTGTGGAATGCGCCTACTTCGCCGAGGCCGGTAAGTTCCTGCGGGGTAAAGGGCATCGCGTCTTGGACCTGGACGCCACCGAGACGCCGGCCGAAGAGGTCGCCCGCCTGACCGTCGCCGCGATCACCCGACTCCGGAAGGACCCGACCGATGCTGGACGTGTTGACGTTCAACCTCAACAACCCGTCCCGGGAGCGCGCGGAGCGACAGCTCCGGTACCTGGCGCAGCGGCCGGAGCCGGTGCTCGTGCTCACGGAGACGGCGCGCAGCGCGGGGTGTGAGTTCCTGGCCGAGCGGTTCGAGGGGGCCGGGTACTCGGTGAACTTCCCCCGGCCGCCGCAGGGCACCCGGGAACGGGGCGTGATGATCGTGTCCCGCCTCGCCACGAGCCCGCTCCCGCTGCCCGTGGACTACCTCCCGCACCGGGTGGCCGCCGTGACCGTCGAGACGAGCACGGGCCCGCTGGAGGTCGTCGGGGTATACGTGCCGTCCCGGGACGCCACGGAGGCGAAGATCACCAGGAAGCGCCGGTTTCTGGAGGGCCTGGCCGCCGTCCTCCCCACCGGGGTTGTCGGCCGCCGCCTGGTCCTCGGGGACTTCAACATCCTGGAACCCGCTCACGTCCCGCGATACCGGATCTTCCAGGAATGGGAGTACGCGTTCTACACCGGCCTCGGTGCGGCCGGGTATCGGGACGCCTTCCGGTTCCTGGCCCCGGACGCCCTGGAGTACTCCTGGGTGGGGCGCACCGGCGACGGCTACCGCTACGACCACGCCCACGTCTCCGGGCCCCTCGCGGCGAGCGTGGAGGGCTGCCGGTACGTGCACGAGCCGCGTACCAACGAGGACCGGCTCACCGACCACTCCGCGCTGACGGTCTCCCTGGCGCTCGCCGCCACGGCACCGCTGGACGTGTGAGACCCGGCCCGGGGCGAGGCCCTGACGCCGGCGCTTTTCTGACCACCTGAACGACAAGAACGGAGATCGACGTGGACACCACGTGGGACGGCGTGACCCAGCTGCGGAAGTGGCTGGATGACGAGGGCCAGGCCGCGGCCGGTGACGTACGGCTGCTTCGGGTCCTCAAGATCGGGGAGGAGTTCGGTGAAGCCTCCGAGGCCATCACGGGGGCGCTCGGAGCCAACCCGCGAAAGGGCGCAAGCCACACCTGGACGGACGTGGAGAAGGAACTCGCGGACGTCATCGTGACCGCCATGGTGGCCCTCTCCACCATCACCCCCGACGCGGAGAAGGTGCTGGAGGCACGTACCCAGGCGCTCCTGGAACGCATCGGCCGGGCCTGAACCTCGGGCTCGCACGAAGGAGCCCGAGGAAGTGGGCTGCCGACCCTACAGACCGTCCCGGCCGGGTCCTCTTCGTGGGGCCGGCTTCCAGGCCGGCGCCGGCCTCCACCTCAGTACCGCGACACACTCAGGCGACGGCAGCGGGCCCCGGACTCTCCGTCCGGGGCCCGCCAGAAGGAGTTGGACCACGTCCCCCGGGGTTCTGCCACCGGTGCAATCACTCGTCAGGGTGAAGTCATCCGCCAGGCGCGTCTTCAAGCCAGGCCGCGCGGTCTGATGCCCATGCGGAGCGTTTGCCTCCGGTCGATACCAGTCCGGGTCGGCATGGCGCGGAGGGGGGAACTCATATGCGAGATGGAGTGAGAGACATGAGACTGCCACCGAGTACTCGCGCGGGTAAGGAGGCCCGGCGGGCCGAGCGACCTGACACACGTGCCCCCCGTGATGGCGGCCTCCAACGCCAGCCTGAAGCTGCCGTGGCCTTGATGCACCTGTAGTGGCGCTGGGAACTACTGCCACCTCTCCATCCAGCGTCCCGCGCCCCCGCTCGTCGAGCGGCGGCGCTTGCGTTGAGTGGGAGATGATCTTGAGGGGTGCATCGGCCTGCATCCGGAGGCACTGGAATGCATCCGCCGGTTTCCGGTGCGTCGCAGGGCAGAGGTCATAGAGGGTCTCTGACCTGCGGCAACCGACGACCCCTCTTCGATCATGCAGATCTTCGAGGGGACGAATCAGATCCAGCGCCTGGTGATCAGCCGCGGGCTGATCACCACGGAGAAGTAGCGGACCGGGGTTACCAGGCCACCGGGAGTTCGAGGGGGAAGCGGCGGATCGTCTCCGTGTCCCAGCGGACCTTTTCCGGGGGGACGGCCAGGCGCAGGGTCGGGAAGCGTTCCAGCAGGCGACCGAAGGCCGCTTCCAGTTCCGCCATGGCCAGGGGGACCGCGATGCAGCGGTGGCCGCCCCAGCCGAAGGTCATGAACGGGGCGGAGGGGCGGTCGAGGTCGATGGCGTGCGGGTCCGGGAAGCGCTCAGGGTCGCGGTTCGCCGTCAGGTAGGAGACGTGGACGAAGTCTCCCGCCCGGATCCGCGTCCCGTCCATCTCGATGTCCTCCCGCGCCACCCGGGGGATGCCGACGCCCTTGCGGAAGGGGATGTAGCGGAGCAGCTCCTCCAGGACCTCCGGCAGGCTCCCGGGCCGGTCCCGGAGGCGTTCCATCAACTCGAGGCGGCTCAGCAGGAGATAGGCGATGTTGCTGATCTGGCAGGTGACCGTGTCCTGGCCGCTGAGGGTCAACGTCAGTGCCATGACGGCCAGTTCCTGGTCGTCGAAGACGTCGTCACCCTCCCTGGCGGCGGCCAGCGCGCTGATGAGGTCCTTCCCGGGCGAGCGCCGCCGCTGTTCGACCAAGGCGCCGAAGTACGACCGCAGTTCGGCCTTGGCCTTCGCGGCGGTCTCACGCGTCTCGGGTCCGGTGGCGAGCAGCTGGTGCACATACGCCTGCATCCGCGGCCAGTCGTCCCGGGGGATGCCGAGCAGGTGGAAGATCGTCTGCCGCGGGAACGGGTCCGACAGATGACGCACCAGGTCCGCCGGCTGCCCCCGTGCGGCCATCTCGTCGAGCAAGTCGTCGGCGAGCCGTACGATCGTGTCCTTCATCGCCTCCACGCGCTGCGGGGTGAAGGCCTGCGACGCGAGGTGCCGCACCCGGCTGCTGTGCGGAGGGTCCATCACATTGACCGACTCCGGGGACACGATGGGCTCCGGGGTCAGCCTCGGGTAGTCGGTGCCGATGATCCCCGCCCGGCTGAAACGCTGGTCGGTGGTCACCTGGCGGACCCCGTCGAAGCCGGTGACCAGCCACGCCTCGGCGTCGCCGTACGGCAGACGGAAGCGGGTCAGGGTCTCGAGGTCCATCAGGCCCGCGAGAGCGGGATCAAAATCCAGTGCCTTGCTGTAGTCGAACGGGCACGTGATCGCCTCATCGCCAGGGGTCATGGGGAGTTCTCCTGTCGGCCGTCCGCCGTCATGTGGGCCCCCTGGCGAGATGGAAGCACGGATGTCCACCGTCACCGCGTCACGTGAGGCCAGGTGGACTAGGAGCCACTTGCGATCGAGTGAGGGAATCGGGCCCGCCCCCCCACCACCACGCCCGCTCACCCCCGCGTACGGCCCCACCTCCGGGACGAGGTCTCACGGACGGGGTTCAAGGGCGGATCACGCCCCGCCCGGGGCCTTGTCGCGGATCAGGCAGCTGCTCTTGCCCACCGCGCACAGCCGGCCGTCGGCGTCCACGACCCGGCAGGACGCCAGACCCCGGTTGCGCCCCAGATGCACGACCTCGGCATCGACCGTGACCGGCCCGGCGATCTCGCGCACCGGGCGCAGGAAGTCCACGTTCAGGTCGAGGGTGACGATGTCCTTGTCCGCGGGGACGGCGGAGAGGACCGCGCAGCCGAGCGCCGCGTCCACGACGGTGGACAGGATGCCGCCGGCGAGGAATCCCAGATGGTTCGTGAAGTGGTCCTGGACCGGCATGGTGAACCGGACCGTCCCGGGGTCGGCCTTGACGACCTCGATCCCGAGGACCTGCGCGACGGGCGGCGCGACGGCCTCGCCCGTGATCAGCCCACGTAGATACGCCAGGCCGGTCGCGTCGGCCCGGGTGGCGAACAAGGGCCCCTGGTCTCGCCATTGGAGCGTGGCCGTGTGGATGCCGGGTGTCTCCGCGTTCGCCTGTGCGTCCGCGTCGGCCTTCCCTTCAGCGTCCACAGCAGGCTCCCCGTCCGTGCGTACGTCTGCCTCCGACACGTCGTCCTTCCCGGCGAGCGCCTCGTGCTCCGGCTGGTGCACCATGACCCGGCCCGGCGCGCGGCCGTCGGCCGGTCAGTTCCCGTCCACCACGCGCGGGCGCGCGCGGCGGATGTCGCGCACGCGTACGAGGACGGTGCCGAGGAAGACCGTCCCCCCGGCGACGAGCCACAGGGCCGGGCCCCCGGCCCGGAACGCGTCGATGGAGGCGGCCAGGAACAGCGTGCCGGCGACAACGCCGGCGACCGTGAGAAGAGCGGTGATGCGGTGAGCCACGCCGCCATCATCGACGAGAAGTCCGCTCAGGGGAAGGGATCTCAGGCGGCGTCCCGGACGTCGCCGCCCGGGTGCGCGGTGAGTCGGGCGCGTACCCACGCCGGGTCGGGGTTGGTGTGCGGCCGGCCCGCGACCACGACCGTCGGGACGGTCTCGTTCCCGCCGTTCGCCGCCCGCACCACCGCCGCGCCCTCCGGGTCGCGCCAGATGTCGACCCAGTAGGCCCGGCGGGCGGTACGGCCCAGCCGGAGGCGCAGCCGCAGGCAGTACGTACAGGTGGGCCGCCAGTAGATCACCGGGCGCCCGTCGGCCTCGCTGCGCCGCCGCGCCTCCGCCGCCCCCGTGGGGCGGGGGAACACCAGCGGCGACTCCACGTAGGCGAGCAGCAGGAACAGCACCGGGATGACGGGGGAGGGCAGGCTCGTATCGCCGAGGAACAGCGAGGAGGCGGCGAGGGCGCCGCAGAGCACGAGAGCGGCGGGCAGGAGCCAGACACGGATCATGACGACGTATCGAAGCAGATGCCCGCCGCGCCCGGGCCCCGGGGACGGTGTCACGCGCACCGCAAGGCCGGCCACGCGGCTTCACCCCGTACGTGGAGATCGGTGCCGCCGCCGGGGAGTTGGCGGGCCAGGGCCGGTCGATAGGCTGTGGCGTCGACCGTGCCCGGTCTTCGGTCCCGTGACCGCACCGCCCACAAGGCGCGGCGGGCGGGCCATCCACTCCATCCGGCGGCCCGACACCCGCCGCCGGGGTACGTACGAGGAGATCCATGGACATCGCAGGTTCCGCCGCGCTCGTCACCGGTGCCGCTTCGGGGCTCGGGGCGGCCACCGCCGCCGCGCTCGCCGCGAAGGGCACCACCGTCTACGGGCTGGACCTCGACAAGGCGGTCGCCGGTGCCGCCGCCCCGGCCGACGGGGTCACCCTGATCGCGGCGGACGTCACCGACGAGGAGCAGGTACGGGCCGCGCTCGCCCGGATCGACGAGGACGGCGCCGAGCTGCGGCTCGCCGTCAACTGCGCCGGGATCGCGCCCTCCGCGCGGCTGCTCGGCCGCAAGGGCCCGCACGACCTGGAGCTGTTCCGTACGGTCCTCGACGTCAACCTGGTCGGTACGTTCAACGTGATGCGGCTCGCCGCCGAGGCCATCGCCCGCCGCGAGCCGGACGAGAACGGGCAGCGTGGCCTGGTCGTCAACACCGCCTCCATCGCCGCCTTCGAGGGCCAGGTCGGGCAGATCGCGTACGCCGCCTCCAAGGCGGGCGTCGCGGGCATGACCATCACCGCGGCCCGCGACCTCGCGCAGTACGGCATCCGGGTCGTCACCGTCGCCCCCGGCATCGTCGACACCCCGATGATGGCCGGGTTCAGCGAGGAGATCCGGGCCGGCCTCGCGGCGGGCGTCACCTTCCCGCAGCGGCTCGCCCGCCCCGACGAGTACGCCCGCCTGGTCACCATGATCGCCGAGCACGACTACCTCAACGGCGAGACGATCCGGATGGACGGCGCCCTGCGCATGGCCGCCCGCTGACCCGTCCGGGCCCCGGACGCGCCACAGCGGACCAAGATCCATTCGTGGCACCTAGTGCCGTCGTGCGAGGGATCCGAGTGCTAGGTTCGGGACATGACCAGCCACCCCGCCAAGCCCTCGATGCGTGACTCCCTCGTCGCGGCGGCCTTCCAGCTCTTCCTGGAGCGCGGCTACGAGCAGACGACGATCGACGACATCGTCCGCACGGCCGGGGTCGGCCGGAGGTCGTTCTTCCGGTACTTCCCGTCGAAGGAGGACGTGGTCTTCCCCGACCACGAACAGAGCCTCGCCGACATGACCGAGTTCCTCGCCGCGAGCGAGGACGGCGACGACCCGCTGCTCCGGGTCTGCGAGGCCACCCGGCTCGTCATGCGGATGTACGCCGAGAACCCCACCTTCTCCGTCCAGCGCTACCGCCTCACCCGCGAGGTCACCGGGCTGCGCACGTACGAACTCTCCGTCGTGTGGCGGTACGAGAAGACCCTCGGCGACTACCTGCGCACCCGGTTCGCCGACCGCCGCGACGGCACCCTGCGGGCCAACGTCCTGGCCGCGGCCGTCGTCGCCGCCCACAACCACGCCCTGCGGCACTGGCTGCGCTCGGGCGGCGAGGGCGACCCGCTGGCCGAGGTGGACCGGGCCCTGGAGTTCGTCCGGGACACCTGGCACCCGGACGCCGTACCCGGCGGCGCGGGCCCGGGGGCGGCCGGCGAGCGGGAGCCGGACGACGTGGTCGTCGTGATCGCCAAGCGGTCCACGCCGATGTGGCGTGTGGTGCGCGAGGTGGAGGCGAGCCTCGGCGAGGACTGAGACGTTCCAGGGCCCGGATATCCCAGGCCCTCGGATCCCTTGGCTCCCCGATCCCCTGGAACTCCAGGGACGGACAAGGCTCCTGCGGCTCCTCGGACTCCCGGGGATCTCAGTATCGTCACATGAGGGAACTCAGGTCTTTATTTACTGGCACTCAGTGCCATATCTTTGCGCCGTGCATGGTTGAGCCGCCCAGTGCAAGGAGAAGTGTCGTGTTCCCCACCGGATCCACGGGCCTGCCGAACGGAACCAGCGCCGTCCTGGCCGATGTCTCGGCCGACGAGTCCGAGCTCTACTTCCAGCGCTGCCGCTGGTGCAACACCATCGCCTTCCAGCGCCTGCTCTGTCCGACCTGCGGCTCCACCGACCTGGCGCCCGAACTCAGCACGGGGGAGGGCGTGATCTCGGTACGGCGCGGGGTCAGCGCCGCCCAGTCCGACCTCTGGCCGGTGCACATGGCCGAGGGGTTCGTGGTGCGCTGCCGGGTCGACGGCCCGCCGCACGCGGTACGTCCCGGGGTCCGGGTCCGGCTCGCGCAGGACCCCGTCGTCCCGGGCCGCAGGCCGGTCGTCCGGCTCTGCGAAGAGGCCACGATCGACACCTGGTACTGAGCACGACGGAAGGGGCGTGTGGCACAGAGTGCCACACGCCCCTTCCGTCTTACCGGCCTATCCGCTCACCCTCGATCGGGTCAGCGGGCGCCGATCTCGTCCGTCAGCTGCGGCAGGACGGCGAACAGGTCGCCGACCACGCCGTAGTCGACCAGGTCGAAGATCGGGGCCTCCGGGTCCTTGTTGACGGCCACGATCGTCTTCGACGTCTGCATGCCCGCCCGGTGCTGGATCGCGCCGGAGATGCCCGCCGCGATGTACAGCTGCGGCGAGACCTGCTTGCCGGTCTGGCCGACTTGGTTGGAGTGCGGGTACCAGCCGGCGTCCACCGCGGCGCGGGAGGCGCCGACGGCCGCGCCGAGCGAGTCGGCCAGCTTCTCGACGACCTCGAAGCCCTCGGCCGCGCCGACGCCGCGGCCGCCGGAGACGACGATCGCCGACTCGGTCAGCTCGGGGCGGCCGGTGGAGACGCGCGGGGTGCGCGAGACGACCGTGGCGGCGTTGCCGGTGAAGGCGACCGACACGTTCTCGACGGCGCCGGCGGCCGGAGCGGCCTCCGGGGCGGCCGAGTTGGGCTTGACGGTGATGACCGGCACGCCGTGCGAGACGGTCGACTTCACCTGGTACGAGGCGGCGAACACCGACTGGGTGGCGACCGGGCCGTTCTCGCCGGCCTCCAGCTCCACCGCGTCCGTGATCAGACCGGAGCCGAGGCGGAGGGCCACGCGTGCGGCGATCTCCTTGCCCTCGCCGGACGAGGTCACGAGGACGGCGGCGACGCCCTTGTCCTTCGCGATCTGGGTGAGCGCGTCGACCTTCGGCACGACGAGCTGCTCGGTGAACTCGGCGGCGTCCGCGACGTACACGGTCGCCGCGCCGTACTCGCCGGCCGTCGCGGCGATCGAGGCGGCGGCCTCGCCGGCGCCGAGGACGACCGCGGTCGGCTCGCCGAGCCGGCGGGCCAGCGTGAGCAGTTCGAGGGCCGGCTTGCGGACCGCACCGTCGGCGTGGTCCACGAGAACCAGGATCTCAGCCATGATTCCTTGCTCCTGAGGGATGGTGACGGTGGGGTGGATCAGATGAACTTCTGGCCGGACAGGAACACGGCGAGCTGCTTGCCGCCGTCGCCCTCGTCCGTGACGATCGTGCCCTGGGTACGGGCCGGGCGCGCCGCGACCGAGTCGACGAGGGTCCACGCGTTCGCGAGACCGACCTCGTCGGCGTCGATGCCGAGGTCGTCCAGGTCGAGCTCCTCGACCGGCTTCTTCTTGGCGGCCATGATGCCCTTGAAGGACGGGTAACGAGCCTCGCCCGACTGGTCGGTGACCGACACGACGGCCGGCAGCGGGGCCTGCAGCCGCTCGCTGGCGGCGTCGCCGTCACGGCGGCCCTTCACCAGGCCGTCCTCGACCGAGACCTCGGACAGCAGCGACATCTGGGGCAGGCCCAGCCGCTCGGCGAGCAGCGCGGGCAGCACGCCCATCGCGCCGTCCGTCGACGCCATGCCGCAGACGACCAGGTCGAAACCGGTCTTCTCCAGGGTCTTGGCGAGGATCGCGGAGGTGCCCATGACGTCGGTGCCGTGGATGTCCTCGTCGTTGACGTGGACGGCCTTGTCGGCGCCCATCGACAGCGCCTTGCGCAGCGCGTCCTTGGCGTCGTCCGGGCCGACCGTGATGACGGTGACCTCGGCGTCGTCCGCCTCCTCGGAGATCCGGAGCGCCTGCTCGACCGCGTACTCGTCGAGCTCCGAGAGGAGGCCGTCGACGTCCTCACGGTCGGTGGTCAGGTCGTCGGCGAAACCGCGGTCGCCGGTGGCGTCGGGAACGTACTTCACACAGACAGCGATCTTCAGGGTCACGGCCTGTCTCCTTTCAACGGGCGGGTGGTTACGGGAGGTTGCGGGCCATGACGATGCGCTGGACCTGGTTGGTGCCTTCGTAGATCTGGGTGATCTTGGCGTCGCGCATCATGCGCTCGACGGGGTAGTCGCGGGTGTAGCCGTAGCCGCCGAGGAGCTGGACGGCGTCGGTGGTGACGTCCATGGCGACGTCGGAGGCGAAGCACTTGGCGGCGGCGCCGAAGAAGGTGAGGTCGCCCTCGACCCGCTCGCTCTTGGCGGCGGCGGCGTAGGTGAGCTGGCGGGCGGCCTCCAGCTTCATGGCCATGTCGGCGAGCATGAACTGCACGCCCTGGAAGTCGGCGATGGGCTTGCCGAACTGCTTGCGCTCCTTGACGTAGCCCTTGGCGTAGTCGAGGGCGCCCTGGGCGATGCCGAGGGCCTGGGCGGCGATGGTGATGCGGGTGTGGTCGAGGGTCTTCATCGCGGTGGCGAAGCCGGTGCCCTCGGCGCCGATCATCCGGTCCGCGGGGATGCGGACGTTGTCGAAGTAGACCTCGCGGGTCGGGGAGCCCTTGATGCCGAGCTTCTTCTCCGGCGCGCCGAACGACACCCCCTCGTCGGACTTCTCCACGACGAAGGCGCTGATGCCCTTGGAACGCTTCTCCGGGTCGGTGACGGCCATCACCGTGTAGTACTCCGACACCCCGGCGTTGGTGATCCACCGCTTCACACCGTTGAGGACCCAGAAGTCCCCGTCGCGCACCGCGCGGGTCTTCATGCCCGCCGCGTCCGAACCCGCCTCCGGCTCCGACAGCGCGTAGGAGAACATCGCCTCACCGGCCGCCAGCGGGCCCAGGTACTTCGCCTTCAGCTCCTCCGAGCCCGACAGGATCACCGGCAGCGAACCCAGCTTGTTCACCGCCGGGATCAGCGACGACGAACCGCAGGCACGCGCGACCTCCTCGATCACGATCACCGTCGCCAGCGCGTCCGCACCCGCACCGCCGTACGACTCGGGCACGTGCACCGCGTGCAGATCCGCCGCCACCAGCGCGTCCAGCGCCTCCTGCGGGAACCGGCCCTCCTCGTCCACCGCGGCGGCGAACGGAGCGATCTTCGCCTCCGCCAGCGAACGGACCGTCTCCCGGAGCATCTCGTGCTCCTCGGACAGGCGATACAGGTCGAAGTCCTTGGACATGATCGGGAGCTCCCCTAGCGATGCGATGTGATGCGGTGCGTTGGCGTGGCGCGGATGGCACGCGACACGTCTTGGCACTGAGTACCCTCAGCAAAACACACTCAGTGCCACGATGCTAGTGGCTAAGGTGCTCCCATGCGCGACAGGGGGGTCGACGGGCAGCTCCAGATCCACGAGATCGAGGACGACGGCCCGGACAGGGCGCGGTGCGTCGTGCGCTGCGTGGGCGGAGTGGTGCGGACGGGGGACCGGCTCGACGGCGGCAGGCTCACGGTCGAGCGCATCCACCGCTACCGGAGCGTCACCGTGGACGCCCTCACCCCGCCCCACGCGGCCCTCGTCCTGCTCTCCGGGCCGGGCGTCCCGGATCTGCGCCCGTGGCTGGTGGTCTCCACGACGGGGCCGCGCCCGCGTGCGCCGCGCTGAACCTCGTACGGGACGACCACTACGGGTGCGCGGTGTGCGGGGCGCGGCTGCCCCGGAGAGGGAACGTTCCCGCGGAGTAAGTCCGTCAAGTCAGGGTCGATCCGGGCCCGGGTGCCGTGAGTCGGCGGTACGCCGTACCCACCC
This sequence comes from Streptomyces laurentii, assembly GCA_002355495.1. Taxonomy (GTDB): domain Bacteria; phylum Actinomycetota; class Actinomycetes; order Streptomycetales; family Streptomycetaceae; genus Streptomyces; species Streptomyces laurentii. The sequence goes on from AP017424.1 coordinate 6,400,236, forward strand.
CGGGGGTCATACGAGGACCGCGGCGGCGAAATGCGGGTGCGCCACAGGAGTCATAGCGGATGTCCGGGACGGAAAGGTGCCTCTCAGAGTCACGCCCGAGCCCGCACCCCGCCCGGGTGTCCCCCGCCGAACCGATCAGTAGGATGAAGGACTGGACGGAAGCGGACCGGGGCGCGCACAGCGCGGGAACGGCACCGCGCCGACGGGGCGGACCGGCGCAGGGCCGGCAGGGGGCCGGGAGAGGGTGACGGCGTGACGGACCGAAGCGGCGTGGGCGGGGTGGAACCCGCCCCGCGCAGGCGCGGCCAGGGCGAGCTGGAAGCCCAGGTGCTCGCCGTGCTGAAGAACGCCCCCGCCCCCGTCCCCGTGGTCTGGGTCCAGGAGCACCTCGACGGCGGACTCGCCTACACCACGGTCATCACCATCCTGACCCGGCTGCACGTCAAGGGCGCCGTCGCCCGCGAGCGCGCCGGCCGGTCCTTCGTCTGGACCGCCGTCGCCGACGAGTCCGGTCTCGCCGCGCTGCGCATGCGCAAGGTCCTCGACGCCGAATCCGACCGCAAGGCCGTCCTCGCCAGCTTCGTCACCGCGCTCTCGCCGAACGACGAGCGACTGCTGCGTGAACTCCTCGGCGACGAGGGCGAAGAGAGAACGGGCGGCCCGCGGGAGGGCGGAGACTAGCGGGCATGGGAGTCTTCGTCTTCCTTCCGCTGCTGCTCCCGCTGAGCGCCTGGCCGGTCGCCCGGCTCGCCGAGCACCGGCTGCATCCGCGTACCGCCACCCGGCTGCTCACCGGCTTCGCCGTCGTCCTCGCCCTGTGCAGCACCCTCTGCCTGATGCTGCTCATGGTCGTCGGCACCGCGCAGCTCCCGGGCAACCCGCTGCCGGACGGCTGGTCCGATCCGGAGGTACGGGCCGCCGTGCCGTACGACGAGATCGCCGGGCGCCTCGCGATCCCCGCCCTCGGGGCCGTGGTCCTCGGCTGCGCGCACGCGCTCGTCCGGCATCTGCGGGTACGGCGCCGGGTCGAGCGGGCCCTGTCCGGGCTGCCGGGCCGGCCGGTCGCGGTGCTGCCCGACCCCGTGCCGTACGCCTACGCGCTGCCGGGCCGGCGCCGCGGCCGTGACCGGGTGGTGGTCAGCGCCGGGCTGCTCGGCGCGCTCGGCTCCGCCGAACGCCGGGCGCTGTTCGCGCACGAGCGGGCCCATCTGAAGGCCCGCCACCACCGGCATCTGCTCGCCGTCGAGCTCGCGGCCCGAGCCAACCCGTTCCTGCGCCCGCTGCGGACCGCCGTCACCTACACCGCCGAACGCTGGGCCGACGAGGCGGCGGCCGACGCGGTCGGCAGCCGCCGTACGGTCGCCCGCGCGATCGGCCGGGCGGCGCTGATCTCCGCCCCGGCCCCGGCCGCCACGCTTCCGGCGGCCTCGGGCGGGGGAGCGGGCCCGGTGCCGCGCCGGGTCGCCGCCCTGCTCGGGCCCGAGCCCGCCGCGCCCGGCCTCGCCTGGCCGCCGCCCAGCACGGCGACCGGCCTCGCCGTCTGGGGCGCGGCGGCGGGTGCGACGGTCTCGGCACTGTCCTCGGCGAACTCGGCCGTCACGCTCTTCCTGCTCCTGCGCGCCGCCGCCACGCCCCTGGCGTGACGGCGCGGCCCCCGTAGCGGCAGGTGACTACAGGTCGAACTCGTGCGGCGGCAGGTCGAGGGTGAAGCACGCCTCGCGCACCACGGCCTGCTCGGTCTTGTCGAAGTCGCCGTCGGCGCCGCCGATGACGATGCCGATCTGCACGACCGCGCGCGCCTCGGCCGGCTTCTTCTTCGCCTTGGCGATCTCCTGGAGCACGCTCACCTTGCCGAAGTCGAAGTCGGCGGTCAGCTTGTCGAGGTTGGCGTCGAAGCGGCGCTGGAGGTCGATCGCGTCGAAGTTCTGCAGCACCTCGTTGGTGGCGATGAGCTGGGCGACGCGGCGGCGCTCGGACGGGTCGATGGTGCCGTCCGCGGCCGCGACCAGCGCGCACATCGCCATCGAAGCGTCACGGAAGGCCCCGGACTTCAGATCGTTCTTCTTGGCGACCAGCTGCGTCTGCATCGTCGACGCGGATTCCTTGATGCGGTCCCAGAGGGCCATGTCGCTGTACTCCCGATGTCGGTTGCTTCTACGGAGGTGTAGAACGTACCAGCCTGACGGGGAGTTCCCGGGAAACGCCGAACGGCGGTGGGGAGTACCCCACCGCCGTTCGGTGCGTGATTCCGCGCTGTGCCGGAACCGGTTCGGGCTTCCTGTGATCAGGCCGCCGGAGCCGGGAAGGTCGGGTAGGCGACGCCCGAGACCTGCTGGACGACGCGGATGACCTGGCACGAGTAGCCGAACTCGTTGTCGTACCACAGGTACAGGATCGCGTTGTCGCCGTCGACCTTGGTCGCGCCGGCGTCGACGATCGAGGCGTGACGCGAGCCGACGAAGTCCATCGAGACCGCGTCGGGGGCCGTGGTGAAGTCGATCTGGCGCTTCAGCGGCGAGTGCAGCGAGACGTCGCGCAGGTACTCCAGGACCTCCTCGCGGGTGGTCTCGCGGCCCAGACGCAGGCTCAGGATGGCGATCGAGACGTCCGGGACGGGGACGCGGATCGAGCTGCCGGTGATCGGCGCCTTCAGCTCGGGCAGCGCCTTGGCCACGGCGGAGGCGGCACCCGTCTCCGTGATGACCATGTTGAGCGGCGCGGAACGACCGCGACGGTCGGCCTTGTGGTAGTTGTCCAGCAGGTTCTGGTCGTTCGTGAACGAGTGGACGGTCTCCACGTGACCGCGCAGCACACCGTACTCGTCGTCCATGGCCTTGAGCGGCGGGACGATCGCGTTGGTGGTGCAGGAGGCGCAGGACAGGATGCGCTCGTCCGGCTTGATCGTGTCGTGGTTGACACCGTGCACGATGTTCGGGACGTCGCCCTTGCCGGGGGCCGTCAGGACGACCTTGTCGACGCCCGGACGCAGGTGCTTCGACAGACCCTCGCGGTCGCGCCACTTGCCGGTGTTGTCGATCAGGATCGCGTTCTGGATGCCGTACGCCGTGTAGTCGACCTCGGACGGGTCGTTGGCGTAGATCACCCGGATCGTGTTGCCGTTGGCGACGATCGAGCTGCTCGCCTCGTCGACGGTGATCGTGCCCTGGAACTGACCGTGGATCGAGTCGCGCCGCAGCAGCGAGGCGCGCTTCACCAGGTCCTGCTCGCCACCGCCGCGCACGACGATGGCGCGCAGCCGCAGGCCGTTGCCGGAGCCGGCCTTCTCGATGAGCAGGCGGGCGACCAGGCGGCCGATACGGCCGAAGCCGTACAGGACCACATCGCGGCCCTCGCCACGCTCCAGCTTCGCGGCACCGGTGGCACCCGCGACGGCCTCGGCGGTGAAGTCCGCGACCGACAGACCGCGGTCGTCCGCCTTGTAGGTGGCGGCGAGCATGCCGATGTCGATCTGGGAAGGACCGAGGTCCAGAGTGGTCAGCGCCTCCAGGAACGGCATGGTCTCGGTGACCGAGAGCTCCTCGCCGTCGATCTGCCGGGCGAACCGGTGCGTCTTCAGGATGCTGACGACCGACTTGTTGACCAGGGAGCGGCTGTGAAGAAGGACCGTGACGTCCTGCTCTCGGTGCAGCTTCCCGATGATCGGAATCATGGACTCCGCGATTTCCTCGCGGTGCTTCCAGTTTGTGAACGAGTCCTCGTTGACAGTCACAGTGCAACTTTCGAGCTAGGCAGTGCTCATATGCTAACCCGACCCTTCGGATGTGCGGCAGGGGGGCGGACTGTGGTCCTGGACACGGGGTGCGATGTGGCGGATTCCGTCGGTAATGGCTGATTTGGTGCCCCCGTTCGCCTTCCGCCCGCCGCGCCCCGACGCCCGTCCGTGACCCCCGTGACCCCGGTGCCCCGCCCGTCTCAGAGACCCACGTCACGCGCCCGCAGGTCCTCCAGCGTCTCCCGGCGGACGAGCGGCCGGCTCGTGCCCGCCGACACCGCGACCACCGGCGGGCGGCCGACCAGGTTGTACGAGGACGCCATCGACAGGTGGTACGCGCCCGCCACCGGCACGGCCAGCAGATCACCCGGACGGACGTCGGCCGGCAGCGGCACGTTCTCCGCCAGGACGTCCCCCGCCTCGCAGTGCCGCCCCGCGACCGTCGTCGCCACCCGCTCCGCCGCCCCGCGCCGGCCGATCAGCCGGGGCGCGTACCGCACCCCGTACAGCGCCGGGCGCGGGTTGTCGCTCATCCCGCCGTCGACCGCCACGAACACCCGCGCGGCCGTCGCCTTCACCGCGAGCACCCGGTAGACGGCGACCCCGGCCGGACCGACGATCGCCCGCCCCGGCTCGATGATCAGGCGCGGCACCGGCAGCCCCGCGCCCGCGCAGCTCTCGATCAGCTCCACCCGCACCCGGTGGGCCAGCGCCGCCGGATCGAGGACCGGGTCGCCGGGGCGGTACGCGACCCCGTGGCCGCCGCCCAGATCCAGCTCGGGCAGCACCACTCCGTACAGATCGCGCGTCCGGGCCATCAGACCGACGAGCCGGCGCACCGCCGCCAGATACGGCTTGACGGTGGTGATCTGCGAGCCGAGGTGGCAGTGCAGCCCGGTCAGCCGCAGCCGCGGCTGGCCGAGGACCCGGGCGACGGCGTGCTGGGCGTGCCCGTCGCGCAGCGACAGCCCGAACTTCTGCCCCTCGGACCCGGTGCGGATTTTGGCGTGGCCGCCCGCGCCGATGCCGGGCGTGACCCGCAGCATCACCTTCTGCTCGGAGCCCGGCGGGACGGCGGCGGCGATCCGGGCGATCTCGGCCGGGCTGTCGATGACGATCCGGCCGACGCCGAGGCGCAGCGCCGTCCGCAGGTCCTCGGGCGACTTGGCGTTGCCGTGCAGCAGGATCCGGTCGGGCGGGAAGCCGGTGGTGACGGCGAGTTCCAGCTCCCCGGCGGAGCACACGTCCAGGCCCAGGCCCTCCTCCTCGACCCAGTGCGCGAGCGCCCGGCACAGGAACGCCTTGGCGGCGTAGTGCACGTCGGCCTCGGGGAAGGCGTCGCGGTAGCGGCGGCAGCGTCCGCGCACCTCGTCCTCGTCGAGGACGTAGACCGGGGTGCCGTGACGTTCGGCGATCTCGTCGAGCGCGACGCCGGCGACGGTGAGCCGGCCGTCCGGGCGGTCGACGGCCGAGGCGGGCCAGACGGACAGGCCCTCGTCCTGGTCCTGGGGACGTTCGGGCGCGGTGGGAGAGAGAGGAAGGGGCGGGAGAGGGGTGACGGTCATGACGGCGGCGCTCCCCTTCACCGGGCCGGTACGGCGGCGGGCCGTACGGGACGGACAGGGCGGGCGGGCCGGTCGGGTTGCGCGGGCCGAGTGGGCCGGTCGGGTCGGTCGGGGCGGGGCGCCTGGGCGGGAGGCGCGGCCGGCGCGGGGACCGGTGCGGGCGCCGGGGCGGTGAGGACGGGGTCGACGATCAGCGCGTCGACGCCCAGCGGCGCGACGAGGGCCCGCAGGGCCGGGACGGCCAGCGGCGCCCAGGCGTGCCCGGCGCCGAGGACGGCCCGCAGCCGCCCGGGGGTGGTGAACGCGACCGCCGTCCGCCGTCCGACCGGCGTACGGAACAGTCGTACCGCGCACCCGTGAGCGGCCGGCCGGACGGGTACGTACAGCCGTCCGGCCGGCACCCGTTCGCAGGGCTCGGGGTCGTCTCCGCACGCGTACAGGGTGGTGACCATGGTGTTCCTCCCGGGAACGGACGCCCCGCGCCGGGCGCGCCGGGGCCGTCCTCCGTCACCCTGCCCGCCCCGGACACCTCCCGGACCTGCCCTGACGCGCTTCTGACGGGCCTTTGACGCGATTCGCCCGGACGGGCGGCGGGTCGGGCATCCCGGGCCGGTCACAGCGGAGGCCGCCCGCCCGTTTTCGAGAGGTTTTCCCGATCCCCTCGATCCGCCCCGGCGGACCTGGCACGCTTGCCGTCGTGACGTACGTGGTGACCGTGGAAACGTGCATACCGGACGGCGCCGCCGAGCTCGACGCGCTCGGCCGGTTCGGCGCCGTCGTCCTCCTCGAGCGGGGCTTCGACTCGGTCGCCGGGGTCGAGGGCCCCGACGGCGTCGCGGTCGACGTCTTCGACGTGACCGTCGCCGCCCACCCCGGCGGCGCCGTGCTGACCGTGAACGTCGGGGCACCCACCCTGGAGACCGCCGAGGACGCGGCGGGAGCCGTGACCCAGGAGGTGCTGGACCGCGTCGAACCCCTGGCCGGCTGGCTGGTGCTGAGCAGCGAGGTCCGGCTGCACACCGGCCTCGCGCAGCAGAGCCTGGCCGCCGCCGACGGGCCCGGCGCCCCGCCCAGCGACCCGGCGCTGCGCCGGGCCCGGCACGCCGGCCGGCCCGCGATCGGGCCGCAGACCCCGCGGCCCTGGCGCACCCCGCGCACGGAGGACGGCGAGGGGTTCGACGTGCTCGACGTCCTCGCCTCCCTCGACGGGCGCGGCGGTACGGGCGGTACGGGTGGTGCGGGCGGCTTCCGGGGCGTGGACGACGACCGCGACCCGTGGGACCTCGCCGGCCTCGGCGAGGGCGACGGCGCGGACGGCACCGGATACGACGAGGACGCCGACCTCTGGGCGGACGTCCTGGAGGAGGCCCCCGACCCCGAGGCCGAACTCCGTTCCATGGCCTTCCGGTTGCACGCCTTCGACCCGGCCGTCTTCGGTGCGCCCGAGGACACCGCCGCGCTGGCCGCCGGCGCCCTCGTGCACGCCGCCGAGGTCCTCATCGACGAGCTGTACGACGACGTGCAGGCGCTGGCGGAGGAGGACACCGACGTCGCCTCCTGCGAGAGCCACCTCTGGCACCTGGACCGGCTGCCCGTCCGCCCCCGGGCCCGCTACGACGAACTCTTCGCGCGCCGCTTCCTGGTGACCGCCGTCGCGCTCACCACCCGCTTCACCGACGGGAGTTTCCGCCGCCTCGGCTGCCCCGCCGAGGAACTCGTCCTGCACTTCCTGCTCGAACAGGCCCGTGTCGCCCTCGACTTGTACGGACTCCTCGACGACGCCGTCGCGACGGCCCTCGACCGCTTCGGCGCCCACGTCCGGCAGGCCGGCGGCCCCGGCCCGCACCCCCGCCGCCGGGCCGGAGCCGAGAGCGGGGCGGACGGCTGGTTCGCCCCGTTCGGCGAGGAACGGTACGTCCACCCGTACGCCCTCGACGCGTACGAGACGGACGCGGAGCCGGAATCGGGACGGGGACGGGGACCGGAGCCGGGATTGGAGCCGGAATCGGGAACGGAGCCGGGACCGGAACCGGAGCTGGATTCCGACGACTTCGGGAATCCCGGGGACCTGTGAGTCTCCCCGCGCCGGGGCCGGTCTGTCACACGGCGGCCCCGGCCGGCGTCCTGTGCCCGTGACACGGATCAGCGCGCGCACGAGCGCGAACCGAGAGGAGCGGCCGGTGACGGACCACGAGGAACACGGCGTAGGGCCGGGGGAGCGGCGGCGAGAGGAACCGGGCGGCGGGACCGATCCGGCCACCGACGCCTTCGTCACCCACCGGAACCTCCTCTTCACCATCGCCTACGAGCTGCTCGGCTCGGCCGCCGACGCCGAGGACATCCTCCAGGAGACCTGGCTGAAGTGGACGGGCGTCGACGTGTCCGCCGTACGGGAGCGGCGCGCGTACCTGGTACGGATCGCCACCCGCCTCGCGCTCACCCGGCTGCGCACCCTCGCCCGGCGCAAGGAGTCGTACGTCGGCCCCTGGCTGCCCGAGCCGCTGCTCACCGCACCCGACGTCGCCGAGGACGTTGAACTGGCCGACAGCGTCTCGATGGCGATGATGCTGGTCCTGGAGACGCTGCTGCCGACCGAGCGGGCGGTGTTCGTGCTGCGCGAGGTCTTCGGCCTGGAGTACGACGAGATCGCGGCCGCCGTCGACAAGTCCCCGGCCGCCGTCCGGCAGATCGCCCACCGGGCGCGGTCCCACGTCGCCGCGCGCCGCCCGCGCGGGGAGGTGTCGGCGGCCGAGACCCGCGGGGTGATCGACGCGTTCCGTACGGCGGTCGAGACCGGCGACCTGCAAGGGCTGTGCGATCTGATCGCCCCCGACGTGGTGCTGCTGACCGACGGCGGCGGGGTCGTCAGGGCCGCGCTCGAACCCGTCGTCGGCGCCGACCGGGTGATCGCCGTCCTCGGCCGGCTCGCCACGCTCGCCACCTTGCGGCCGGCCCAGATCAACGGCCGCCCGGCGCTGATCATGCGGGCCGACGGCGAGACCGACACCGTCCTCGCGCTGCGCGTCGAGGCGGGCCTGGTCACCGGTCTCTACGCGGTACGCAACCCCGAGAAGCTGTCCCGGATCGCCCGCGAGGCCCCGCTCTCCCGCTGAACGGGGCCTTCTTGCGGGCGAGTTCGCGCCGGAGTGAGGATTACCGGCATGGACGGGAACACGCGTCCGGCTGCGGCCCCGCGGCCCGTCGTCCGGGACCACGACGACGAGCGGCTGGCGGACGTCCATGAACGCGGCAACGCCCGGGTGGTCCACCATCTGCCCGACCGGGCCCGCACGGCCCGTCACCCGCGGTCTGCGCGACTTCCACGAACGGATGACGACCCGGCCGCAGTCGAAGTTCGCCCGGCTGACGGAGGCGGAGTCCGCCGCCGGACTGCGCCGCCTCGCCGCGGACACCCGGGCCGAACCGGCGGACCGGCCGTCGCCCGTCGTCGAGCGGTACGGCGTCCTGGTGCTGACCCGGCCCTGAGCTTCGGCCTTGAGTTCCGGGCCGGTCCGGGCCTCTTCCCGGCGGCGGTAGGCTCGGCCGGGCCGTCGCCCCACCGGGGAGCGGCGGGCACGGGACGCGGGGCAGCGGAGGAGAGACAGTGTTCGTCAAGGTGTGCGGGCTCGCCACGACCGCCGACATCGACGTGGCCGCCGCGGCCGGAGCCGACGCGATCGGGCTGGTGATCAGCGGGACCAGCGTGCGCGGACTCGCCCGGGACCAGGTGGCGCGGCTCGCCGCGCACGTCCCCTCCGAGGTGCTTTCGGTCCTCGTCGTCAACGACACGCCCGCCGCCGAGGCCGCCGGAATCGCCCGCGAACTAGGTTTCGGCGCCCTCCAGTTGCACGGAACAGCCTACGGCGAGCGGGACTTCGCGGAGGCCTTCGACGTCTTCCCCCGCCTGTGGCGCGCGACCTCCCTGAAGGACCGGCCGGACACCCGGATCGGCGCCTACCGCGAGGACGTCCTGCTGCTCGACTCGTCCGACGCCGGGTCCGGCACCCGCTGGGACCTGTCCCTCCTCGACACCGCGCGCCCCGAGGGAACCTGGCTGCTCGCGGGCGGCCTCACCCCGGACAACGTCGCCGAGGCCATCGGACAGGCCCTCCCCTGGGGCGTCGACGTCTCCAGCGGCGTCGAGTCCGCCCCCGGAGTGAAGGACCACGACCTGATCCGCGCCTTCGTCGTCGCGGCGAAGACCGCCGGAGCGCGGGACGCCCGCTGAACACGGGAAGTCGAGGGATGCGAGGGGACTCGGGAGGGCGGCGGCCTCGTCCGACCCGGTGATGTCAGACCCTCCGGATAGCGTGCCCCGGCCAGAACGGTACGCACTCCGGGAGAACGCGACATGGACATCCTGCTCATCGCCGGCCTGTGGCTCGACGGATCCGCCTGGGACGAGGTCGTGCCCGAGCTGACCGCGCTCGGCCACCGCCCCGTGGCGCTCGACCTCCCCGGCCAGGGCGACGGCGACACCTCCGCGACCCTCGCCGACCAGGTGGCGACCGTCCTCGCCGCCGTCGACGCGGCCCCCGGAAAGGTCCTGGTCGTGGGGCACTCCGCCGCGTCGAACCTGGCGTGGCTGGCGGCCGACGCGCGCCCGGAGAAGGTGGCCAAGGTCGCTCTCGTCGGCGGCTACCCGGCCGCCGACGGCAGCGCCTACGCCGACTTCTTCGCGATCGAGGACGGCGTCATGCCCTTCCCGGGCTGGGCCGCCTTCGAGGGTCCCGACTCCGCCGACCTCGACCAGCCGACCCGCGACCGGCTCGCCGCGGGCGCCCACCCGGTGCCCGAGGGCGTCGCCCGGGGCGTGCTGCGGCTGACCGACGAGCGCCGCTTCGACATGCCGCTGCTGCTCGTCTGCCCCGAGTACACCCCGGCCCAGGTCAAGGAGTGGATCGCCCAGGGCCTCAGCCCGGAGCTCACGCAGGCCACCCGCATCGAGTACGCCGACATCGACTCCGGCCACTGGCCCATGACCACCCGTCCCCGCGAACTCGCCCGCATCCTCGCCGAGGCGGCGGACAGCGCCCGCTCCTGAGACCACGCACCCCGGTCAAGCCTCGTCGCCGGGGTCCGGGCCGGGGTCCCGGCCCGGGGCGTCGCCGGGGTCGCCGTCAGGGTCGTCGCCCGGGTCCCGGTCGGCGACCCAGCGCCAGAAGTCGACCATCATCCGTTCGTAGCGGATGCCGAACTCCAGGGCCTCGCGCTGTCCGCGGGTGATCAACTCGCCCACCGTCGCGGCCAGTTCCTCGTACTCCTCCAGGGTGCGGGTGTGCGCCCCGATCTGGACCGGGGCGTGGGGCCCGGGGCGGGCCCCGAACCAGAGCTTCAGGATGCCGCGTTCGCGCGCCTCGACCGGTACGAACGCGGTGTCTTCCAGCCATCCGCGCAGCGCCCGCGTCCCCTCCTCGGTGACCCGCAGCAGCCGGCGCCCGCGCCCGCCCTCGCGCCGTACCTCGGTGAGCAGCCCCGCCGCCAGAAGTCGGTCGCACTGCGCGTACACCTGCGCGTGCGGGACCGACCAGAACGGCGCGACCGTGCGCGCGGCCTCCACCTTCACGTCGTACGGGCTGGCCTCGCCGAGCGTGTCGACGATGCCGAGCACCAGGAACGAGGGCGTGGTCAACCGGACGTCAGGCATGCCGCGACCGTACACGCCGCGACGGGGCGCGCCCCGCCCGCCGAGGCGCCGGGCCCCGCGTCCGACTGTACGGGGACCTACGGGGACCTCAGCCGGACAGCGGCGCGGAAGGGGAGGCGGGCGCGGACGCGGTCGCGCGGTGGCGGGTCAGCAGCAGATGGCCCGAGACCCCCGTCACCAGGAGGCCGGCGACCAGGCCGGCCAGGCACCACGCGGCACCCGAGGACCAGTCGACGTCCGGCGCGCGGACGGCGAGCACGACGCCGGCGGCCAGCGAGACCCCGGGGAGGGCGAGCAGGGCAGGCCGGAGCCGGGCCAGATCGTCCTCCGCGAGCGAACCGAGCACCCCGGCGCCCAGTGCGAGCGCCCACACCCCGAGACCGTGGGCGTCGGCGCGGTTCACCTGCCAGGGGACGAGCGCGCCCCAGAACCCGGGTGCCACGAGCAGTCCCGCGCCCGCCCCGGACCAGCCCGCGCCGAGGAGCGCGAGCAGCGGCTTCGACCACGCGGGCAGCGGTGTGGTACGGGGCGTGGGCGGCCCGGCCGGGACGCGGTACTGGAGGGCCAGGGCCACCAGCGCGCCGGCGGCGAGCAGCGCGAGCGTCGCGACCCAGCCCAGGCTGAACATGACGAGGAGGATGGGCCCGCCGGTCACCACCCGCAGGTCGCCGCCGTTCACCAGGGACACGGTGAACAGGCCGGTCAGCACCACGGTGAGCGGCCATGCCAGGGTGCGGACCTCCTCCCAGGTCCCGGCCCGGCCGATCGTCAGCAGGGCGGGCGACGTGCCGAGCATGGCGGCCCCGAGCAGCCCGGGGCTCAGCGCCTCGGGGGAGACCCAGGGGCCGGCCGCGCGGCCGGTGAGGGCGGCGACGACGAGCAGCGCGCCGACGGCGACGCTGATCAGCGCCACGACGGTGCTCAACACGACGACTCCGGCGCCGAGTTCGCGTCCGGCCCGCATCGGCTCCCGGTCCTGGGCCCCGCTCACGACGCGCTCCCGTCGCCGGCCGCGACCGTCGCCGTACGGGCCGCCGGCCGGCCCGCTCGCCGTTTCCGGGCCTCGCGCCCGTACAGCACGCGCACGCTGACCAGGGTGTGGGCGGCGAAGGCGAGGAATCCGCAGGCGAGGCCCGCTCCCGCCGTCAGACCCGTCAACTCGTCCAGTCCCATGGCCCGTTGGCACACGACCGCCGTACCCGCCGAGAACGCGGGCGCCAGTGACATCACCACCAGGTGGGTGTGCCACTCCTCGCGGGCCCACACCGCGCCGCGTCGGGCCGCCCGCCGGGCGCGGACGTGCAGGACGGCGAGGAGCAGGACGTACGGGACGGCGTACGCGAGCAGCAGCCGGCGCCCCTCCGTACCGTGCCCCAGGAAGCCGTACCCGAGCCACACGAGGCCCGCCGCGGCCACCGCGTACGTGCCGACGAGCACCGGGGCGGGCCACCAACGGCCGGTCACGTACCGGTGGTTGTCGCGCCGGTCGAGCGCACGGGAGGCGAGCAGGGCACCGAGGACGACGAGCGTGCCGAGGTGCATGAGCGCGACGCGGTTGATGTCCTGGAGCGTGAGCCCCGGGTAGAACGCGGGCAGCACGCCCCACTCGATGCGCAGCAGGGGCGCGGTCATGAGGTAGGCATAGCAGAGCAGCATCCATCGCTGGTGCAGATCCGGCAGCCGGTTCACGGCGGTGAGCACGCCGAAGGTGACGCTGAGGACCGTGCCGGTCAGGAGCGTCGCGAGCACGATCCAGAACGCCGCCCCGCTGAACGCCTCCTCGGGCCGGGTGCGGGCCAGGTACAGCGCGGCGCCCGCCATCGACACGTACACGACGGCGGCGTAGAGGATGCCGAGGGCCCGGTGCAGCCGGATCCGCCGCCGGACCGCCGTGAGCAGCTGGGCCGGGCCGAGCAGCATGAGCAGCCCGCCCATCACCGAGTGGACGATCAGCGGGGCCAGGCTGCGGGCGTACGGGACCGCGCGGTCCCGGAACACGGCGGCGACGTACTCGGGCGAGACCGAGTGGCCGAGCAGCCACTCCCCGAGGGAGGGGGCGCCGGGGCGCGCGAACGGCCAGAGGCCGGTGATCGCGATCGGCGCGTAGGCGAGGCAGACCACGGTGACGGCGAGGGCGGCGATCCGTCCCCAGCGCACGCCCGGGCGGGCCCCGGCGGGGGTGATCGGATCGGTCTGATCGGTCTGATCGGCCGTGCCGTGCTCGGTGCGGGGGTGCGTGGCTCGTGACATGGCGGCTCCCTGGCCTTCGCGCGGCTCGATCACGGCTCCATAGTCCAGAAAGGACTATGGGCGAAGGTAGGGGTAAGCCCTGTCAGGGTCAATGGCCGGAACGCGTGGGTGGGGCAGGAGGAAGGTGACTGATACCCCTAGGGGTATTTGACTTCGGGTGGTGCGGCCGTCTACGGTCGAGGGCGTTGATACCCAGGGGGGTATCGGAGGTCGACGGTCGGCGCGGGTATACGTTCCGGGACCGCCGGTCACGAGTCCGCTCCAGCGGGCGTGCCGCACTACGCGAACGGGAGATCCGCCGTGTTCTTCAGTCAGTACTACCTCGACTGCCTCTCCCAGGCGTCGTACATGATCGCCGACGAGACCACCGGCCAGGCCGTTGTCGTCGACCCCCGTCGTGATGTCTCCGAGTACCTCGCGGACGCCCGCGCCCGCGGCTTCACGGTCGTCGGCGTGATCAACACCCACTTCCACGCGGACTTCGTCGCCGGTCACCTGGAGATGGCCGACGAGACGGGCGCGTGGATCGGCTACGGGCAGCGCGCCGAGACCGAGTACGCGATACGCAAGCTCGCGGACGGCGAGCGCATCGCGCTCGGCGACGTCGTGCTGGAGATCATGGAGACGCCGGGCCACACCCCGGAGTCCATCAGCGTGCTCGTGTACGAACACGCCGCCGACGCCGTCCCGTACGGTGTGCTGACGGGCGACGCCCTCTTCATCGGCGACGTCGGCCGCCCCGACCTGCTCGCCTCCGCCGGTGTGACCGCCGAGGAGCTGGGCGGGATGCTGTACGACAGCGTGCAGAACAAGCTGATGGGCCTGCCCGACGAGGTGCGCGTCTTCCCCGCGCACGGCGCCGGCTCGGCCTGCGGCAAGAACCTCTCCACGGAGAAGCAGTCCACGATCGGCCAGCAGCGCGCCACCAACTACGCCTGCGCGCCGATGAGCAAGGAAGAGTTCGTCGCGATCGTCGCCGCCGGCCAGCCCGCCGCGCCCGGCTACTTCGCGTACGACGCCGACCTCAACCGCCGTCAGCGCGAACTCTTCGACAGTGCCGCCGGTCCGCGCCCGCTGCGCGTGGCGGACTTCTCCCGGCTGCGCGACAGCGGCGCGGTCGTGGTCGACGCCCGCGACCCGCAGGACTTCGCGGCCGGTCACCTGCGCGGCGCGGTCAACGTGCCCGCCGACGGCCGGTTCGCCGAGCAGGCGGGCAGCGTCCTCGACCCGAAGGACGAACTGCTGGTCGTCGCCCCGCAGAACCGCGAGGAGGAGATCGTCACCCGCCTCGCCCGGATCGGCTTCGACCGTGTGGCCGGCTACCTGCGCAGCCCCGGGGACGCGCTCGTCGAGATGGCCGACGAGGTCGCCCCGGCCAGCCGCCTCACCGTCGCCCAGCTCCGCGACGCCCTGGCCGGTGACAACCCGCCGCTGGTCGTCGACGTCCGCGGCGAGGGCGAGCGCGAGACCGCCGGCTTCATCGAGGGCGCCGAGCACATCGCCCTCGCCGAGCTGCGCAACCGGATGGGCGAGCTGCCCACCGACCGCCCGCTGGTCGTGCACTGCGCGGGCGGCCACCGCTCCGCCATCGGCGGCAGCCTGCTCCGCCACCACGGCTTCACCGACGTCTCCGACCTCCTCGGCGGCTACGGCGCGTGGGCCCAGGCCGACGAGCAGTCCGCCGCCTGACACCCGCCCCTCCCGGCTGTCCTCCGAGGACAGCCCACCGACCCCGGACCCGGCCGTGCCCCCGCACGGCCGGGTCCGGCCTGTTCCGGCCCTCCGCCGAAGCCGGACCGTCGGCCCCGATGACACGTCTCCGCACGCCCCCCGCTCTCCTCTCCGCGCGCGCCCGCTCCCCTCTCCCCGCGCCCCCGTCCGGCTTCGCTCGGACGGCCCCGGCGAGGCCCCGCGAGTAGACTCCCGTAGGGGAACGAGCGCCGCTTTCGAAGGCCGACGTGGAGGTCGACGTGGCCGATTCCGCGGGAGCGTCCGTCCCGCGGGCGACGTCCGGTTTCGCCGGGCTCGCCGCCGAGAACCGGCGGTTGCGGGCCGAGACCGCCCGCCGCCGGCTGGTGGACCTCGCCACCGGGGTGCTCGCCGCCCAGCTGGGCCTGTCCACGATCGAGGCGTACGACCACCTCACCGCCCTCGCCGACGCGACCGGCCTTTCGGCCGAGGATCTGGCCGCGGACGTCGTCAACGGCGTCGCCGCCCCCGGTGACCCGCGGGTCACCCCGCCCGAGCCGCTGCCGTCCGGCCTGGCCCGCCGGCTGCGCCGTACCGCCGTCGCCGCCGAGGCGGCCGAGGACGTCGGCGACGGCGTGCACACCCTTCTGGAAGGCGGCCTGGCGCCGCTCGGCGCCGACAGTCTGTGGCTGTGGCGCACGGTCGACGGCTGCCTCCGGCTCGCCGGCCACGCGGGCGTCGGCGCGGCGGAGGCGACGGCCTGGCAGTGGATCCCGCCGGCGGCCCCGGGCCCGTTCCGCGGTGCCCTCGCCGAGAACACCCCCGTCTGGATGGAGGGCGCCCTCGGCGCGGCCGCCCAAGGGGAAGGGCGCGGCCCGGCCGTCGAAGCCGACGACCCCACCCCGCTGCCCGGGGCCCGCCCCGGAGCCGGGCGGGCCGTACTGCCGCTGCGCCGCCGCGGGGCCACCGTCGGAGTGGCCCTGGTGGGCTGGCCAGGGCCGGTCGCGTTCGGGACCGCCCTGCGGCGCGCGGTCGGCGGCCTGATGGACGTGGCCGCGGCGGTGCTCGACCGGCCGGACGACGAGGAGCCTGGGGCGCCCGTGCTCGTCGACGTCCTGGACGCGCTCGCGCACCCGGGGGCGCTGCTGCGGACCGACACCGTGACCGGCGAACCCGTACTCGAACACGCCAACGAGGCCGCGCAGACCGCCCTCGGCGGCATCCCGCCCGCCGAGGACCGCTCGCTGGAACGGGTCTTCCCGCACACGCACGGCGAACTGGCCCGGCTGGTGCTGCGCGCCCGGCACACCCGGCATCCACAGCACGCCCCGCATCTGCCGCCCGGCCGGGCCGCGCCGCCGCCGGGCCCGCTGCTCGACGTACGCGTCCTGCGCGCGGGCGCCGAACGCGCCGTCGTGCTGTGGCACGCGGCGAGCGACCCGGGCATCGCCACCGGCCGCGCGGTGTCCCGGCTGCAGAGCGTCGCCACCTTCCAGGACAGCCTGACCGGCGGCGACACCGTGTGGTCCGAGCAGGCGTACGCGCTCTTCGGCATGTCCCGCGACGAGGCCGCACTGCCGCTGCTCGCGCTGCGCGGCCGGATCCACCGCGAGGACGGCGACGCGCTCACCGACCTGCTGCGCACCCTGACCGACCGCCGCTCCGGCGCCCAGGCCGTCCTGCGGATCGTGCTGCCCGAGGGCTCCGTACGGCACGTACGGGTCGCGGCCGAGCCGCTGCTCGAAGAGGACACGGTCACCGGCTTCGTCGGCGTCTACCAGGACGTCTCCGCCACCCGGCGCACCGAACTCGCCCTCACCGCCACCTTCGACCACCTCACCGCCGTCCGCGACCAGGCCGAACTCCGCCACCAGCTCGCGCTCCAGCTCCAGCAGGCCATCGTCCCCGAGGCGACCGCCCTGCGCGAGCTGCCCGGCGGCCTCACCGTCGCCGCCCGCTACCGGCCCGCCGCCGAGGAGTACCAGGTGGGCGGCGACTGGTACGACGTCCTGCCGCTGCCATCCGGAAAGGTCCTGGTGACCGTCGGCGACATCGCCGGGCACGGCATCGACTCCGTCACCGGCATGGTCGCCCTGCGCAACGCGCAACGGGCCCTCGCCTTCACCGGCCGCCCGCCCGGACAGCTGATGAGCTGGCTCAACGAGGTCACCCTGCGCACTGACGGCTCCACCGCCACCTCCGTGTGCGCGCTGTACGACCCGGAGTCCGGCGAACTCGTCTGGTCCAGCGCCGGCCACCTTCCCCTGCTCCTCGTCCGCGACGGCCGGGCCCGGCTGCTCGACCCGCCGCAGGACATCCTGCTGGGCGCCGTGCCCGCGTACACGTACGAGGAACGGCGCACCGCCCTGCGCGCCGGGGACACCTTGCTGCTCTACACCGACGGCCTGGTCGAGCGCCGCCACGACGGCATCGGGGCCGGGCTCGCCCGGTTGGTCGCGGCGGCGGGCCGGCTCGCGGCCGGCGGGAGTCCGGAACGGCTGGTGGACGGGCTGCTCGGGACGGAGATGGGGGACACCGACGACGACACGAGCGTGGTCGCGGTCCGGGTGCGCCACCCCGGCGAGCCGACCGCCGATGACACGCGCGTGGCGGGAGTGGTCGTCAACTCCCCAGACGCCGACGGATCTTGACCATCAGCTCGTCCTCGTCGACGGGCTTGGCGAGGTAGTCGTCGGCGCCCGACTCCAGCGCCCGCAGCCGGTCGCCGGGCATCGCCTTCGCGGTGACCGCGATCACCGGAAGGCCCGCGCGGGAGGGGAGCCGCCGGATCTCCTCGATGGTCCGGTAGCCGTCCATGCCGGCCATCATCACGTCCATCAGGACCAGGTCGACGTGCGCGTCCCCGGTCAGCAGGTCGAGGGCGCGCCGGCCG